>DASZUI010000272.1:0-4579 GCA_035547675.1 Devosia sp.
GGCTATCCGCGGGGGCTCTTCAAGGCCATCGGCCATCCGGTCGTCTGGATGGGCTGGCTCATCGGCCGGCTCGACACGGCCCTGAACCATGATGGCGCGCCCGGGCCCACGCGCCGCCGCAATGGCGTCGTGGCGCTCGTCCTCCTGCTGGTCGCAACGCTGATCCCCGCCCTTCTGCTCGAGCAAATCTGCCGTGCGCTGCCTTTCGGCTTCGTGCTGGAGGGATTGCTCGCCGCCCCGCTGCTGGCGCAGAAGGAACTCGGCCGCGCCGTCGGCGCCGTCGCCGATGCGCTCGATCGTTCGCTGGAATCGGGCCGCGCGGCGGTGCGCGGCATTGTCGGCCGCGATCCCGAAGCGCTCGACGAGGCCGGCGTGGCGCGGGCGGCCGTGGAAAGTCTTGCCGAGAACAGCTCCGACGGGGTGATCGCCCCGCTGTTCTGGCTGCTGGTGCTCGGCCTGCCCGGCATCGCGCTCTACAAGGCCCTCAACACCGCCGATTCCATGGTCGGCCACCTCAACGACCGCCATGGCGATTTCGGCTGGGCCAGCGCGAAACTCGACGATCTCGCCAATTGGATTCCCGCCCGGCTTGCCGGCGTGATGATTGCCGCCGCCTGCCTGCTGACCTCCGGGGCGAGCGCCAGGGCGGCCTGGACCGTCATGCTGGAAGATGCCCGCAAGCACGATGCGCCCAATGCCGGCTGGCCCGAGGCGGCCATG
Organism: Devosia sp.; assembly: GCA_035547675.1. GTDB lineage: Bacteria > Pseudomonadota > Alphaproteobacteria > Rhizobiales > Devosiaceae > DASZTU01. Next base: position 721 of record DASZUI010000272.1, read on the forward strand.
GCCGGCGGCCTCGGCTTCGCCCTCGGCGGCCCGCGTTCCTATGACGGCGAGGTGCATGATTTGCCCCGGCTCGGCCGGGGGAACGCCGATCTCGGCCCGGAAGACATCCGCCGGGCCCTCGAGCTCTACGACATGCTGCTCAACCTGGCGCTCGGCATCGCCGTGGCGCTGTCCGTGCTGGTCTGGGGATAGCGCGCGCCGCTCAGTTGGCGGCCGGCGGCGTGCCCTTGAGCGTCATCGCCAGGCCCGCGGCAACGAAATAGACGTCCGTGCAGATCTCGGCCATGCGCTGGTGCGTCGAGCCCGACAGGTCGCGAAACGTGCGCGCCAGCGGATTGTCCGGCACGATGCCGAGTCCCACCTCGTTCGAAACCAGGATGACGCGCGTCTCCTCGATCCGCGCCAAGGCCAGGCCGAGCTGTTCGACCGCTGCCGCGACATCCCGGCCGGCCCCGAGCAGATTGGTGATCCAGAGCGTCAGGCAGTCGACCAGGATCACGTCGTGCCGGCCTGCCGCGTCCTCCAGCGCCCGCGCCAGCTCCAGCGGCTCTTCCACCGTTTCGAAGCGGGCCGCCCGCATGCGCCGGTGCGTTTCCACCCGTTCGCGCATTTCGGCATCGAGCGCCTCGGCGGTCGCCAGATAGGCCGGCTTGATCCCTGCGCCCATGGCCAGCCTTTCTGCAAAGGAGGTCTTGCCGGAGCGTGCGCCGCCCAGCACCAGCACATGCCTGCTCATTGCCTGCCTCTCTGAAACCGCTTTGTCGACAACGCGCAGCCTAGCTTGGGGGTTTCGGCGCCGCCAGCCTCATGCGCCGCGGCCCGGCGTCATGCGCGGCCGGCATGCCGGCCCTTCGCCTTTCCGCTTTCGCCCGCGGGCCTTTCCCATTATGGTCCGCGCCGAAATGGCCGGCCGCACGGGCCGGCGCTGCAGGATCGGGGCCGGGGCTTGGCGCGCTATTATCTCGGGGTTGACGGCGGCGGTACCAATTGTCGCATCAGGCTGGCCGACGCCGATCTGAACACGCTGGCCGAGGCGGCGGGGGGCCGGTCCAACCTGCAGATCGAGGGCGGCGAGCCGGCCTATCGCTCCATCATGGAGGGCACGCGCGAGGTCTTCGCCAAGGCCGGCATCGACTATTCCGAAACCGCCAACACCTTCGCCTGCTTCGGCATGGCCGGCGGCCGGATGGTTTCGGCGCGCCAAGCCTTTGCCCGCCGGCCCTGGCCCTTCGCCGCCGTCGACGTCTATGACGATATCGACATCGCCTGCGCCGGTGCCCATGGCGGCGGCGATGGCGGCGTGGTGATCATCGGCACCGGCTCGGCAGCGCTGGCGGTCGTCGGCAAGCAGCGCTTCCAGTGCGGGGGCTGGGGCTTCCACATCGGCGACCAGATGTCGGGCGCCATCCTCGGCCGCGAGCTGGCGCGCTATGCCGTCGAGGCGGCGGACGGCCTCGTCGCGGCCTCGCCGCTGACCGAAGCGGTCATCGTAAGGCTCGGCGGCACGCTCGATGCGGTCATGGAATGGTCCTTTTCGGACCGCAAGCCCGCCGATTATGCCGCCCTGATCCCGCTCTTCTTCGAGCATTACGAGAAGGGCGATGCGGTCGCGCAGAAGATGATGGCCATCGAGTTCGGCTACATCGACAATTACGTCGCCTGGTTCAAGGCGCGCGGGGTCGAGAAGATGGCGGCCGTCGGCGGCTTCGGCACCAGGCTCTACCCCATGCTGGTCGAGCGCTATGGCGACTTCATCGTGCCGGCAATGCACGAGCCGCTTCACGGAGCGGTCATCCTCGCAAGGCAGAATTTCGACACATCGAGCCCGGCTTCCAATGAATTTTCTCGATAGGAGATTGCGCGCTATGTCCAGCCGCATCATTCCCGTCCAGCCCTTCGATTATGTGGTGTTCGGGGCTACCGGCGATCTGACCAAGCGCAAGCTCATTCCGGCGCTCTACCACCGCTTCAAGGACGGCCAGTTCGACGAGCAGAGCCGCATCATCGGCGTCTCGCGCAGCGCCCTCAGCGACGCCGAATTCCAGAAGCTCGCGCGCGACAGCGTGGCCGAATTCGTCGAGCCGGAATATCAGGAAAAGGCGACCATCGACCGCTTCGTGAAGGTCTTCTCCTACGTCGCCAACGACGTGGCGAACGAGGCCAAATGGGCCGACCTTTCGGGCAAGCTGCGGGATGATCCGGCGATCGTGCGCGCCTTCTACCTGGCCATCGCCCCGGACCTCTTCGGGCCGACCTGCGAATATATCGCCAAGAAGGGCTATTACCGCCGCGACGCCCGCGTCGTGATCGAAAAGCCGCTCGGCCACGACCTGCAGTCGAGCCGCGAGATCAATGACGAGGTGACGCGGATCTTCGAGGAAGATCAGGTCTATCGCATCGATCATTATCTGGGCAAGGAAACGGTCCAGAACCTCTTGGCGCTGCGCTTCGCCAATATCCTCTTCGAGCCGGTCTGGAACTCGGCCCATATCGACCATATCCAGCTCACCGTCGCCGAATCCGTCGGCGCCGGCACGCGCGGCTATTACGACGAATCCGGCGCCCTGCGCGATATGATCCAGAATCATATGCTGCAGCTCCTCTGCCTGGTGGCCATGGAGCCGCCGGCCTCCGACGAGGCCAATGCGCTGCGCGACGAGAAGCTCAAGGTGCTGCGCTCGCTCAAGCCCATCACCGGCGACGCCGTCTGGAAGAACACGGTGCGCGGCCAGTATCGCGCCGTCAGTTCGGAAACCTCCGCCGTCAAGGGTTACCAGGAAGAACTGCCGCCCGAAAAGAAGGGCTCGCGCACCGAGACCTTTGTCGCCCTCAAGGCCGAAATCGAGAACTGGCGCTGGGCCGGCGTGCCCTTCTACTTCCGCACCGGCAAGCGCATGGCCAACCGGGTGTCGGAAATCGTCATCCAGTTCCGCTCGATCCCGCACTCCATGTTCGAGCACGCCGAGGGTGCCCCGCGCGCCAACAAGCTCATCATCCGGCTCCAGCCGAACGAGGGCGTCAAGCTCCTGATGATGAGCAAGGACCCCGGTCCCGGCGGCATGCGGCTGCGCGAGGTGCCGCTCAATCTCTCCTTCGCGCAGGCCTTCGGCGAACGCACGCCGGAAGCCTATGAGCGGCTGCTGCTCGACGTCATCCGCGGCAGCCAGACGCTGTTCATGCGCCGCGACGAGCTCGAGGCGGCCTGGATGTGGGTCGATCCGATCCGCCAGGCCTGGGACGCCTCGGGCGAGGCCCCGCAGCCCTATACGGCCGGTACCTGGGGCCCCACCGGCTCCATCGCCCTCATCGAGCGCGACGGCCGCACCTGGTACGAGGAAGACGACTGATGCCCGGCGGGCAGGAACTCCAGCGCCACGATTTCGAGGACCGCGTCACGCTCGCAAAAACCCTCGCCGAAGCGGTCGCGGCAAATATCGAGGCGGCCCAGATTCGCTCCGGCATCGCCGCCATCGCGGTTTCGGGCGGCACCACGCCCGCCCGGTTCTTCACCGAGCTCGGCAAGCGCAAGGGCATCGACTGGGCCAAGGTCTACGTGACGCTCGTCGACGAGCGCTGGGTGGACGAGACCAATGACCGCTCCAATGCGGCGCTCGTCAACGAGAAGATGCTGCAGGGCCCGGCGGCCATCGCCCATTTCGTGCCGCTTTATACCGGCGGCGAGGCACCCGACGCGGCGGCCATCGAGCGCACCAACCGCATGATCGAGACCCTGCCGCGCCGCTATGCCGCGGTGGTCCTCGGCATGGGCAATGACGGGCACACCGCTTCCTTTTTCCCCGGCGCCGACAATCTCGTCGAAGCCCTGCGCGGCGAAGGTCCGGCCATCGCCATCCGCGCG
>DASZUI010000273.1:0-14709 GCA_035547675.1 Devosia sp.
AAGGTCAACGCCACCCTGCCCAAGGAGCTCAAGCCCGAGGACGTGACCCTCGAAAAGGCCCTCGAACTCATCGCCGCCAAGGGCGGCCCAAAGAAGGCCGCCGCCAAGAAGGCGCCGGCAAAGAAAGCCGCGGCGCCGAAGAAGGCTGCGACCAAGAAACCGGCGAAGAAGACGGCCAAGGGCGTATCGGCTGAGGCGTAGGCAAAGGCCCCTCACCCGGATTGCTGCGCAATCCGACCTCTCCCCCAAAGGGCGAGGTGAAGAGGTGGCACCACCTCGCCACAGCCTCACCTCTCCCTCGGGGGAGAGGTCGGCGCGAAGCGCCGGGCGAGGGGGCCTTCGGCACGCACGGGCGAACGCTAGAGTCCCTCGTGCGCGCTGCCCATCCTTCGACAGGCTCAGGATGAGGTCGTGGGGCTGGATCGCCCTAGAATCCACCAACCTCATCCTGGCCTGCCGCACCAACCTCATCCTACCCGTCGCACCAACCTCATCCCGAGCCGGTTCCACCCACCTCATCCTACGCCTGTCGAAGCCTCATCCTGAGCCTGTCGAAGGATGGGCCACGCGCGCCACCCCGCCTCGACAATCGCCCCCGCGCGGCCCATCTATAGCCCATGCCGAAACAATCCGCCGCCAGACCCGCCCCCCGCCACCGCGCCTACGAGACGGGCACCCTGCCCTCCCGCGAGGACATTCTCGCCGCCATGGCCGAGGACCCGAGCCTCGATGGCAAGCGCGATCTCGCCAAGCGCTTCGGCATCAAGGGCGACATGCGCACGCCCTTCAAGGTGCTGCTGAAGGAGATGGAGGCGGAGGGCTTCCTCGCCCGCTCCCGCAAGACCATCCGCCGCACCGCCACCTTGCCCGCCGTCACCGTGCTCGATATCCCCGGCGACGCCGACCCGGAAAACCTTCACGCCTTCCCGGCGCAATGGAACGAGGAGGAGGGCGAGCGTCCGCGCGTCATTGTCGAAACGCCGCCCCGCGCCCGCGTCGTGCCCGGCCCCGGCGACCGCATCCTCGCCCGCATCCATGCCGGCGACGGCCCGCTGCCGGTCTATACCGCGCGGGCGATGAAGATCCTCGACAAGCCCCGCCGCGGCCAGATCGGCATCGTCCGGCTGGAGGAGGACGGCGCAAGGCTCGTTCCCATCGACCGCAAGCAGCGCGAAATGCGCATCGATGGCGGCGATTTGGGCGAGGCCCGCGACGGCGATTTGGTCGAGGTCGAGGTCAAAATGACCGGCCGGCTGATGATCCCCAAGGCGCGGGTCGTCGCCGTCATCGGCAATCCGAAGACGGAAAAGGCGGTCTCCATGATCGCCATCCACAACCTCGAAATCCCCTACCGCTTCCCCGCCGCCGTGCTGCGCGAGGCGGAGGAGGCCGGCGAGGTGACGCTCTCCGGCCGCGAGGACTGGCGGCACGTACCGCTCATCACAATCGATCCGGCCGACGCCAAGGACCATGACGACGCCGTTTTCGCCGAGCCCGACACCGATCCCGGCAATGACGGCGGCTACATCGTCTATGTCGCCATCGCCGACGTCGCCGCCTATGTGCGCCCCGGCACGGCCCTGGATCGCGAAGCCTATCTGCGCGGCAATTCGGTCTATTTCCCCGACCGGGTCGTCCCCATGCTGCCGGAGCGGATTTCCAACGACCTCTGCTCGCTCCGCCCCGGCGTCAACCGGCCCTCGATCGCAGTGCGCATGGTCATCGGCCCGGACGGGCGGAAGAAGAGCCATTCCTTCCACCGCATCGTCTTCCGCTCTGCCGCCAAGCTCTCTTATGTCGAGGCGCAGGCCGCCATCGATGGCCGGCCCAACGACACCACCGGACCCATCCTCGACACCATCCTCAAGCCGCTCTGGGCCGCCTATGGCCTGATGGCCAAGGCGCGCGACAAGCGTTCGCCGCTCGATCTCGACCTGCCCGAGCGGAAAATCCTGCTCGACGATCAGGGCCTGGTCGAAAACGTCCACGTCCCGCCCCGCCTCGACGCGCACCGGCTGATCGAGGAGATGATGATCGCCGCCAATGTCGCGGCTGCCGAGACGCTGGAAAAACACCATACGCCGCTGGTCTATCGCGTCCACGATTCACCGAGCCGCGAAAAACTCAACACGCTCAAGGAATTCCTCAATTCGCTCGACCTGCCTTTCGGCAAGTCCGAGGCCGTCAGGCCGGCCGATTTCAACCGCATGCTCGACAAGGCTCGCGCTGCCGGCAATATCGAGCAGGTCTCCGAAATGGTGTTGCGCAGCCAGGCCCAAGCCGAATATTCGCCCGAGAATTACGGCCATTTCGGCCTCAACCTCGACCGCTACGCGCATTTCACCTCGCCCATCCGCCGCTATGCCGACCTGATCGTCCACCGGGCGCTCATCACCGCGCTCAAGCTCGGCAAGGACGGCCTCTCGGAATCGGAGATCGAAAAGCTCGGCCCCATCGCCCAGCACATCTCCTCGACCGAGCGCCGCGCCATGCTGGCCGAGCGCGAAACGGTGGACCGGCTGCTGGCGCAATTCCTCGCCGGCAAGATCGGCGCGACCTTCACCGGCAAGATTTCCGGCGTCACCAAATCCGGCCTCTTCATCCGCCTCGACGAGACCGGCGCCGACGGCTTCGTCCCCGCCTCGACCATCGGGCACGACTACTATCAATATGTGCAGGAGGAGCAGGCGATGATCGGCCAGGCCACGGGCGAGCGCTACCGCCTCGGCGACCGCGTCACGGTCAAGCTGGTGGACGCGGCCCCGGTCGCCGGCGCGCTCAGGTTCCAGCTTCTCTCGGAAGGCACATTGGTCAAAGCGCCCACTTTCAGGAAGGCGGGCAAACGCCCATATAGATCATATCAATCCAGGGCCAGGAGGCACTGACATGGGTGTCGAAATTCTCGATACCGAAAAGCGGGACATGTGGCAGGCCATCGGCCGCGGGCTTATGTGCCGCTGCCCGAATTGCGGCCAGGGCAAGCTGTTCCGCAGCTATCTCAAGGTCAACGACACCTGTCCGGTCTGCGGCGAGGAACTGTTCCACCACCGCGCCGACGATCTGCCGCCCTATCTCTCGATCGTGCTGGTCGGCCATGTCCTGATCTTCGCCATGCTCGAGATGGAGATGCGGTTCGAGAACGTGAACCCGATGTGGTACGTGGCCATACTGGTGCCGCTGGCGATCATCCTGCCGCTGGCGACCCTGCCGTCGATCAAGGGCGCCGTAGTGGCCCTGCAATGGGCCAACCGCATGCACGGCTTCGACGCACGCATACCCGACCCGGCCCTGCCTGAGGAAGACCCGGCGGTGGTGCTGGCGCGGAAGCAGTAGGACCAAGGGCAAGGTCCCCTCACCCGGCGCTTCGCGCCGACCTCTCCCCCAAGGGAGAGGTGAAGATACGGCACCGCCTCGCCTCGCGATCACCTCTCCCCCGGGGGGAGAGGTCGGATTGCGCCAGCAATCCGGGTGAGGGGGCCTTCTCAGCAACCTCACCCTTACCTGTTCACCACTTCGCTCTGCCGGAACCTTAACCCCGTCCACTCCTCGTCGAAGGCGATGGACCGGACGGTATCGAAGCCCTGCGATTTGAGCGCTTCCCAGCCCGTGTCCCGCGTCAGCCCGGCCCGCCGGCCCGCCTCGCCCTTGCGATAGGCGAACCACAACAGGCCATCGGCCGGCAGCCCGGGCAGGATCTGGCCGGCGAAGCTCGCAACCTCCATGGGATTCTGGCAAAAGGCGATCGCCCCGTCATAGGCTTCGCCCGCCGGCACCGGCTCCACTTCGGCGCCGGCCGTCAGCGCCTCGGCGAAGGGCCGGGGCACATTGATCAGCCAGAGCCGCTGGCCCGCCTTGATCTGCAGCTTCTTGATCAGCTCGGTACTGTCCACCATATCGCTCTACCCCGCCGCATAGAAAATCCGACGCCATTCGGGCATAGCCCTCATGGCCTTCTCGCCTAAAATCCCTCCACAGGAGGGATTTTGCCTGCGGCCGGTTCGAAGTCCAGCCGAATGGCTGGTTGACATCGGTGGCGAAATCCGTAGGTTCGCCGCAAATTTCCGGAGGCGCGCCGCGCCGTCCGCTTCCAAGGACAAGTCAAATGGCAAAAGCCGCTTCGATCAAGATCAAGCTCGTATCGACCGCCGATACCGGCTTCTACTACGTCACCAAGAAGAACACGCGCACCATGACGGAAAAGATGTCGATGAAGAAGTACGACCCCGTCGTGCGCAAGCATGTCGAGTTCAAGGAAGCCAAGATCAAGTAAGATCGGTTTCCGAACCAGTATGGAAGAGCCCCGCATCGCCCGATGCGGGGCTTTTCGTTTGCAGCGTTCCGGGGCGTCTGCGCTTGTTCTGGATTCCGGCCTTCGCCGGAATGACCCAGTGAAGCAGGCAAGGCCGTGCCCCCACCCCCCCGTCATTCCGGCGAAGACCGGAATCCAGACAGAGGCGCCTACCCCGGCCCCATGGGCAAGGGAGGCGCCTACCTGTCGACAAGGGAAAAGTGGCTGATCCGGCGCGGCATGTCGAAGAGGCCACTCTTGCCCGCAGCCGGATCAGCCGCCCTACGGGACCCAGGAGTTGCGGCGGACCTGAGAGAAGCCGTAGGGAGTACTTGGCATACGTGTATTCACGCAATTGCCTTGGCCAGAACCTACTCCGACACACATCAAACGCAAGACGGCGCAACATTAATAATGAAGCGTTAACCCTAACCGGGCAACGAGTTCAGTCCTATACGGCGCTTCTTCTCTGCTGAGCCTAAGCCGCGTCGAAAACGACGCGGTTGCGACCTTCGCGCTTGGCGCGATAGAGCGCCAGATCGGCGCGCTTGAGGATCACGTCGGGCGTGTCGGTCGCCGCCTCGTTGAGCGAAACGCCCACCGACACGGTGATGGAAAGGCTCCTGCCCGGCGCCACCTCGAAAGGCCGCTCCGAAACCGCCATGCGCACCCGCTCGGCCACGCCCTGCGCCTGCCCGTAATCGGTATCGGGCATCAGGACGACGAATTCCTCCCCGCCGAAGCGGCACGGCAGGTCGACGCCGCGCACATTGCGCCTCAGCCGCATCGAAAATTCGCGCAGCACCGCATCGCCCACATCGTGGCCATGCGTGTCGTTCACCGCTTTGAAGAAATCCATGTCGATCAGCATCAGGGCCATGTCGCGATCCTGCTCGCGCGCCTTTTCCAGCATGATCGCCAGATGCCGCTCGAAATAGCGGCGGTTATAGAGCCCCGTAAGCTCGTCCGTGATGGCGAGCGCCAGCGTATGGTCGACCGTCTGCCGCAACTCTTCGGCATAGCGCCGCCGCTTGATCTGCGTGCGGACGCGGGCGCGCAGTTCGTTGCGCTCGACCGGCCGCATGATGAAGTCGTTGACCCCGAGATCGAGCCCGCGCATGACCCGCGGCCGGTCCCCATCCTCCGCCACCAGGATCACCGGCAGCGTGCGGGTGGCCTCGAGCGTCCTGATCTGCGAACAGACGCGCAGCGGGTCGAACTCGCCCAGCGCCATCGACACGATCGCGAGTTCGTAGTCCTGCCCGGAAACCTGGAACACCGCTTCCTGCGGATTGGCCAGCACGTCCACCCTGTTGTTGCCGGCGAGATAGGCCCTGAGCCGCTCGGCATGGCGCGGATCGGTATCGATGAGCAGGACGCGCCCGTCCTCGCCCGAAATCCCGTCCATCGCCCGCATGGCGTCTTCGGCGGCGATCTGCCGCCCGGTCTGCGCCCGCGCCCGCAATTCGTCGGTCAGCGATTTGAGGCGGACCAGGCTCTTGACGCGCGCCATGAGCTGCACGTCGTCGACCGGCTTGGTGAGGAAATCGTCGGCCCCCGCCTCGAGCCCCTTCACCCGGTCCGAAGGCTGGTCGAGCGCGGTGATCATCACCACCGGAATGTGCTGCGTCCTGGGGTCGGCCTTCAGCGCCGCGCACACTTCGAAGCCGTCCATCTCCGGCATCATCACGTCGAGCAGCACGATGTCGGGATCGTTGGCCACGCAGAGTTCGAGCGCCTGCCGGCCGGACGACGCCGTGATGACGTCGTAATATTCCGCGCTGAGGCGCGCCTCGAGCAGGCGGACATTGGTCGGAATATCGTCGACGATGAGTACGCGCGCCGTCAACTTGACTCGCCAGCTCCCCGATCTGCCGAAAAGGAGGCCCAGCAGGCGCGATCGCTATGCGGCGCGACCGGCGAGCCATGCCCCCGGAAGGCGAGCCGATCCCGCCCTAATTGGCGGGCCCAATGTAGCGGGCAATGGTTTCCAAAAAATGAGGCACCGAGATCGGCTTGGAGATATAGCCCTCGCAGCCGCCCTGCAGGATGCGCTCCTCGTCGCCCTTCATGGCGAAGGCGGTAACCGCGATCACCGGGATCGAGGCGAGCTCGTCGTCTTCCTTGAGCCATTTGGTGACCACCAGCCCGGAAACCTCGGGCAGCTGGATATCCATCAGGATCAGGTCGGGGTGATGCGCCCGCGCCAGCTCGAGCGCTTCCATGCCGTTGCGCGTCTGCACGGTGGAATAGCCGCGGGATTGAAGAAGATCGTTGAAGAGCTTCATGTTGAGCTCGTTGTCCTCAACGATCATGACGGTCTTGGCCATGGACTCCAGACAATCCCCCGACCACGCAACTGCCGCAAGCTGTCAGCCGAAAATGGCGGATGTCGCGCGGCGGCGCTTCGTTTTGCCCCATCGCTGGGGTAACATCAAATGCTTTCGAAACAGCGAATGGGAAGCTCATGGGCGCCTCCGACAAGCGGCATCTGGAGACCTCGGTACTGGCCGACCTCTGCCTCGGCCAGCTTGTCGAGAACCCCGAACAACTTGCTGAATTCATGGGCTTTGCCGGCTACGACCCCACCGCGCTGCGCCGCGCCGTCGGCACGCAGCAATTCGCCAACGGCCTCATCGACTATTTTGCCGGTAACGAGCCGCTCATGCTGACATTGTGTGCGAATAATGGCCTCAGGCCCGAGGATTTCATGCGGGTCTGGCATCGACTCAACCCCACCGGCTGACCTCATGCGGCAACTGGGCCTCCTCTGCCGGGATTGCGGCGAGCGCTTCGCGGCTGCCTCATCGCCTCCGCGTTGCCGGCGCTGCGGCTCGCCGCGCCTGCTGGCCCATGAGGAACTGTTCGGGCTCGAGATCGCGCATGTCGACTGCGACGCCTTCTACGCCTCGATCGAAAAACGCGACGACCCGAGCCTCCTCGACAAGCCGCTGATCGTGGGCGGCGGCGTGCGCGGGGTGGTCGCGACCTGCTGCTACATCGCCCGCCAATTCGGCGTCCATTCCGCCATGCCCATGTTCCAGGCGAAAAAGCTCTGCCCGGACGCCGTGATCGTGAAACCCGACATGCAGAAATATGTCGGCGTGTCGCGCCAGGTCCGGGCGCTGATGGACGAACTGACGCCGCTGGTGCAGCCGCTTTCGATCGACGAGGCCTTCCTCGACCTTTCCGGCACGGCCGCGCTGCACAGGGCGAGCCCTGCCGAGGTCCTGGTCCGCTTCGCCCGCCGGGTGGAGGACGAGATCGGCATCACCGTCTCGGTGGGCCTCAGCCACAACAAATTCCTCGCCAAGATCGCCTCCGACCTCGACAAGCCGCGCGGCTTCGCGGTGATCGGCAAGGCCGAAACCGTCGAATTCCTCGCGAGCAAGCCGATTTCCCTCATCTTCGGCGTCGGCAAGGTCTTCGAGGCGCAATTGAAGCGCGACGGGCTCGAAACCATCGGCCAGCTCCAGGCGGCCGACCCCGCCGACCTGATGCGGCGCTACGGCGAAATGGGCGCCCGCCTCGCCCGGCTCAGCCGCGGCGAGGACGCCCGGCCGGTCGACATCGATGGCGAGATGAAGACCATTTCATCCGAGACCACCTTCAACCACGATCTGTCGAGCTTCGAGGAACTGTCCGCCGCCCTGCTCTCGGTTACCGAACGGCTCTCCGAACGGCTCAAGGCCAAGGGCGTCGTCGGCGGCACGGTGACGCTGAAGCTCAAATCGGCGGGATTTCGCTTGCGCACCCGCGCCCGGCACTTGATGATCCCGACACAGTTGGCCGATACGCTCTACCAGGCCGGCCTGCAATTGCTGGCCCGCGAGGTCGACGGCACCGCCTTCCGCCTCATCGGCATCGGCGTATCGGGAATCGAGCCCGCGCCGGCCGGCGATCCGGTCGATCTCGTCGAGCCGCAGATTGCGCGGCGGGCGGCGGCCGAGCGCGCCATCGACAAGGTGCGCGGTCGTTTCGGCCGCGACGCGCTGGTGCGCGGCAAACTCTACCAGCGGTCGCCCGGCCGCGGATCAACCACCGGCACAGACCGGCAGCAAGAAGAGCAGAGCGGCCACAGGGGCCCAAGAGGTAACAAATGACCAGCGCAATCGAGAAGCTCCGCCAATACGGCTACGAACTCCCCGCGGCCAAGGCCCCCGTCGCCAGCTATCTGCCCGTCCTCAAGACCGGCAATCTGCTCTATGTCTCGGGCCAGATATCCTCGGGCGAGAACGGCGTGGTCACGGGCCTGCTCGGGGAAACCATGAATGTCGTGCAGGGCGGCAATGCGGCCGAGCTCGCCGCCCTCAACGTGTTGGCGCAGATCGTCCACAATGGCGGCGTCGAGCTCGATGCCATCAAGCGCGTCGTCAAGCTCACGGTCTTCGTCGCCTCGACCCCTGACTTCACCGAGCACCATCTGGTCGCCAATGGCGGCTCCAACCTCATCGTCGGCGTGCTCGGCGACAAGGGCAAGCATACCCGCGCCGCCATCGGTGTGGCCGCCCTGCCCTTCGGCGCCGCCGTCGAAATCGAGGCGATCGTCGAAGTCTGATGGGCAAGGGCATTTTCGACAGGCCCATCGCGCATCGCGGCCTGCACAACCGGGAAGCCGGCATCATCGAGAACACGCGCTCGGCCTTCGAGGCGGCCTACCAGGCCGGCTTCGCCGTCGAGTGCGACGTGCAGCTCACCCGCGACGGCGTGCCGGTCATCTTCCACGATGACGGCATGGAGCGCCTGCTCGGCATCGAAGGCGACATCCGCGATGCCCAGTCCGATGTCGTGCTCGGGGCCCCGCTCCTCGGCAGCGCCGCCCAGGATCGCCCGCAGACCTTCGGCCAGTTTCTCGAACAGGCCAATGGCCGCACCCTGCTGCAGGTCGAACTCAAGCAGCAGCGGCCCGAAAAGACCCAGCAGCTCGCCAATGTCGTCGTCGACATCGCCAGCCGCTACAAGGGCCCGATCTGCTTCGAATCCTTCGATCCGCGCCTGCTCATCGCCTTGCGCCGCGCCGGCTGTCGCGGCCCGCTCGGCATCATCACGGAGCGCTATGTCGCCACCGGCCCCGACTATGCCAGCCTGACGCAATCCGACCGCATTGCCCTGCGACACCTGCTGCATTGGCCGGTGACCCGCTTCGATTTCCTCTCGGTCGCCAAGGACGCGCTCGACCTGCCGGCCGTCCGCCTGTTTCGCGCGCTGGGCAAGCCCGTGACCAGCTGGACGATCCGCTCGCCGCAGGAAGAGACGGCCGCGCGCCGAGCCGCCGACCAGATCGTGTTTGAAGGGTTTTCACCGCAAAGTGCCTGAGGAGTCGCTCCGCGCCGCCATTCATACCTCGACGGGCTCGATTCCCGCCGCGGTCTGGAACGGCCTGCTCCCGGCCACCAATGGCGTCGTCGACAATCCCTTCCTCGACCACGCCTTCTTCCGGGCGCTCGAGGAATCCGGCTGCGCCACCCGCCGCACCGGCTGGCAGCCGCAGCACATCCTGCTCGAGGACGAGGACGGCAGGCCAGTCGGCTTGATGCCGCTTTTCCTCAAATCCCATTCGCAAGGCGAATACGTCTTCGATCATGGCTGGGCCGACGCCTTCGAGCGGGCCGGCGGCAGCTATTATCCCAAGCTGCAATGCTCGATCCCCTTCACCCCGGTCACCGCGCCCAAGCTCCTGACCGCCTCGAACGATCCGGCGTTGAAGCGCGCCCTGCTCACCGCCGCCGAAACCCTCTGCGACCGGCTCGATTCCTCCTCGATCCATGCGACCTTCGTGCCCGAGGACGAGGCGGCGCTCGGCGTCGGCGCCGATTGGCTCGTCCGCTACGACACCCAGTTCCACTGGCACAACCAGGGCTACGAAAGCTTCGACGATTTCCTCGCCACCCTCTCCTCGCGCCACCGCAAGATCATCAGGCGCGAGCGCCGCGACGCCCTCGCCGACGGGCTCACGGTCAAATGGCTGTCCGGCAAGGACCTGACCGAGGAGGCATGGGACGCCTTCTTCGAGTTCTACGAGGATACCGGCAGCCGCAAATGGGGCCGGCCCTATCTCAACCGGAAGTTCTTTTCGCTGCTTGGCGAATATCTCGGCGACCGCGTCGTGCTGATCCTCGCCTATGACGGCCCGCGCGCCATCGCCGGCGCCCTCAACCTCGCCGGCACGACCACGCTTTTCGGCCGCAACTGGGGCTGCACCCGGCACGTGCCGTTCCTGCATTTCGAGATCTGCTACTATCAGGCGATCGATTATGCCATCGCCCATAAGCTGCCCACCGTCGAGGCGGGCGCGCAGGGCGAGCACAAGCTGGCGCGCGGCTATGAGCCCACCACCATGCGTTCCATCCACTACATCGCCAATCCCGGCCTGCGCCGCGCCATCGCCGACTATCTGGTGCGCGAGCGCGCCTCGGTGGCGCACGAACAGGAAGTGCTCGACCGCTACACCCCCTTCCGCAAGGGCGAGCTTCAGTGAATAGTCGGGCAAAACTGGAGCCCGACATGCCCGCTTACGATCCCGACAATATCTTCGCCAAAATCCTGGCAGGGAGCATCCCGAGCCACAAGGTCTATGAGGACGCCGATATCCTCGCCATCATGGACGTCTTCCCGCAATCGCGCGGCCATACGCTGGTAATCCCCAGGGCGCCCTCGCGCGGGCTGCTCGACGCCGACCCCGAAGTGCTCTCGGCGGTGATCCCCAAGGTGCAGAAGATCGCCGGCGCAGTGCTCGCTGCGACGGGCGCGGACGGCTTCCGCCTCGTCCAGTTCAACGAGGCGCCGGCGGGTCAGAGCGTTTTTCACCTGCATTTCCACATTATCCCCGCCTATGAGGGCAGCGAGATTCGCCCCCATGGCGCGCCGAGCAAGGCCGATGATGCCGAGCTTGCCGCCCTCGCCAAGACAATCGCCGCGCGCCTTGCCTGAGCAATCCGGCCACCGGCCCGAAATATCTTCGCGGCCCTGCATCCTTACGGCCGCTGGCACATTTCCTCTGCCGTGCACATGGGAAAGAATACGATGCCGGCAGCCATCACGGGGCTCGGCGCACTGATGCCGGATCGACCGCAGTTCGGGACCGCTCCCGCCAGGGATGCTTTTCTCACCGAGGAAGCTCGCTACAAGCTGCTCGTGCATGCCCTGACCGATTATGCGGTCTTCATGCTCGACGCGAACGGCTATGTGGCAAGCTGGAACGCCGGCGCCGAGCGCATCAAGGGCTATACCGCCGAGGAAATCCTCGGCCGCCACTTTTCGCGCTTCTATACCGAGGAGGATCGCGCCTCGGGCCTCCCCGCCCGCGCCCTGGCGACCGCGGCGGCCGAAGGCCGCTTCGAGCTCGAAGGCTGGCGCGTCCGCAAGGACGGCTCGCGCTTCTGGGCCAATGTGGTCATCGATCCGGTCCGCGACGAAACCGGCGAGCTCGTGGGTTTCGCCAAGGTCACGCGCGACATGACCGAGCGCCGCGCCGCCCAGCAGGCTCTTGAAGAAACCCGCGCCGCGTTTTTCCAGGCGCAGAAGATGGAAGCCATCGGCCAGCTCACCGGCGGGGTGGCCCATGACTTCAACAATCTGCTTACCGCCGTGATCGGCAGCCTCGAAATGCTGCGCAAGCGCCTGCCCGAGGATGCGCGCAGCCATCAGCTTCTCGACAATGCGCTCGAGGGCGCCCGGCGCGGCGTCTCGCTCACCCAGCGCATGCTCGCCTTTGCGCGCCGGCAGGAGCTCGCCCCGACCGCCGTGGACCTTCCCGGCCTCGTCAATGGCATGGCCGCCCTGCTGCAGCGCTCGGTCGGGCCGGAAATCAATATCTGCACGCGCTTCGATCCCGGCCTCAAGCCGGTGGTCGGCGACGCCAACCAGCTGGAGCTCGCCCTGCTCAACCTCGCCGTCAATGCCCGCGACGCCTCGCCCAATGGCGGCACGATCGACATCGCCGCCAGCAACGAGCAGGTGACGCCCGGCCATCCGACCGGCCTGCCGCCGGGCGACTATGTCCGCCTCGCCGTCACCGACCATGGGGCCGGCATGGACGCCGACACGCTGGCGCGCGCCACCGAACCCTTCTTCACCACCAAGGGTGTCGGCAAGGGCACCGGGCTCGGGCTCTCCATGGTGCATGGCCTTGCCGAACAGCTCGGCGGCCGGCTGGTGCTTCACAGCCGGCCCGATGCCGGCACCACGGCCGAAATCTGGCTCCGCCCCGCCGAAAACATGCCCGAGGCCCCGGCCGGCCCGGCGCCGGATGCGGCCGGCGAAGAACCCAGGCCGACCGTCGCCCGCACCATTCTGGCCGTCGACGACGACGGGCTCGTGCTGATGAACACCGCCGCCATGATCGAGGACATGGGCCACCGGGTGATCGAGGCCACCACCGGCAAGAAGGCGCTCGAGATCCTGGAGCAGGAGCCCGGCATCGACCTGCTGATTACCGACCAGGCCATGCCGCAGATGACCGGCCTGCAGCTCGCCCAGGAAGCCGCGCGCCTCCGCCCCGGCCTGCCCGTCGTCATCGCCACCGGCTATGCCGAACTCCCCCAGTCGACCGGCAATTTCGTCAAGCTCGACAAACCCTTCTTCGCCGAGCAGCTCGAGGCGGCGATCAACGCGGCGCTGAAGGCGTGAAGACGGCAGCGCAGCCAAACTGGATTCCCGCCTGCGCGGGAATGACGTAGAGGATAAGGCGCAGGGCAATGCCAGGCGAGCAAGGCACGCCCCTCCTCCACCCCCGGCGTCAAGTCACCGCCCCCCAGTTCCACGCCGTCATTCCCGCGCAGGCGGAATCCAGTTAGCCGCGCGCTGCATTCTCAATCCCTTTCGCGCCGGAATACCGAGCGCGCTGCCCATCCTTCGACAGGCTCAGGATGAGGTCGGGGAGCGTATGAAGTGAGCGGCCATCGGGCGGCTGTGGGATGCCATCCAATTCCACCCACCTCATGGTGAGGTGCGAGGCGAGAGCCGAGCCTCGAACCATGGGCAGCGCGCTCTCTACCTCGCCGCATCGAAAAATCCAGTCCAGGCGAATGCCTGGTTACCGGCCGCCTTCGAGCTTGCGGGAGCGCTGGTTGGTGCCGCCGCGGCCATAGGGATATTCGCCGATGGGCGGTGCGCTGACCTCGGTCAGGGCGGTCAGTTCCGCGGCGGTGAGGGCGAGCCGGGCGGCGCCGAGATTGTCGGCGAGCTGCTCGCGCGTCCGGGCACCGAGGATCACCGAGGTGACGGCCGGCTGCGCCGCGACCCAGGCCAGCGCCACCTGCGCCGCCGAGACCCCGCGCGCAGCCGCAATATCCTGCACCGCCCCGATGATCGCCCAGGTGCGCTCCTGCGCATTGCGCGCCTCGTAGGCTTCCATGCCGCGCTTGGGGTTTTCGCCCAGCCGCGTGGCGCCCGTCGGCATCACGTCCCGCTTGTATTTGCCGGCGAGCCACCCGCCCGCCAGCGGCGACCACGGCAAGAGCCCGATCCCCGCATCGAGGCAGGCCGGCACGATCTCGGACTCGATCTCGCGCACCAGCAGATTGTATTGCGGCTGCAGCGTCACGGGCAGCGCCCAGTGATTGGCCCTGGCCAGATGCACCGCCTTGGTGATGTGCCAGCCGAGGAAATTGGAAAACCCGTAATAGGCGATCTTGCCCGCCGATACCGCATCATCGAGGAAGCGCAGCGTCTCCTCGATGGGCGTCAGCGGGTCCCAGGCGTGCATTTGGTAGAGATCGATCTGCTCGATCCCGAGCCGGCGCAGGGAATCCTCGAGCGCGTGGGTGAGATTGCGCCGGGAGAGCCCCAGATCGTTCGGCCCGTCGCCCATGGGAAAACGCCCCTTGGTCGCGACGACCGCCTGCTTCGCCTCGGTCGGCCGCGCCTTGAGCCAGCGGCCGACGATCTCCTCGGACAGGCCCATGGAGTAGGTATTGGCCGTGTCGATGAAATTGCCGCCCCAGGCGAAATAATCGTCGAGGATGGCGTGGGAGGTGGCCTCGTCCGCCTCGTGCCCGAACGTCATGGTCCCAAGGCAATAGGCCGTCACCACCGCGCCGCTATTGCCGAGCTTGCGATAATCCATCTTGGTCCTCCCGGAATGGTCGTGAAATTGATAGGACCATTCGGCGAAGGGGCCAAGCCCAGGCACGCGCACGGGGCCGGCCCTCGATGTGGGTAGCTGAGGTCGTTATCGCCCCTTCACCTTGAGGAGCACGATGGGGCAATAAACCGGCGCTCGGTAGAAGGCCCCCTCACCCGACGCTGCGCGTCGACCTCTCCCCCCAGGGAGAGGTGAAAGGAGCCTCGGGGCAGGGCGGAGAGTGCCAGGAGGAGCGGCGTTCGCGAGGGCCTGGGGTAGGGCAGAACAGTGCCCACCACCGTCATTCCGGCGGAGGCCGGAATCCAGAAGGAGGCACGACGCTTCAGGAGTCTGCCGC
>DASZUI010000274.1:0-9619 GCA_035547675.1 Devosia sp.
GCCACCAACGACGAGCCTGGCGCCCTCGTTCTTGCCGATCTCGATATAGTCCGTGTCCTGCTTGAGCTGGCTCGGATCGACCACCGGCCCGATCTCGGTGTCCTTGGCAATGGCGTCGCCCACCTTGAGATTGCGGATGCGGTCGGCCATGGCCGCGACGAATTTGTCATGGATGCCTTCGGTCACGATGACGCGCGAGGTCGCCGTGCAGCGCTGGCCGGTCGAATAGAAGGCGCTCTGCGCCACGGTCTCGACCGCGACCTTGAGGTCGGCGTCGTCCACCACGACGGTCGGGTTCTTGCCGCCCATTTCGAGCTGGAACTTGCGCATCACCTTGACGCTGGCATCTGCCACGCGCCGGCCCGTGCCCACCGAGCCGGTGAACGAGATGGCTTTTACGTCGGGGCTGTCGAGCATGGTCTGCCCGACCACCGAGCCGCGTCCCATGACGAGGTTGAGTACGCCCTTGGGCAGGCCGTTGCGCTTGAGGATGTCCACAACCGCCCAGGTGCAGCCCGGCACGAGGTCCGCCGGCTTGATCACCACGGTATTGCCGAAGCAGAGGGCGGGCGCCATCTTCCAGCTCGGAATGGCGATCGGAAAGTTCCAGGGCGTGATCAGCCCGACGACGCCCACCGGCTCGCGCGTGATCTCGACGCCGACGCCCGGCCTCACCGAAGGCAGCATCTCGCCCGAAAGCCGCAGCGCCTCGCCGGCGAAGAAATCGAAAATCTGCCCGGCGCGCGTCACCTCGGCAATGGCTTCCGGCAGCGTCTTGCCCTCCTCGCGCGCCAGCAGCGTGCCCAGCTCCTCGCGGCGCGCCAGGATTTCGTCGGCGGTTTTCCTGAGCAGCGCGTGGCGTTCGAGAATGCCGGAGCGCGACCAGGCCGGGAATGCCGCCTTGGCCGCGGCGATCGCCGCCCTGGTCTGATCGACATCGGCCTGAGCGTATTCGCCGATCACCTCATTGGTGTTCGAGGGGTTGATGTTGGGCGCACCCGTGCCCTCGACCCATTCGCCATCGATGAGATTTTTGTGCAGTTCGGCCATTTTTCTTCCGTTTCCGCGTTGGTCCGCGCCCGAGGGCAGCGTCGATGAAAACTACAGCAGCCCGGCTCGCCCCAGGTCGCGCAGCAGATGGCTCGCGCCATAGGTCCAGGGCGGGCAATCGGTTGCCAGCTGCACACGGTTGCTCAGCGTGCCCAGCGCCGGTGTCGAGATGGCGACGATGTCGCCCATTTTGTGCGTGAACCCCTTGCCCGGCCCGCCGCGGTCCTCGACCGGCGCGAACATGGTACCGAGATAGAGCACGAAGCCATCCGGATATTGGTGGTGCCCGCCGATGGTCGAGGCAACCAGCGCCTCGGGCGAGCGCGAGATCTGCCGCATCGACGAATAGCCGTCGAGCTTGAACCCGTCCGGCCCGGTGACCTTGAGCTCGATCTCCGCCTGCTTGACCGTCTCCAGCGTGAATTCGCCGTCGAAGAGCCGCACGAACGGCCCCAGCGAGGCCGAGGCGTTGTTGTCCTTGGCCTTGCCCAGCAACAGCGCCGAGCGCCCTTCGACGTCGCGCAGGTTGACGTCATTGCCCAGCGTCGCCCCGACAATGCGGCCGGCGCTCGACACCACGACCACCAGTTCCGGCTCGGGATTGTTCCATTGCGAGATCGGCAGCACGCCGACATCGGCGCCAAACCCGACTGTCGCCATGGGCTGGCTCTTGGTGAAGACCTCGGCATCGGGCCCGATGCCGACCTCGAGATACTGGCTCCAGACGCCCCGCTCGATCAGCGTCCGCTTAACCGCCATGGCTGCGCCCGACCCGGGCACCAGCTTGGAAAGATCGGTGCCGATCAGCTTGACGATGTCCTGCCGCAGCGCGTCGGCGCGGCTTTTGTCGCCCCGCGCCTGTTCCTCGATGACGCGCTCCAGCAGGCTGACCACGAAAGTCACACCCGCCGCCTTGATCGCCTGCAAATCGACCGGCGACAGCAGATAGGCAACTCCCGGCTTGCGCTCTGCCTGCCAGCTATTGGCGAGCACGGCATCGAGCTCGCCGGCCGGGCTCCCGGCGGCCTCGGCCACATAGCGCGCCGGCTCCGGCATTTCGCAGATGTCGCGCACCGTCGGCGCGGCGCGGCTCGTAATATCGAGCAGCGTGTTCCCGCGCACCGTCACCACGCGTGGAAAGGCGAAACCAGGCAGCATCGCCCGCCCGACCAGCACGCCTTCGCCGGGCACGATTCCCTCGGCCATCCTGAACCCTCGGCTTCCTTTTCCCGAGGCTTCCTAGCCCCTTGGCTGCGCCACGGCAAGCGAGCCCTGCGGCGGGCGTTCCGTCCGGCGGTGTCCTGGCAGCCAGGACCGGACGAGCCTCAGCAGCGGCCGCTCGACATAGATGTGGGCGAGGATGCCCGCCCCGATCCCGACCACCACCATCAGCACGGTGAAGCCGACCGGCCCCACCGCATCGTGGATCGCCTGGTTCCGGGCGAACAGGGTGGCGATCGCCGTCACGAAGAAGTAATGCACGATATAGATCGAGTAGGATGCGTCACCCAGCCGCGCCACCTGCTGCAGCGCCGCCGAGCGCCGCCAGATCGGCTCGCTGACCAGCGCACCGAACACCACCAGGAAGGCGGGCAGCCCGGCTTTGATGCCGCGTGGCCATTCGAGCTTGAACTCCCACAGGAAGTAGATGAGCACCATGCCGAGGACGGCCATCGCCAGCCCCTGCCAGGGCTGGAAGCGGTGCTCGCGCCACAGCACCGCCGCCCCCATGCCGAACAGGAATTCGAGCATCTGGGCCTGGTCGGAATAATAGCCGAGGAAGAACAGTCGGCCGGCCAGCAGCGGGCCGATGGCGGTGATGGTGATAATGACGACCGCCGCCGTGGCGAAGGGCGGACGCCTTATGGCCAGGCACAGCGCCAGGATCGTGTAGAAAGCGAATTCGTAATTCAGCGTCCAGCCGGGCGAGATCAGCGGATGCGGCCAGGATTGCGGGCCCATCGGCACGAACAGCAGGCTCTGGAGCGTCGCCAGGGGATCGGGTGTCCCGAAGAACCAGTCGGGCAGCACTAGCCCGCCGAGGAAAGCGACGAGCGTCGCCAGCCAGTAGAGCGGCACGATGCGGGTGAAGCGCTGCAGCCAGAAATCGCCGGCGCGGCTCTCGGGCCTCAATATATAGACCATGATGAAGCCGGAGATGACGAAGAAGATGTCCACCCCGGATTCCATCCAGGGCGCCCGCGGCAGCGGAAACGGATGGTAGGCGTTCACCTCGCGATTGAGCGCGTGGGTGACGACCACCATTGCCGCCGCCCAGAAGCGCAATGCCTGCAGGCCGAAGATCGTCGATTTGCCGGCAGGATGCGGATCGCGCAGCGGCATGGTTTCGACTTTTGGGGGAGCGGACGGCATGAGCACTCGCAGTTTGCCCGATATTGCTCTCGCCTAACGCGGACACCGGAAAAAAGCATCAGCTGCCGCGGGCTTTTCTTCAGTGCGGCAGCCTGTCGCACCTGCCGCAATGGTGACGTATTGGCTCTGCAGCATCCCGGCGAATTCCGGAATGAGGAAAATTTCCCTAAATGCGTCATCCCCTTAAGCGTCACATTCTGCCGATCCTGCCGCTGGGCCTCGCCGTCATTGGGACCGCCGCTCAGCTCCAGCCTGCCTTCGCCGATGAAAGCGCGCCCCCGCGCCCCAGCATCGTCATGGAGGGCCGGGGCGAAGCGACCACCGCGCCCGACATGGCTACCATCAATGCCGGCGTGACCAGCACGGCGACGACGGCCCGCGAGGCGCTCGACGCCAACACCAAGGCCGTGGCCGCCCTGCTCGAGACCCTCAAGGCGGCGGGCATTGCCGAGGCCGACATCCAGACCACGAATTTTTCCGTAAATCCGCAATATTTCTACGCCGACCGCGACCAGAACGGGAACACGCCGCCCCCGAAAATCACCGGCTACCAGGTGCAGAACACGGTCGACGTGAAGATCGCCAAGCTCGACGGGCTGGGCGCGATCCTGGACAAAATCGTTTCCGACGGCGCCAACACCGTAAACGGCATCAGCTTTTCCGTGGGCGACAGCAGCAGGCTGATGGAGGAGGCGCGCAAGGCCGCTTTTGCCGATGCCGCGGCCAAGGCCAGGACCTATGCCGACGCCGCCGGCGTCGGGCTCGGGGACATTCTCAGCATCAACGAGACCGGCGGCAATGCCCCGCGTCCGGTGGTCTTCAAGACCCTTGCCGCCGCTGCTCCCGCCGCGGCCGTGCCGGTACAGGCCGGCCAGCTCACCTACGATGTCGACGTTACCGTCCAATGGCTGCTCAAGGGCAGCTCCGACCAATAGCAGCAACGCGAGAGGAAATTCCGATGCGGCTCCGACTTTGGTTCGCCACCGGGCTCGGCCTTGCCCTGCTCATGGACACTCCGGTCCTGAGTCTGGCGCAGGATGCGCCTGCCCAGGCCGCCCCTGCAGCGGAGGCCCCGGCGGCTGCCGCACCTGCCGCACCTGCCGCGCCGGCGGCACCCGACGCAGCCGGCCCGGCGGCTGCCGAGCCGCCGGCTGCAGCGGAATTGCCCGAGGCCTGCACCGCTGCCGGCGTGACCGGCAAGGCGGCCTGCGAGGCCCTGCTCGCCAAGCAGAAGGGCGCGCGAGCGCCGGCTGCACCAAAGCCCGTGCCGCCGGCCGCTCCGGCGGCTGAACCGCAACCCGCGCCGGCCGCGCCCCAACAGCCGGCGCCCGAAGCCAAGCCGGCTCGTCCGGCAAGACCGGCCTCGCCGCCCGCGGCCGAGCCCGCCCCGCCACCAGAGGCCAAGCCGGCGCCCGAGGCCAAGCCTGCGCCTGAGGCCAAACCTGCGCCTGAGGCAAAACCCGCCCCGGAGGCGAAGCCGGCACCATCGCCTGAAAGCCCGCCTGCCGCGCCGGCGGCACAGCCGGCGCCGACGCCGGCACCGGAGACGAAGCCGGCCAGCTCCCCTGGCCCGCAGGGCAAGCCCCCGACAGCGCCCAACGCCAAGCCGGCGCGCAGGCCGGCTGCGCCGCCCCCTGCGAGCGCTGCCCCCGAAACCGCTCCGGTGGCACCCGCGCCGGCGGCACCTGCCCAGCCCGCTCCAGCGACCCCGGCGCCGGCACCGCAAGCCCCGCAGCAGCCGGTCACCGCCCCGCCGCAGGCCCCGGCGGCGACAAGCCCCGCGCCCGCAGCGCCGCAGGCCAGCCAGCCCGCGCCCGCAACCACGGCCAGCGGCCAGCCCGCCGAAATCATTCACGACCTGCCCAAGAGCGTGCCGCCGAGCGAGGTCGCTCCCTTGCTCGACAGTGCCAAGGACCAGCAGACCGGCGAAGCGCCGGCCCCGGCACACCCGGTGCCTACCACGCCACCGCCGCCGCCGAGCAATGACAAGGCCGCTCAGGCCGGCATCCGTCCGGAAAAGCTGGCGCCGATCGATCAGGCCAAGGGCCAGCCGATCGCTCCGCCGGCCGGCAATGCGGCGGCCGCGCCGGCCATCGCAACGCCACAGGACGCCAAGGTCATCGCCAATGGCCGCCCGGCCCGAGGCGGCGCGCCCACGCCGGGCGCACCCGGTCCGAACGGCGCGCCGCAGCGGCCCGGCCGTCCGGGCGGTCCGGCCCCCGGCAATGCCCCGGCCCCCGGCAATGCTCCGGTCCCTGGCAATGCCCAGGCGGCTGGCCAACCGCAATCAGCCCCGCCACCGAATCCGATCGGCCTTGGCATCGGGGTGGTGCTGCAGCTTGGCAACCAGCTGATCGTCAACAGTCCCGGCCAGGATCAACAGCGCATCGCCGCCGATCCGCAGGACAGAACGACCTATGAGCAATTGCCCGGCAATCGCTACCGCGAGACGATCACCCGACCCGGTGGCGTGCGCGTCGTCACCATCTACAACCGCAATGGCGACATCCTCAGGCGCTCGCGCTTCGACCGGAACGGCCACGAGACGGTCCTCGCCTATTTCGATGATCGCAACGACGACGAGCTGCTCAACTGGCGCGACCCGGGCGCCGACTTGCCGCCGCTCCGCCTCACCATCCCGCCGCAGGACTATGTGCTGGATGCCCGTGGCGCCAGCGAGCGGCAGCTGCAGGACTTCTTCGCCCAACCGCCGGTCGAGAAGGTTCAGCGGCTCTATTCGATCGACGAAGTAAAGCGCTCGGCCCGCATCCGCGACTCGGTGCGGCGCCTGGAAATCGGCGACCTCACCTTCGATACCGGGGCGGCGACCATCTCGACCGACCAGATCGCGGCCCTCGACAATGTCGCCCAGGCCATGCTGGCCCTGCTGCAACGCAACCCGGCCGAGACGTTCCTCATCGAGGGGCACACCGATGCAGTCGGCTCGGATATCGCCAACCTGCAGCTCTCCGATGCCCGCGCCGCAACCGTCGCCCGCATCCTGACCGACTTCTACCACGTGCCCCCGGAGAACCTGGCCACGCAGGGCTATGGCGAGCGCTTCCTCAAGGTGCAGACGGATGGACCGGAACGGATCAACCGCCGCGTCACCATAAGGCGGATCACCCCCCTCGTGACCCTGGCACAGGGCGGCTAAGAAGACGCGACAATTAAGGCCGGGAATGTTCCCGGCCTTAATCCCTCGCCGGCACCAATACTTCGAGTGGCAGCTCGGCGAATTGCCGAAGCCAGCGCATGGCCACCGCGTCGATCGGCACCGGATTGAGGAAGTGCAGCTTCTCCCGGCCGCGCCGGCGCGTCATCACCAGGCCTGCCAGCTCGAGCTGCTTCAAATGCTTGGTCACCGCCTGCCGGGTGATGCCGAGGCCGTCGGCGAGGCTCGTCAGCGTCTGCCCGTTGCAGCGGCGCAGCCGGTCGAGCAGCAGCCTCCGGTGGCCGTCCCCCAGGGCGGCGAACACCAGGTCGCGATCATGTCCACTCATGTACGCATGATGCGGCGCGGTCCGCCGGCGTTCAATGGCGGCGCCGTCTTGCCCACCGTTTTCGGCTGATCAGATTGCGGCAGAATTGCGACAAGAGAACGAAGCATTCCAGATCACGATACGAATACAATTTCGTGAACTGGAAGCAACAAGTCAGGAACGATCCCACCGGCCTCGCGTTATGGCTCGGAAACAGTACCCATGACAAGGAGTTCAACCATGGCTACTCCAGACCGCGATTCGCTCTACAATGCAGACGGCACGCCAAAGACCGTCTATGAGCGCGAAAACGTCTATGAGCGAGAGAACAACTCCTCCGCGGGCTGGATCATTGGCGGCATCATCGTCGTTGCCCTGATCCTCATCGCCTATTTCGTCTTTGCTGGGCACTCATCGACCCCGACGACCGGCACGACCAACAATCCGTCGGTAACCAGCACGGCACCCGCGGCCGGAAATAACGCGACGACCACGCCCTCCACCATGGCGCCCTCGTCGCCCGCCGGGAATACGCCCACCGACAACAACAGCGCCATGACGCCGGCGACGCCGCCCTCGAGCACGCCGCCCGCCAGCCCGGCGCCCGCAACGCCGGCCGCTCCCGCAGCGCCGGCCACGCCCTCGCCTTAAGCTTCAGTCCTCCCCTGAAGCGGAGACCCCGGTTCGCCGGGGTCTTTTTTTGCCCGGCGCGCGGCGGGAGCGTTTTCAGGAAAAGTGGTTCCACTTTTCCGGTTCGAAAACGCGACAACTCAAGTACCTAGAACTCACGTTCTGATTACGTCAGAACGTGAGCTCCATCCTTGGGCACATGGCTGTGCCGCCTTGCGCGCCCCGCCCTCGGCCCCATCTATGCCAAAGATTTGCGGATTCCAGAGAACCGGCCATGCAGCTTGGATTGTATTCCTTCGCCGAAAATACCGCCGATGGCGGCGTCGTGCAGACCCCCGCCGAACGGCTTCGGGACCTGCTCGAGGAAATCGAATTGGCCGACCAGCTCGGCCTGGATTTCTACGGCCTGGGGGAACACCACCGGCCGGATTTCGTGGCTTCGGCGCCGGTGACCATTCTCGCCGCCGCGGCCGCGCGCACCAGCAGAATCCGCCTTTCGACCGCGGTCACCGTCCTCAGCTCCGACGATCCGGTCCGCGTCTATCAACAGTTCTCGACGCTCGACCTGATCTCCGGCGGCCGGGCCGAGATCATGGCCGGGCGTGGTTCCTTCGTCGAGAGCTTCCCGCTCTTCGGCTACGACCTCAACGACTATGACGAGCTGTTCGAGGAAAAGCTCGAGGAGCTGCTCGAAATCCGCAAGGGCGGCAAGGTCAGCTGGCCCGGCTCGCAGCACACCAGGCCCATCCCCGGCCTCGAAATCTATCCCAAGCCGATCCAGCAGCCGCTGCCCCTCTGGATTGCCGTCGGCGGCACGCCGAACTCGGTCGCCCGCGCCGCCTATTACGGACTGCCGCTGATGATCGCCATCATCGGCGGCTATCCGCGTCAGTTCCAGCCCTTCGTACAGCTCTATCGCGATACGGCCGCCAAGGTCGGCCACGATGCCGGCAAGCTGCCGGTCGGCATCTCCTCGCATGGCTTCATCGCCGACACCTCGCAGGAAGCCCTCGACATCGCTTTTCCCGCGCACCACGCCGCCATGGCGCGTATCGGGCGCGAGCGCGGCTGGCGGCCGGGCGGCCGCGAGGAATTCGAGGCCGGCGCCAGTCCGCAGGGCGCCTATTTCATGGGCTCGCCCCAGCAGGTGATCGACAAGATTCTGATGCAGCACGAGTGGTTCGGCCACGACCGCTTCGGCCTGCAGCTCTCCGTCGGCACCCTGCCGCACGACAAGGTCATGCACGCCATCGAGCTCTTCGGGACCGTCGTGAAGCCGGCCATCGACAAGGCCCTGGGCCCGGTCAAGACGCCGGCGCTGGAGGCGAGCGCTTAGTCCGATAGGCGGAGTGGGTTCTGGATTCCGGCCTTCGCCGGAATGACAAGGTGGAGTGGCAACGCAGTGCCCCAGACCCGGCGTCATTCCGGTGAAGGCCGGAATCCAGACGCGCACACCGACGCTGGAGCTACTTCCCCCCGCTGCGTTTGATCGATTTGATAGCCAATGGCGGCATGCCGGACTTTTCGGCAATCTCGCGGTCCTGCTCCATGATGGCGGAACGGGCCGGTTCGTCGCCATCGAGTCCACCCAGGATTTCCGCCGGCACGCGGCGGTTGGAGCGCTGAGTGCCGTCCTCGTAAACCACGTCGAACAATACGAACTCGGCGCGATGCGCGGGCTTTTTGGCCATTTTAATGCCTCTTCTGCGAAAGCTGGGCCGCTGCACCTGCCCGGAGCGGGAGGCGTCGAACTGCCGGCAGGGATTGGAGAATCCGGTTGAATATGGGTCGTCCGGCCAGGCCGGACAACCCCGCCCCGCTCACGAGGAGGGAAAGAGCCGCTCGCCCTGCTCGTCGATGAGCTGCCGTCCCTTGGCGATCGCCCGCGAGGCGGCCTCGTCCCGGCTGGACAGCCGGTCGGCGCGCACGAAATTGTAGCTTTTCCGCTCGCCGCCGACCTCTTTCTCGATAGTCCCGGCGAGCTGGAATTCGCTGCCCGCCGCCGTCGGCGTCGCCTTGATCAGGAAGCCCTTATATTCCTCCGCGGCGGCCGCCTTCGCCGGCCCGGCCTCCGCCGGCTTGCC
>DASZUI010000275.1:0-16097 GCA_035547675.1 Devosia sp.
CCGAAAAGCTTGGCGCAAAGGAAAACAAGCACGCCCGCCACAACCCCGCAGAGCAGGCCGCGGATCAGAAAAGTTCTAGCCATGTCGAAAAGTCCAGGTCGTTAGTGGCAGGGAAACCCGAGCAGATGCCGGCCGTCATGAACGAATTCGTGCACATACATGCCGGAAATGAGTGAGGTCGCCCCCTGCTCCGCGCCAACGAAATAGATGGCGATAAGCGCGATCAGGCCGCCGAACACCAGCCAGGGCCAGAGCTCGCGCAGCGGAATCGGGGTGGCGACGGACGCCGCCGGCGTCAATGCGATATCGGACATTCTTGCTCCTTGGGATTGCGCGTCCCGTCAGGTTGTTGCCGTGTCGTGGCCGGGTCTGGCTCCCCCAGGCACGCCAGGGCGTCCTCGGGTTACAGTGGCGCGACCGCGCCGGGATTCCACCGGCTTCCGCTTCCACGACTGCACAAAATGTTACAGTAAAGAGGCGCCCGCCATTGTCAATGCGATTGCGGCGAACGCGACGCGAGGGGGCGGAGAGAAGGAGCCATGCCGACACGCCTGCTGCTGATCGCCCATGCGCCCACCGCCGCGACCCGCCGCGCGGCCTTTCCGCGCGACGAGGCCATCGAGCCGATCGAAGCCGCCCCGCTGCTCGGCCCCGCCACCCGCTGCTTTGCGGCGCCCGAGCGCCGCACGCGCGAAACGGCGGAGGCGCTGGGCCTCGACGCCCGGCGCGAAACCCTGCTCGCGGACATCGACCTGGGCCGCTGGGAGGGCCGCACCTTCGAGGAAGTGCTCGACGACGATCCCTCCGGCATGGCCGCCTGGACCACCGACCCGCGCTGCGCACCGCACGGCGGCGAATCCGTCGAGGACCTCATCACCCGGGTCGGCACCTGGCTCGATGGCGAAAGGGAGGATGGCGGCCGCATCATTGCCGTGACCCATCCGGCGGTCATCCGCGCCGCGGTGGTCGCGGCAATCGGCGCATCCGCCACGAGCTTCTGGCGCATCGATATTGCCCCGCTCGCCCGCATCGACCTCAGGAGCGACAACCGGCGCTGGGTGCTGCGCGAGATCGCGATGGCGGAGTAGCCGGAAGGGCGAAGGCGGCGCGTGCGGCTGGATTCCGGCCTTCGCCGGAATGACGGCGGTGGTTGGGCGAGGCGGTGCCCCTTCTCCGGTGTCATTCCGGCGAAGGCCGGAATCCAGCCGCACGCGCTGCCCATGGTTCGACAGGCTCACCATGACGTAGGAGTTCGTTCTACCTCATCCCGAGCCTGCTCCAACTCAGCCTCAGCTCTACCTAATTCCCGCCTCAGCCCAAGCTCGCTCCCACCTCATCCTGAGCTTGTCGAAGGATGGGCAACGCGCACCCCACCCCGCCCACCTCGAAAGTCAGGTCCAGGCGACCGCCTGGCTACTCCGCCGCCTTGTGCACCACCTGCTCATTGCCCCGCAGGGCGCGCAGCTCCTCGGCCACCAGGAACGCCATCTCGAGCGCCTGGCTCGCATTGAGGCGCGGGTCGCAATAGGTGTGATAGCGGTCCTTGAGGCCTTCTTCCGTGACGGCGGAAAGACCGCCCACGCATTCGGTGACGTCGTCGCCGGTCATCTCGATATGGATGCCGCCGGCATAGGTGCCCATCTGCCGGTGCACCTCGAAGAAGCCCATCACCTCGGCGAGCACGCGCTCGAAGGGTCGCGTCTTATAGCCGGTGGACGCCTTGATCGTATTGCCGTGCATCGGGTCGCAGCACCAGACCACGGTACGGCCGGCCTGGCGCACCGTCTCGATCAGCCGCGGCAGATCTTCGCGCACCCGGTCCGAGCCGAACCGGCCGATCAGCGTGATCCGGCCTGCTTCGTCCTCGGGGTTGAGCCGGTCCAGCAGCCGCAGCAGATCGTCCGACTTTAGGCTCGGCCCGCATTTGATCCCGATCGGGTTCTTGATGCCCGCGAAATATTCGGCATGGGCCCCGTCGGGCTGGCGCGTCCGGTCGCCGATCCACAGCATATGGCCGGACGTCGCGTACCAGTCATTGGTGATCGAATCCCGCCGGGTCAGCGCTTCCTCATAGCCGAGCAGCAGCGCCTCATGGCTGGTATAGAGCCGCGTCTCGCGCAGCGCCGGGGTATTGTCGGGCGTAAGGCCCAGGGCGCGCATGAAATCGATGGCGTCGTCGATCTTCTTCGCCACTTCCTCGAAACGCGGATAGGCGTTGGAATCCTTCATGAATCCCATCGTCCACTCATGCACGCGCGCCAGGTTGGCATAGCCGCCGGTCGCGAAGGCGCGCAGCAGGTTGAGCGTCGCCGCCGACTGCCGGTAGGCGAGCAGCAGCCGCTCCGGATCCGGCACCCGCGCCTCCTCCGTGAAGGCGATGTCGTTGATGATGTCGCCGCGATAGGAGGGCAGCGTCACCCCGTCGATGGTCTCGGTATCGGCCGAACGCGGCTTGGCGAACTGCCCCGCGATACGGCCGACCTTCACCACCGGCTTGCTCGCCGAATGGGTGAGGATCACCGCCATCTGCAGGAAGACGCGGAAGAAATCGCGGATATGGTCCGCGCCGTGCTCGGCGAAGCTCTCCGCGCAATCGCCGCCTTGCAGCAGGAAGGCCCTGCCCTGCGCCACTTCGGCGAGCTGCGCCTTGAGCTCGCGCGCCTCGCCGGCAAAGACCAGCGGCGGGAAGCTGGCAAGCTGCTTTTCCACCGACGCCAGCCGCGCCGGATCGGGATAGACCGGCACCTGCTGTATCGGCTTGTCGCGCCACGTGCTCGGGGTCCAGCTGCTCATAACGTCCTCCCTCGGCGGGGAATTTGATGCTGGCGCGGGTCTATCAAGGTGCAGGCAGGCTGCCAAGCGGGATGTGGTGGCGGCGATTCAAACTGGATTCCCGCCTTCGCGGGAATGACGAAGTGAGGGTGCGCGGGAATGACGAAGTGAGCCTGGCATGACCGCGCCCCACCCCGGCGTCATTCCCGCGAAGGCGGGAATCCAGTTTTGTCCCAGCCCTAAACCTTCTCACCATTGCGGTAACGGTAGCTCGGCGCCTTGAAAGTCACCAGCTCCTCGCCCGCCGTGGGGTGTATGGCGAAGGTGCGGTCGAAATCGGCCTTCGTCGCCTTCATGCCGAGCGCGATTGCCGCCATCTGGATCATCTCGGCCGCCCCCGGCCCCAGCACATGCACGCCCAGCACGCGCTGGTCCTCGGCGAGCACGATCAGCTTCAGCATCATGCGCTCGGCCTTGTCGGAGAGCGTGTTCATCATCGGGCGAAAGCGCGTCACATAAACGTCGATGTCGCCATGCGTCAGCGCCTCGGCCTCGGTGAGCCCGATCGTCGAGACTTCCGGCTCGGCGAATACCGCCGTCCCAACCAGCGAATGATCGACCGCGACCGGATTGTTGTTGAACAGCGTCTCGGCCACCGCTGCGCCCTCGCGTATCGCGACCGGGGTCAGCGCGATGCGGCCGGTCACGTCACCCACCGCATAGATCGACTCCACCGATGTGCGGGAGAACCTGTCCACTTCGATCGCCCCGCCCGGCGTCAGCTTCACGCCGACTTCCTCGAGGCCGAAGCCCCTGACGTTCGGCACTCGGCCCGTCGCGAACATGACGGCGCCGAACGGCGCCTCCGTGCCATCGCCGAAGCTCACCAGAATGTCGTCGCCCTGCTTGGAGAGACCGCGCACATTGGTTTCGTAGATGCGCCTTATGCCCCGCATTTCGAGCCCCGCATCGAGCCCCTGCCGCAAATCCTCGTCGAAGCCGCGCAGCACGCAGGTGCCGCGATAGACCAGCGTGGTATGCACGCCCAGCCCCGCAAAGATCGTGGCGAACTCCACCCCGACATAGCCGCCGCCTTCGATCAGGATCGAATGCGGCAGCTTGGGCAGATCGAAAGCCTCGTTGGAGGTGAAGCCCAGCTCCTTGCCGGCGATGTCCGGGACCATCGCATGCCCGCCCGTGGCCACGAGGACGTATTTCGTCCTCAGCGTCCGGCCGCCCTTGACGGTCCTCACCATATGCGGATCGACGATAACGGCGCGGTCGCGGATCAGCTCGGCTTTGGCGCCTTCCAGGCCCGATACATAGGCCTTCTCCAGCCGGTCGATCTCCTTGTTCTTGTTGGCGACCAGCGTCGGCCAGTCGAAGGAGGTGTCGACCTGCCAGCCGAAGCTCGGCGCGACCTCGAACAGATCGCGGAACCGGCTGGCATAGACATAAAGCTTCTTGGGCACGCAGCCGCGGATCACGCAGGTGCCGCCCACCCGGTATTCCTCGATGACGGCAACCCTGGCGCCATAGGTCGCGGCCATGCGCGCCGCACGGACGCCGCCCGAGCCGGCGCCGATCACCACGAGGTCATATGTTTCGTCGGCCACGTCACGCCCTCCAGCCCGATCGTCTGCGCCCTAATAAAGAAAGGCCTCGCCGGAGGCGAGGCCTAAGCTGGGCAGCGGCAATGCGCTGGAATTACATCAGACCCTTGTCCTTCAGTTCGGCGCGCACCTTGGCGTAGAACTCGGTCTTCAGGTTGATCGTATAGAGCTGCAGCACGCGCTGCAGATCCTGGTTGATTTCGAAATTCGTCTTGGCGAGCTTCTGCCCGGCCGGCGACGAGTAGAAATTCACATATTGCTGCAGTTCGTCCTGCGTGAACCGCTCGGCATAGAGGCGCGAAATCTGATCCATCAGATCGGAGCGATGGTCCTTGTAGGTCTTGACCACGTCCAGCACCGCATCATTGGCCTGGTTGCCGATCTGCGGGTTGAGCTTCAGGATTTGCCGCAGCGTCTGCGCGGCGGTATCGGCGACGGTGGTGCCGTAGACATCCGAGATGTCCGTCAGGTCCACATATTTTCGTGCCAGCGCCAATTGGTCCGGCGAAATCTCCTGCTGCGTCGCCTGCTGGGCGAAGCTGGGCACGCTCACGGCGGCCAGGCTCAGCGAAAGCAGCGCCGCGCCGAGCCATCTGGCGGGCCGGTTGGAACGGATCATCGGTTCGTCACCCCTGTTTGACCATGGTCCGCCCGGCCCGGAAGTCCGGCGGGCGATCCCTAGATGCTCTTCTCATAAACGGCCCGCATGGAAATCGCTACCATTCGGGCCCGCCGGCGCGGCTATTGCCGCTCCAGCCGCCGCACGCCGCCGGGGCCGGCGACATAAGCCGCCTTGCAAAGCCCCAGGAACAAGCCGTGCTGCACGACGCCCGGCACCTCGAGCAGGGCGTCGGAAAGGGCTTGTGGCGCCGAAATGCGGCCAAAAAAAGCATCGAGGATGACATGGCCGCCATCCGTGACGAAGCTGTCGCCGGCCTTGTCGCGCCGGAGCGTCAGCCCGCCCGCCGCGCCGAATTTCCCGAGCACGCCCTCCAGCGCCCGGCGTGTCGCCCCGACGCCGAAGCGGTTGACCTCGATCGGCAGCGGAAAGGCGGTCCCGAGCGTTGCGACGAGCTTGGAATCGTCCGCGATCACCACCATCCGGTCGGAGGCCGCCGCCACGATCTTTTCGCGCAGCAACGCCCCGCCGGCGCCCTTGATCAGGTCGAGGTTCGGGTCGATCTCGTCCGCGCCGTCGACGGTGAGATCGAGATGGTCGATTTTGTCGAGGTCGGTCAGAGGTATGCCGAGGCCCCGGGCTTGGGCGGCGGTAACCTCCGACGTGGCAACGCACAGGCAGTCCAGCCCACCGGCGACCCGCGCCCCGAGCAGGTCGACAAAATGCCGCGCCGTGGAGCCGGTGCCGAGCCCGAGCCGCATGCCGTTGCGCACCTCGTCGAGTGCCATCGCAGCCGCGGCGCGTTTTTCGTCTTCTTTCATTTTCGTCTCTGCGGAAGGCTCATGTTGCGCGGCTGCATCGGCCCGCTGCATACACCAGGATTCACGCATTGGTGAATGGCGAATGTCGCTTGGCGGCAACACAATATCTGCTAGCAGTCTTGAGTGTGACCGAATCGTGGCGACGCTGCGTTTCGGTGTGGCAGAGCGGCTGAGGGCCAGGCTGATCCGGCCTGGTCGGGGCGGGCAGCCATTAACGCTGGATGGATTTGAAGAGGCGCTGTTTCAGAATGGCTAGCATCAGGGCCGCGATACTTGCGGTTATGTCTCTACTGTTGATTGTCGGGTCTGCATGGCCGGCAGCGGCGCAGCAGTCGAACTGGCGGGTGTGGGACCCGGTGACCAATCAATGGGTGCATGAGGACGGCACGCCCGTCAACCCGCCCGCGACGGCCGGCCACCCTGGCGGCCGCAGCGCGATCCCGCGCCAGGTGGTCTCCTACCCCACCAAATACAAGCCCGGCACCATCGTCGTGGAAACCAGCCAGTTCCGGCTCTATTTCGTGCTGCCGAACAATCAGGCGATCGCCTATGGCATCGGCGTCGGCCGCGACGGCTTCCGCTGGTCCGGTCAGCACGTCATCACCCGCAAGGCCGAGTGGCCCGGCTGGACGCCGCCCGCCCAGATGCGCCAGCGCGTCCCCGACCTGCCGGCCTACATGCCCGGCGGGCCCGACAATCCGCTCGGCGCGCGAGCCCTTTACATCGGCAATACGCTGTATCGCCTGCACGGCACCTCGGAGCCTTGGACCATCGGCCAGGCCGTGTCATCGGGCTGTATCCGCCTGACCAATGACGACATCATCGACCTCTACAACCGCGCCTCCGTCGGTGCCCTCGTAGTGGTCCACCAATAGCGGCATCCTCCAAGGCCAACTGCCCGGGGCCGGTCCACCGACCGGCCCCTTCTGTTTGCCCGCTGCCGCCTGCTGCCGGTCCTGTCGGCGCGCCCGCGCCGCTTCATTTGTTGTCGGGGGCCTGTTCGCCCCTTCTGTTCCGCGCTACATATCGCTCATGACGCTTCTCTTCTCCCAGCCGCAGCTCGCGTCCAGCAGCGCCGCGCCGCTGATCGACCGCTACGGCCGGCGCATCACCTATCTGCGCGTTTCGGTGACCGACCGCTGCGACTTCCGCTGCGTCTATTGCATGGCGGAGGAGATGACCTTCCTGCCCAAGGCCGAAATCCTCTCCTTCGAGGAAATCGACCAGATCGTGACGGCCTTCGTGCGCCGTGGCGTTGCCAAGGTCCGCCTGACCGGCGGTGAGCCGCTGGTACGCCGTGACATTCTCGGCCTGACGCGGCGCCTCGCCCGCCATCTCGGCGACGGCCTCGACGAGCTGACCTTCACCACCAATGGCAGCCAGCTGCGCAAATATGCCGACGAGCTCGCCAAGGCGGGCGTGAAACGCATCAATGTCTCGCTCGACACGCTCGACCCGGCGCGCTTTGCCGAGATCACCCGACGCGGGCGCCTCGCCGATGTACTGGACGGCATCGACGCCGCCGACGCTGCGGGGCTGAAGATCAAGCTCAACATGGTCGCCATGCGAGGCGTCAATGACGACGAGATCGAACCCATGCTCCACTGGGCGCATGGCCGCGGCTTCGGCCTGACCCTGATCGAGGGCATGCCGCTGGGCGAAGTCGGCATCGACCGGGTGGAGAGCTATCTGCCGCTCAAGGAACTGCGCGACCGTCTCGCCGCCCGCTACACGCTCGAGCCCACCGGCCATACGACCGGCGGCCCGGCGCGCTACGTCCGGGTCGCCGAAACCGGCGGTCTTCTCGGCTTCATCACGCCGATGAGCCACAATTTCTGCGAAAGCTGCAACCGCGTGCGGCTCACCGCCACCGGCCAGCTCTTCCTCTGCCTGGGCCAGGAGGACATGGTCGATCTGCGCGCCGCGATCCGCGAAGGCGGCCCCGGCGCCCTCGACGCCGCCCTCGACCGCGCCATGCTCATCAAGCCCAAGGGCCACGATTTCGTGCTCGACCGCACCCATACCGAGCCGGCCCTCGCCCGCCACATGAACGTCACCGGCGGCTGACCAGCCATTCGGCTGGACCGACCTTCCGATGCGGGCACGTAGGGAGTTGGTGGCCCATCCTTCGACAGGCTCAGGATGAGGCTGTGCGACAGGCTCAGGATCATTCCACCCACCTCATGGTGAGGTGCGACCGAAGGGAGCCTCGAACCATGGGTAGCGCGCGCTACCCATCCTTCGAGGGTCGCTGCGCTCCCACCTCAGGACGAGGAGGTGAAGGCTAAGCCGCCTCACCCTGAGCCTATCGAAGGATGACCCGCGCGCACCCTACCTCCCCACATCGAAAGTCCGGTCCAGCCGAATGGCTGGGGCTATTTGTCCTCGTCCGCGATCAGCGCGAATTCGAGCGGCAGGGCGGTGGTGTACTTGATCTGCTCCATGGCGAAGGACGAGCTGACATCGGTGAGCGCGATCTTGCCGATGAGCTTCTTGTAGAAGCCGTCATAGGCAGCGATGTCGGGCACCACCACGCGCAGCAGATAGTCGACATCCCCGCTCATGCGGTAGAACTCGACGACTTCGGGGAAATCCTCGACGACGCTGGCGAATTTTCTCAGCCAGGTCTCGTTGTGTTCGTTGGTCTTGACCGCCATGAACACCGTGACGCCGGCATTGACCTTGGCCGGGTCGAGCACGGCGACACGCCGCTTGATGACCCCATCCTCTTCCATCTTCTGGATGCGCCGCCAGCAGGGCGTCGTCGACAGCCCCACCTTCCGCCCGATTTCGGCCACGGGCATCGTTGCATCCTTCTGCAGCAGCGTCAGAATCTTGCGGTCGATCTTGTCCAAAGCCCACGGCCCCCAAGAAATTTGATTGCGTGAAGCCGCCCAAAAGCCTCACTTCGCGAAACGAACCCCCAGCAGAGGCTGGATAAGAGGCAAAGGCGTTCTGCTTGTCAACAGGGGGCAGGGTTAACGCCCGAAGAGCGCGGCCAACCGGCGGCCGAAGGCCGATAAGGGCCCCGGCGGCTGTTCGCCATGGCTGCGCCGCCACGCCGCCGGCGCCATGAAATCGCCGGCCCAGATACCCGCCCTGCCCGCCCGCGCCTGCTGCTCTTCGATGAGATAGCCGCCGGCCGAAATGGCAAGCCCCGCCTTGACCATTAGGGCGGCGACATCCTCGCCATCGGTCGTGCAGCGGGCCAGCACCCGGCCATAGCGGTCGCGGCCGTCGGGGACGCAGCTCGTTGCCCCCCGTCCCAGCAATTGCCGCATCAGCGCCTGCGCCGCAGTGCCGCAAGGCCACTCCGGACCATCCGCGCCGCGGCAGGTCTGCGCCAGCTCCGGGGCGTCGACACCCAGCAGCCTGACGCGCCGGCCCTCGAGCCGGAGCGTATCGCCGTCGACAGCGGTCGCCTGCCCCGTAATGGGCGCAGCCGGCGCGCGCAACAGCTGACCGGCCAGCGTTGCGGCGACGAGCACCAGAGCTGCTAGAAGCGCCCCGCGCAGCCCGGCCGCGCTGCGGCGAAAAGGCGGCATTCGGCTCGGTCTTGCGATCGGCAATTCACCCCGCCTTAACCACGTCGCTCTAGGGTCGCCGCCAGAGTAGCGGAGTCCCGTCGGCCCCGCGATAGTGTTCGAGTTGCGTTCATGGCGTTCGTTTCGTCGAAAGACGAGTCAGATGTGCGCGCCCGCATGGGCCGCGACCTGCGCCGCAACTCGCAGAAGGCGGTGTTCGACGCCCGCCAGCGGCTCACCTCGA
Organism: Devosia sp.; assembly: GCA_035547675.1. Taxonomy (GTDB): domain Bacteria; phylum Pseudomonadota; class Alphaproteobacteria; order Rhizobiales; family Devosiaceae; genus DASZTU01. Next base: position 9,594 of record DASZUI010000275.1, read on the forward strand.
GCTCCGGCACCCGCGCATCTTTCGATTTCGAGCTGCTCGACGAATACGCCGGATCGCGGCTTGCCGGCTTCCTGCCGGTGCCGGTGCTGCTGGTCATCCTCGGGCTGTTTGCCTGCCTCTGGGTGCCGCTCTATGCGGCCGCCGCCTGGGTTGCCGTCACCATTGCCTGCAACTCCGCCCTGGGGCTGGTCTGCAGCCGCTTCAAGCGCGTGGCCGACCGCGACAAGTTCAACGCACCGCGCTGGACGGCGATCTTCATTGCCGGCGAAACCGCCTACGGCATCGCCTGGTCGCTGATCGCCCTGTTCTCGCTTGTCGCCAGCGGCCAGAATCTTTCCGTATCGCTGTTCGCCATGGTGCTGGTCTGCATCGCCAGCAACACGGTTTCCACGCGCACCTTCCCTGCCGCGACGCTGGTGTCCACCCTGCCGGCAACCCTCACCGTCGCCTCCGAGCTCGTCCACGCCGGCGGTGCCCTCAACTATGCACTGACCGCCGTGACGGTCGGCGCGGAAATCTTCTTCGTCTATCTTTCCCGCAAGCTTCACGCCTCCGAGCTGCAGGGCGTCGCGCATCGCGCCGAAAAGGATTCCCTGATCGCCGAGCTCGAGGAGGCGCGCAACATGTCCGACGAGGCGCGCCGCCAGGCCGAGCGCGCCAATATCGCCAAGTCGCAGTTCCTGGCCACCATGAGCCACGAGTTGCGCACGCCGCTCAATGCCATCATCGGCTTCTCGGAGGTGCTGAAGTCCGAATTGCTCGGGCCCCATCAGATTCCGCAATACCGGGAATATGCCGGCGATATCCACGCCAGCGGCCAGCACCTGCTCAACCTGATCAACGAGCTGCTCGACCTCTCCCGCATCGAGGCCGGCAAATACGAGCTCAGCGAGGAAGCCGTGTCGCTGGTCGATATCGCCGAGGACTGCCGGCGCATGATGGAAATCCGCGCCAAGGCGAAGGGGATCGAGCTCGGCTTCTCGGCGGGCGAAAACCTGCCCAAGATCTGGGGCGACGAGCGCGCCATCCGGCAGGTCGTGCTGAACCTGCTCTCCAACGCGATCAAGTTCACGCCGCAGTCCGGCAAGGTCTCGCTCGCCATCGAGCGCAGCGCCGATGGCGGCCAGCTCATTTCGGTGCGCGACAACGGTCCGGGCATTCCGGAGGACGAGATCGAAACCGTGCTCTCCTCCTTCGGCCAGGGCTCGCTCGCCCAGAAGACTGCCGAACAGGGCGCCGGCCTCGGCCTGCCCATCGTGCAGAAGATCATGGAGCTGCACCAGGGTCGCTTCGACCTGTTCTCAAAGCTCCGCTTCGGCACCGAGGCGATCGCGACCTTCCCCCGCGCCCGCGTCATGGATGCTGTGGCGCCCGTGGTCGAAAAGCGCAACCGCCTGCAGATTTATTCCGACGCGGGCTGAAGGGCGGACGGGAACTCCCCCCATTTTCGCCCCGAATGGCTGGCAAAGGCTGCGGCACGCCGACATGCGCCGCGGTTGACCGGGCGCCGTCCATATGGGATTTCGACCACAATGCGTAACGATTTCAGAGGGAAAAGCATGCGCCTGCTCAGCTACCTGACCGCGGCCTCGGCGGCCGCCCTGCTGTCGACCGTCGCGCCGGCCCTGGCCCAGAACGCCGCCCCTGCGCCGGCCGCGCCCGCCGCTGCCGCGCCGGCCCAACCCGCTGCACCGGCTTCGCCGGCCACCCCGGCGGCGCCGCGCGCCGTGCCGGAAAAGCTCAAGGAATGGGCCAAGTTCTGCGACCCGAACCAGCCGCCCAACAATCACACCGTCTGCGTGGTGCAGCGCCTTGCCTTCAACGGCAACAATACGTCGGGCTCGCTGACCCTCCGGCTCGATGCCACGGCCAAGAACTCGCCGGTGCTCGCCGTCGCGGCCGTGCCGGTGGGCATCGCGTTGATCCCCGGCCTCAAATGGCAGATCGACGACCAGAAGCCGGTGACCCTGCCCTTCTGGCGCTGCACGCCCCAGGCCTGCGAGTCCGAACAGATCCTGAAGCCGGATTTCCTGGCCCGCCTGCGCAAGGGCAACACCCTCACGCTCACCGCCAAGAACGTGAACAACAAGGATTTCACGGTGGCGATCTCGCTGGCCGGCTTCTCGGCGGCCTACGACATGGAGAATCCGCCGACCTATAAGGAATACGCCGCCAGCATCGCTCAGCCGGCGCAGAAATAGGCGGGGCGCCCTCTCGCGAGGGCTCCTGCCCTACTCCCGGTCGCTGACCGCCGCCTCGGCGAAAGTCGCCATGTGCTGGTGCAGGTGGAGCGCGGTTTTCGCCATGATCATGGCGATGGCCGCGCCGCTGCCCTCGCCCAGCCGCATGCCGAGGTCGAGGAGCGGCGTGACATGCATGGCCTGCAGCGCGCGCGCATGGGCGGTTTCCGCCGAAACGTGACCGAAAATGCAATGGTCGATCGCCCGGGGATTGACCGCGTGCGCGATAGCCGCCGCCGAGGTGGCGACGAATCCGTCGACGATGACCGGGATCTTCTGCTGCCGCGCCGCAATGATCGCGCCCAGCATGGCCGCGATTTCCCGCCCGCCCAGCCGCGCCAGGATCGAAAGCGGATCGGTGAGCTCGTGATGATGATGGGCCAGCGCCGCATCGACTGCAGCCGCCTTGCGTCCCATGCCCTGGTCGTCCACGCCCGTGCCGCGCCCCACCCAATCGGCGCCGTTGCCGCCATAAAGTGCCGCGAACAGGGCCGCCGCCACGGTGGTATTGCCGATTCCCATCTCGCCGATGGCGAGCAGGTCCGGGCGGCCGGCAATCGCCTCCATGCCGTAGGCGATGGTCGCGGCACAGGTGCGGTCGTCCATCGCCGGGGCAACCGTGATGTCGCCGGTCGGCATTTCGAGCGCCAGCTCGAAGACCCTGAGATTGAACCCGTGCAGCGCGCAGATCTGCGAGATCGCCGCCCCGCCATTGGTGAAGTTGGCGACCATCTGCACGGTGACTTCCGGGGGAAACGCAGATACGCCCCGCGCCACCACGCCATGATTGCCGGCGAAGATGGCGACCATGGGATTGTCGAGCGTCGGCTTGCTCTTGCCCTGCCAGCGCGCGAGGAACTCGACCAGTTCCTCGAGCTTGCCCAGCGAACCGCGCGGCTTGGTCAGCATCACATCCCGGGCCCGAACCTCGGCGACGGCCGCCTCGTCGCCGTCCGGCACGATGGTGAGCAGTTCGGCGATGTCGGCGAAGGGGGCGGCGATGTGTGCGGGCATGGCGACTCCTTGAAGGGCTTCTGGATAGGCCAATCCTCCCGCGCTGGCTAGCGGGCCCTGTGGAGCGTTTCGTCGAACCGGATTGAATTGCGATCGTCCGCCTCGGATGGCATCTTGCCGACCCCGGCCAGGCGGCGAGTGCAAGGAGAGCGGAATTGAGCGAGAAACCCGACCGCAAGCCGCACAACGACAATCACCGGCCCACGGCCTCCGCGGGAGAGCGGACCCGGATCGTCGACGACCTCGTCATGGGGGTCCGCTTCTTTTCCCGCCTGCCGACCGGCGACCGGCCGCACGAACGGCCGGACCTCTCGCGCATCGCCATGGCGCTCCCCTTCGCCAGCTTTCTCATCGGCCTCCTGCCGGCGCTGCTGCTGCTGGTGTTGAGCCTTGCCGGCATGCCGCGGCTCTTTGCCGCCGGGCTGTCCGTCGGTGCAATGGCGGTGATCACCGGCGCCATGTCCGAGGATGCCATTGCCGATGCGGCCGACGGATTGTTCGGCGGCGCGACCGCCGAACGGCGGCTCGATATCATGAAGGACAGCCGGCACGGCACTTTCGGCGTCATCGCGCTCTGTCTGCTTCTCATCCTGCGGGTGGTGGCGCTGGGCTCGCTGACCACGCTCGATCCCTTCGCCGGCGCCGCCATCTGGCTGGGGACGACCCTCATGGCGCGCAGCGGCGCCTTGTGGCTTACGGTCGCGCTGCCGCCGGCCCGCGCCACCGGCATTTCGGCATCCGCCGGGCGCGTCACCAGGCCCGCCTTCGGGCTCGGCGCCATCTTCGCCCTCATCCTCGGCCTGATCCTCACCGCGCCTGGCGCGGGACTCGCCGCCTTCCTGCTCGCCGCGGTGCTGATGGCAGCGATCATGGCCGGCTGGACGGAGCTTTGCCGCCGCCTTGTCGGCGGCCAGACCGGCGATCTCATCGGCGCGCTGCAGGCCCTGCTCGAAATCGCCGGCCTGGGCGCCTTCCTGCTGCTCGGCTGAACGCCGAACCGCTTAGGCCGCCTTCAGCACTTCGGCATCGATTTTCCTCAGCCGGCCGAGATAGAGCTCGACATAGTTCTCCGGCACGGCGTTGCGGATGCTTTCTCGAGCGGCCAGCGCCCTGCGCCAGCGCTCGAGTCCGGGAAAGCCGTCGAGCAGGCCGACCGAGACCACGCTCTCGAGCGCATCGATCTGCCGGAACACCGGCCCGAAGGCGGCATCCACCAGGCTGAAATGCGAGCCGGAGAAATAGGGCCCCACGCCCAATACCGATTCCAGCCGCTTGAACTTGCCATGCAGCGCCGTTTTGGCTGCCTCCATCGTCCCGATATCCGTGGCATTGGTGAGCTTATGGAGATCGCCGAGCACATTGGAGCTGAACTCGATCCAGCCGCGATGCTGGGCCTTGAGCAGCGGGTCCTCCGGGTGCAGCTTCTGTGCCGGCAGCGTCTCCTCCAGATATTCGAGGATCACCGCGCTCTCGAAGATCACCGCCGGCGGCTCTCCGTCGCGCTCCACCCGCAGCAGCGGCACCTTTCCCAGCGGGGAGATGTCGAGAAACCATTGCGGCTTGTCCGCCAGGTCCACATAGGTGACATCGAACTCGGCCTGCTTCTCCTTGAGGGAGATCACGGCGCGCTGGACGTAGGGGCAGGTGGGAGAGCTGATGAGAGTAAGCTTGCTCATTTCCGACACGGTTTTGAAGTAACGGTGAACTCCTTCCACTTTCGGCCATCAAGCCGCCTTACTCACTGGTCTATGTCGCATGGCTGACATGCGGAATGGTCACGGGCTGGGGCGGAACCGAATCGCTTGCGGCAATTTGCCGTTTGCTGCGCGGCGCTTGAACTTCCCGCAGCCAATGTCTTTATCTTCTTCATGGACTTCTCAGGCTGTTCCGTCAGGCATTTCCAGCAATGATCTTCATCGGCATCGCCCTCCTCGTGGCGGCAGGGCTGGCTTTCGCTGTCAATGCCGACGCCGGTTCGCTGGTCGGGCTTTCGGTCGACCAGACCGGCCGGCTGGTGCCGCTGGTATTGGTGCTGATCCTGGTCGCGGGGGGCCTGTTCGCCCGGCGCCGCGCCGCCTCCGAATTGCTGACCGGGCTGCTGCTCTGGGTCGGGATATTCGCCGTCGTGCTGGCGGGCTATGCCTACCGCAACGAGATCATGAACGTGGCGACCCGCGTCTATGGCGAATTGTCCCCGGGCCAGCCCGTGGTCGACAGCCGCACCGGCCAGGTCACCTTTCATCGCGGATTGGGCGGGCATTTCGACGTCGCCACCCGCATCAATGGCGCCTCGATCCCGATGATCTTCGATACCGGCGCCAGCGCCATGGTGCTCACCAGCGCCGATGCCGAAAAGGCCGGCATCGATACCTCGCACCTCGCCTTCGATACGGATGTGTCGACGGCCAATGGCACCGGCAAGGCGGCGGTGGTCTTCCTCCACACCATCGATGTGGGCGGCATCGTGCGCCACAATATCCGCGCCTATGTGACCGAGGGCGGCGCCCTCGAAACGAGCCTGCTCGGCATGACCTTTCTCGAGACCCTCAGCCGCTACGCGGTGACCCGGGATGCGCTCGAATTGACCAATTGAAGCAGATTTCGCCTTCCTCGCTCTTGGAGATCAGATGCCCGTCCGACCGCACGACGAAGCCCTGCTGCGCCGTACCTTCGCCATCGCCGCCCGCGCGCGCGAACAGGGCGACCATCCTTTCGGGTGCCTTCTGGCCGATCCCGATGGCAACATCCTTATGGAGCAGGGCAACGGCTACAGCGCCGAAGGGGGCGACCGCACCGCTCATGCCGAAAGGCTTCTCGCCTCCCGCGCCGCCAAGGCCTATGACGTGGCGTTCCTGCAGCAATGTACGCTTTATACGTCGGCCGAACCCTGCGCCATGTGCTCCGGCGCGCTCTACTGGGCGGGCATCGGCCGCATCGTCTACGGCCAGACCGAGCGCGACCTGAAGGCCGCCACCGGCGCGCACGAGGAGAACCCGACCCTCGACCTGCCCTGCTCGATCGTCTTCGCCGCGGGCCAGCGCCCGACCGAAGTGGTGGGCCCGCTGCTCGCCGATGAGGCGGCAAGGCTCCAGGCGGATTTCTGGGTCGAGCGCTAGGCTGAATCGACATTCAGCGCATCCAAAGCATGGCAGCGGCGAGATGGATGAAAGCCAGGAAGTGGATGGCTCTTCGGTCGTAGCGCGTGGCGAAGCGGCGGAAGTGCTTGAGCTTGTTGAAGCAGCGTTCGATC
>DASZUI010000276.1:0-10755 GCA_035547675.1 Devosia sp.
CGCGAGGAACTGGCGCCGCTGGCGGCCCTCGCCATCGAGCGCGACATGGTCGTGGTCTGCGACGAAATCCATGCCGATCTGATGCTCGACGGCCGCCGTCATATGCCGTTCGGGGCCATGTTCCCGGAGGCGGCGGACCGGACCGTGACGCTCTATTCGGCGACCAAGAGCTTCAACATCCCGGGCCTGCGCTGCGGGCTGATGCATTTCGGCAGCGCCGCCCTGCAGGAGCGGTTCAACCGGCGCATTCCGCCGCTGCTGCTGGGGACGCCCGCCGTCGTGGGCGTCTATGCGACCATCGCCGCCTGGGAGGAGCCCGAGGCCTGGCTCGAGGGCCTCATCCGGCTGATCGAAGGCAATCGCGACCATATGCTGGCGCGCTTTGCCGCCGAGCTGCCGGAGGTGGCGATCGGCGCGCCCGAGGCGACCTACCTCGCCTGGGCCGACTTCAAGGCGTTGCGGCTGCCCGAGCGGCCCTATCTCTATTTGCTCGACAAGGCCAAGGTGGCGGGCGGCGACGGCGCCCATTTCGGGCCGGGCTACGAGGAATTCGTCCGTTTCAATGTCGCCACCTCGCGGAGCATCCTCGACGACAAGATCGACCGCATCGTGCGCGCCGTGCGGCGCAACGCCGCTTAGGCGCTACAGTGTCCCATTGACAGCGGGCCCCCTCTGGGGATCGTAACGGCGAGGCAGTTTCGCCGGACCGAGGGAGCGGCCGGCGCTGGCAGGCACCCTCCCCATGGATGCGTTGAAAATGAAGGCAGGATTGGCTCTCGCGCTTCTCGGCTGCGTCGGCTGGGCGCAGATTGCCCTGGCCGGCCCGCCCGCCGCGCGCTCCGGCATTTATGAGAACATGCTGGTCGCCGTCTCGGGCGACAAGCTCACCGGCGTCTTCGCCGACCAGCGCGCCGGCAACGGCACGGACGATGCGCCGCAGTTCAGCTGCGTCTTCACCATCTCCGGCACGGTGTCGGGCAGCCATGCCGAGATCACCACCTGGACGCCCGGCGAGACCGCCACCATCCCCGGCAGCATCGATTTCACCGATGCCGACGCCGCGCTCAAGCTCAAAGACAACCAGGATGGCTGCGCCAATACCTCCGGCGACATGGTGGACGAGGCGATGACCCTCGACCGCAGCGGCGAAGGGCAGGGCTGGATCGGCACCGGCCTGATCGGCGCGAAGAAGGCGGTGCTCGGCACGGCGCCCGCCGCGCCCACCCGCACCAAGCCCTATCTGGTGCAATACGACCCCGTCGCGCTGCTCGACCGGCAGGGCGATTGGGTCAAGATCGCCTATGTCGCGGGCGAGCAGCCGATCACCGGCTGGGTCAAGGCCACCGATTTGATCCTCGGCCCGCCGGCCGGTCTCGCCGAGGCGGCGCCGCCCACCGCATCCGACGCCGCCGCCGATACGCCCCAGGGCAAGAGCGTCGTCGCCACGGCATCCGGCGATCTCGACGGCGACGGCATCGCCGACAAGGTGCAATTGCTCGAGGCGGATGGCGACAGCGACGTCGACCTGTCGCTCGCGCTCTCGAAGAGCCCCGGCGCCGGCGGCAAGCCAACGCTTTACCTGCCGGCCTTCGGCTGGGAAGCCGAGGGCGAGACTCCGCAGGCCAGCATCACCGCGCGCGGCGCCCTGGTCCTCGATTTCAACAACGACCAGGGCCGCGACCGCTGGCACAAGCGCCTCACCATTCTCGTCCGCAACGGCGCCGCGGTCGTCGCCGGCTATACCTACGAGGCGCACGATGCGCTTTCTACGGCCAAGGGGGACAGCTGCGACTTGAACCTGCTGACCGGCACGGGCACCCGCAATGGCGCGCCGGCCAGGGTAGCCAAAGGGGGCGTGCCGCTCGCCGATTGGACCGACGACAGCGTGCCCCAGCCCTGCCAGTTCGACGACTGATTGCGATCACGGCGCGAACGCTCGACCGCGCTGTAAAGCCTCGTGCAACCGGCGTGAGGAACGGCTAAAAAGCGGCACGGCGCATCGTCGCCGGGGAGTCTTTCCGTGTCCGCCACCACCTCAACTGCCATGCCGGCGCTGGCCTCGCCGCGTGGCCTGCTGCTGGGCGCCGCCGCCTATACGCTGTTCTCGATCCACGACGCGCTGGTCAAGGCCGTGGTCAGCGACCTGCCGGTGCCCGAAATCCTGCTGCTCCGCAGCATCGTCATCGCGCTGATCTGTCTTGGCATGGGGCGGGGCAGGGTGGTCGCCGGCCTGATCCACTCCGACAGCAAGCACAAAATCCTCGGCCGCGCCGTGCTGACCCTGGCTGCCTGGGTGATGTATTATTCGCAGGCCAGCCACATGACGCTGGCCAAGATGACCACGCTCTACTATTTCGCCCCCGTGCTCACCATGGTGCTGGCGGTGGTCTTCCTCAAGGAGAAGCTGACCCTGGCGCGGGCGGGCGCGGCCTCGATCGGCTTCTTCGGCGTGCTCGTCGCCTGCGATCCGGCCGGCATCGAGATCGGCTGGCCGACGATCTTCGTGCTGTCGGCGGCCTTCTGCTGGGCGGTCGCCAGCATATTGATGCGCTCGATCTCGCGCGGCGAAAGCGCGCTGGTGCAGGTCCTCGCGCTCAATCTCTTCAACATCATGGTCATGAGCTTCTTCGTGCTGGGCAATTGGCACCCCATCGGCTGGCGCGACTTCGCCTTTATCATCGCGGCCGGGGTCGTCGGCGGCAGCGGGCAATATGTCCTCGTCGAGGCGGCGCGGCGCGTGCCGGCCGGGGTGCTCGGCACGGTGGAATATTCTTCGCTCGTCTGGGCATTCGTCCTGGGCTACCTGTTCTGGGGCGAAAAGCCGGTGGCAGCGGTTTATCTCGGTGCGCTGCTGATCGTCATGGCGGGCCTGCTGGTCGCCTGGAGCGAGACCCGAAACCGGCGCATTCTGGCCCTTGCGGACGCGCCTGCCGGGAGTTGACCGGCCGGCGAAGGGCGGCAGTTTTGGAGGTCGGGTTGCACGAACCGATCGAACAGAGGGGATCGGCGCCGGCGCTGCAGCAGGCGATCGACGGCCTGCCGCTCGGCGTGCTGGTTTTCGACACCGCGCTGCGGCTGGTCGCCGCCAACCGCCGCGCCGCGGCGCTGCTCGACCTGCCCCAGCACCTGCTCGCCGCCCGGACGCCGCTGGCCGACATGGTCGGCTTTGCGGCGGCGCGCGGCGATTTGGGGCCGGGCGATCCGCAGAGGCTTGCCGCGGCCCGGCTCGCGTCGCTGCTCCAGTCCGGCGGCTTCCGGCGCGAGCGCCTGGGCGTCGGCGGCCACGACGTGGAGATCGCCTCGGCGCGCGCCGACGATGACGGCCTCGTCGTTTCGGTGGCCGACCTGTCCGGCCGCATCGAGGCGGAGCGGGCGCTGGCCGAAGCCAACGCCACGCTCGAGGCGCGCGTCGCCGAACGCACCGCGGCACTCACCCTGGCTAATGCGGCGCTCGAGGAAGCACGCCGCCGCGCCGATGCCGCCAATCAGGAAAAGACCCGCTTCCTCGCCGCCGCGAGCCACGATCTGCTGCAGCCGCTGAACGCGGCCCGTCTCTATACCGCCACCCTGGTCGAGCGCGCCCAGGGCACGCCGCATGGCGAGCTCGCCCGCTCGATCGAATCGGCCCTCAACGCCGTCGAGGACATCATGTCCGCCTTGCTCGACATGTCGCGCATCGATGCCGGCGCGCTGCGGCCCGATCCCGCGCCCTTCCATATCCGCGACCTCGTCCGCAAGGTCGCGGTGGAATTCGCGCCATTGGCGGCGGAGCGCTCGATTACGCTGCGGCTGGTCGATAGCTCCGCGGTGGTGTTCACCGACAAGGCGCTGGTTGCCCGCATCGTCCAGAACCTCGTCTCCAATGCCATCAAATATACGCGCCCCGGCGGCCGCGTGCTGGTGGGCTGCCGGCGCAAGGGCGGCGGCATACGCCTCGACGTCATCGACACCGGCATCGGCTTCGCCCGCGACCAGCACCGCCTGGTTTTCGCCGAGTTCGCCCGGCTGGAACAGGGCTCCAGCATGGCGCATGGCCTGGGGCTGGGCCTCTCCATTGTCGAAAGGCTCTCCAAGCTGCTTGGCCTGCCGCTCGAAATGGCGAGCGTCGAGGAGCAGGGGTCGCGCTTTTCGGTCTATCTGCCGCTGGGCGAAATGCCCCGCCCGGCGGCCATCGCCGCCCGCGCCGAACCGCCGACGCGCCTGGGCCGCCTGCGCATCCTCTGCGTCGACAATGAGCGCGACGTGCTCGACGCCATGGAGAGCCTGCTCACCGCCTGGGGCTGCGAAGTGCGTTCGGCCCAATCGCTGAAGGAGGTCGATCGCGGCAATCTGCTGATCGGCTGGCTGCCCGACCTGGCGCTGGTCGACTACCACCTCGACCAGACCTCCGGCCTCGATGCCGTGCAATGGCTGCGCCAGAACGTCGGCGGCCAATTGCCGGCCGCCCTGGTCACCGCCGACCGCACGCCGGCCGTACGGGCGCTGGCGGAGGTCCGGGGCATCCCGGTCATCACCAAGCCCGTCCGGCCTGCCGCGCTCCGCGCCACGATCAATGCGCTGGTGAAGGGGCGGGGTTAGCGCGCGCTATGGATTCCGGCCTTCGCCGGAATGAAGTCGGGGTTGGGGTGAGTCCGTGCCAAACTTCGCGGTGTCATTCCGGCGAAGGCCGGAATCCACAGCGCGTACTGCCGTACCCAGGAGCCTCACGGCGCCAGCGCGCGGGCGACGTCCCGCCCGATGCGCGAGGCGACGATCACCGCCTGGGTGCGGCTGTCGACGTCGAGCTTCTGCAGGATGGTGGAGACATGCGCCTTCACCGTGGCTTCCGAAATGGAAAGCTGGTGGGCGATCTGCTTGTTCATCAGCCCTTCGGCCAGCATCATCAGCACGCGCACCTGCTGCGGCGTGAGGCTGGCAAGCCGGCGCAGCAGCGGGGCGTCCGGGTAGGCGCCCTCGAGGCTGATTCCCTCGGGCACATAGATGTCGCCCGCCAGCACGGCGTCGAGCGCCGCCCGGATTTCGGCCGGGTCCGCGGACTTGGCCAGATAGCCCGAGGCGCCCAGTTCCACCGCCTGCCGGATCACCAGCGGATCGGCAACCGCCGAAACGATCATGACCGGCAGCTCCGGAAATTCCGCCCGGAGCAGCAGCAGCCCGGAAAGCCCCTCGGCACCGGGAATATTGAGGTCGAGCAGCACCAGGTCCCAGTCGCGGTCGGCCTTGAGCGCGGCGCTGAGCGCACCCAGCCCGTCGAGCTCGCGCACCGCATAGCCGGGCCCGATCTGCGAGACGATGTTGCCCAGTGCCGCGCGGAACAGCGGGTGGTCGTCGACGATGATGATGCGGCGGTCCATGGCGCCCTCCGCCAAGATGATGGGGCAGGGCGCCAGAATAACCGCAGGACCCATTTCGCTCCACCCGCCTTCGCTATTCCGCGACCTGCCGCAGCGGCTCGACCTTGAGATAGTTCTCCTCGAAAAGATCGCGCAGCCTGGCCGCCGCTACGTCATAGGCCGCCTTGTCGGCCCAGTTCGCCCTCGGGTCGAGAAGGCTGCTGGGAAGCCCCTCGACCGCGAGCGGGACGGAAAAGCCGAAGACCGGGTCGATTCGCATCGGCACTTTCTCCAGCTCTCCATCCAGCACGGCGGTCACCAGCCGGCGGGTCGACGCGATGTCGATGCGCCTGCCCACGCCCGCGGCGCCGCCGATCCAGCCCGTATTGACCAGCCACACCTGCGCGCCGCTCGTCTCGAGGCGCCTGGCGAGCAGTTCGGCATAGACATGCGGCCGATGGCTCAGGAAGGGCGCGCCGAAGCAGGCGGAAAACGTCGCCGTTGGCGCCGTCACGCCGCGCTCGGTGCCCGCGACCTTTGCCGTGTAGCCGGAGAGGAAATGATAGACCGCCTGGTCGGTCGTGAGCCGCGCGACCGGCGGCAGCACGCCGAAAGCGTCGGCCGTCAGGAACACCACGGTCTTGGGTGTCGCCGCCCGGCCTTCCGGCACGATGGGCGCCAGCGCCTCGATGGGGTAGGCGGCCCTGGTGTTTTCGGTGAGCGACAAATCGTCGTAATCGGGAATGCCGGCCGCATCGACGACGACGTTTTCGAGCACCGTGCCGAAGGCGCGCGCCGCCCGGTGGATCTGCGGCTCGGCCTCGGCGCTGAGCTTCGCCGTCTTGGCGTAGCAGCCGCCCTCGATATTGGCGATGCCGTTATCGGTCCAGATATGCTCGTCGTCGCCCACCAGCGCGCGCTCGGGGTCGCTCGACAGCGTCGTCTTGCCGGTGCCCGACAGGCCGAAGAACAGCGCCGTATCGCCGTTCTTCCCGACATTGGCCGAGCAGTGCATGGAAAGCACGCCCTGCCGCGGCGCGTGGAAATTGAACAGCGAGAACACCGCCTTCTTGATTTCGCCGGCATAGCTCGTGCCGCCGATCAGCACGATGTTGCGGCTCATGTCGAGCGCGATCACCGTGCCGCTCTTCGTGCCGTGCCGGGCGGGATCGGCGGTGAAGCCCGGCACATGTAGGATCGTCGCCCGCATCGGCGCCGCGTGCCCAGGATCGCGGATCAGCAGGTTGCGGATGAACAGCGCGTGCCAGGGGCTCTCGGTGATCACCGACACGGCCATGCGGAAGGCCGGATCGGCGCCCGCGCTCAGCCGCTCCACCAGCAGCTCGCGGCCGGCGGCATAGGCGACGGCGTCTTCGAGCAGCCGGTCGAACTGGGCGCGGGAGAGGCCGTTGACCGCCTCCCACCAGACGCTTGCCTCCGTCACCCCGTCGCGCACCACGAACTTGTCCTTGGGCGAGCGGCCGGTAAAGGCGCCGGTCGAAACCGCCAGCGCCCCGTCCGCGGTAAGCCTCGCATCGCCCTTGGCCAGGGCGCGGGCGACCAGCGCCCCGCGATGACCCGCCTCTACCAGAGTTGCGACGCCGGCAAGCTGGGCTTCGAGAGTTTTATGATCGATAGTCATGGGGCTGATCCTCCTGGATGCCCATCTGGGCGTGGCAGGCGTGATCGGGCAATTGGCAATTGGGACTACGACGAAGGTCGAATGGCGGGAGGGCGCGATGGAGTTGAAGCCGTTCGGCGTGGCGGGCCTGCCGGTGCTCCTCAGCCTGACCGCCGGCTATGTCGACACCGCGGGGTTCCTGGCGCTGCAGGGGCTCTTCACCGCCCATGTCACGGGCAATTTCGTCACTCTGGGCGCGGCGCTGGTGCTGGGGACGTCGGGCGTCGTCTCCAAGCTCGTGGCGCTGCCGGTATTCTGTGCCGTCGTCCTGCTCACGCGCTTCATCGGCTATCCGCTCGCCGCGCGCACCGCGCCCCTGCCGCGGGCCTGGCTGGCCGTCATGCTTGTCCTGCTGGCGCTGGGCGCGGTGCTGGCCATTACCCTCGGCCCGTTCCCCAATGGCGATTCGCCATCGGCGATCCTGACCGGCATGGTGCTGGTTGCCGCCATGGCGATCCAGAACGCCGTGCACCGCATCCACATGGCGAGCGCGCCCCCCACCACGCTGATGACCGGCACGACGACCCAGATCATGATCGATATCGCCGATCTGGTGCATGGCGTCCCCGCCGATGCCGCCGCCGCCGCGCTGGCGAGGCTCCGCCGCATGCTCGCGGCCGTCATCGCCTTTGCCATTGGCTGCGCGGGAGCGGCGATATTGTTTGCCCATGCCGGCATGTGGTGCTTCGCGCTGCCGCCGTTGCTGGCGCTTCTCGCGCTGCCGCTCACCCCGCCCGGAAAAGCCGCATGAACCTTCTGTGACGGTCAAACTCGGGACCTTGCCAAGTTGTTGCCGATTTCGAGGCCTATCGGGGCGGCCAGCGGCAGATGCGGTGCCATTATCCGGAATTGATCCGCGGAGCGGAACGACGGAGCTGGCCGACAGGCAAATATAGCCGCAAGGAACGGCTCGCCGACCCCCGGTGTTGTCGTGGAATTGATTTTGAGGCGGTGGCGAACAAAGTTTTCGCCCGCCTGGCCAAGCAAGAGGAACAGAGTGTTGGACAAGGCTCCCTTCGTGCGCGCGGCGGCGTCGCTTTGTTTCGCCGCCATGCTGCTGCCGGCCGGCGCCGCATTGGCGGCAGAACCCGATGCGGCGGCAGTGGCTTCGGCCCCTCCGGCTTCGCCCATCGAGGGCGTCTGGCTGACGGCGGCCAAGTCGGAACTGACCGTTGCGCCTTGCCCCGACGGCTTCTGCGGTTCGATCACCAAGATCGTCGTGCCGGACGATATCTATAAGCAGAACAAGGCCGCCATCGAATCCATGGGCGGCGCGGACCACGCAACCGACGTCATGAACAAGGACCCGGCCCTGCGCAGCCGTCCCATACTGGGGCTGCAGATCCTGACGCTGCATGCCGGCAACAAGCCGCAGATCTATGACGGCACCATCTACAACCCGCAGGATGGCAACACCTATTCGGGCTATGTCGAGGTGCTTGGGCCGGACAAGATCCGGCTCAATGGCTGCATTCTCTACAATACCATCTGCAAGGGCGAGGACTGGACCCGCGTGCCCCAGCCCGAACCCGAGGCTGCCGATGATGCGGCCACGCCGACCACCGCCATGGCCGGCAAGAAGCCGGCCGCCCACGCCCACGCGGCGCCGGCCGCGACGGTCGAGCCGGGCACATTCCAGTAGGGAGGCGGAGAAGATGGATTCCCGCCATTGCGGGAATCCATCTTTCGATGGCTCAGCGCTGATTGAACAGCACTTTCTGCGCGTCCTTGTCGGTCGCGGTGTTGGTTTCCTGCTCGGGCGGCGTCTGGATGGCGAGGGCGCGCCGCACGGCGGGGCGCTCGTTGATCCGCTTGTTCCACGCCTCGAAATTCGGGAATTCGCCCTCCTGGATGCCATGGCGCTTCCAGCCATTGGACCAGCCGATGATGGCGATATCGGCGATCGAATAATCGTCCGCCACATAGTCGCGGCCCTTGAGCCGCGTATCGAGCACCCGGTAGAGCCGGTGCGCCTCGTCGGTGTAGCGCTTGATGGCGTAGGGTAGCTTCTCGGGCGCGTAGTTGTTGAAGTGGTTGAACTGGCCCAGCATCGGGCCGAAGCCGGCCATCTGCCAGAACAGCCATTCGTCCACGGTGACCTGCGCCCGCATGCCGGTGGGGTAGAACCTGCCGAACTTCAGCCCGAGATATTTGAGGATGGCGCCCGATTCGAAGATCGAGATCGGCTTGCCGTCCGGTCCCTCGGGATCGACGATCGCCGGAATTTTGTTGTTCGGCGAGATTTCGAGGAATTCCGGCTTGAACTGGTCGCCGCGCCCGATGCGGATGAAATGCAGCTCGTAGGGCACGCCCAGCTCCTCGAGCATGATCGTGGCCTTATGGCCATTGGGCGTGGCGGCATAATAGACGTCGATGGGCTTGGTCTGGGTGGTCATGTTCTGTCCGATCGAGCGGGAAGTTGCACAGGGCGGCCGGCAGGCCGGCCACCCTCCGTCTATCGGCAAATGCCGATGCTTTGCAACTCACGCAAGAGTGTGCCTATTCGGCCGGCACCGCCGCGGCGCGGTCGCGGACATATTGCCGGCTGCCCGGCGTGCCCGGGATATGCGCCCAGTCGGGCCGCTCGAACAGCCACCTGGCCCGCCCGGTCTTTTGCGTCAGTAGGTAAAGCCCGACGGAGAAGCCGATGGCCACCACCATCACGACGAGGCTCGCCAGGGTGACATTGCCGACCAGGTGCAGCTTCACCAGTCCTGCCCGGAAGAAGGTCATCGGCAGCACGAAGGCCACATAGACCACCAGCGAGTGCTCGCCCAGCCAGCGCAGCCAATCCATGAAGCTGAGCTTGCTGAGCAGGCCGCCCGTCACGCAGAGCGCCACGGCGCCCGCCACCGCCAGCGTGAGCCGCACGCCGGGCAGACCCGCGAGCCCGAGATCGACATGATCGGGGTAAAGCCCGAAGCCCGGCGAGAATACCAGCCCCGCCTCGACGGCCGCCCATGCGATGAGGCCGGCCACCGCGAGCAGCGGCCGGTCCATGGCCCGGTCGACCAGCCTGAAAATCCACGGCGCGAACAGATAGCCGCAATAGAAGAACACGAAATAATGGCAGAACTGCTCGACCAGATAGCTCCACGGCACGGTGAAATTGGCCATCTGCAGCGCCGCGCCGACGGCCAGCACCGCCACATGCGGCACCTTGAAGCTGTAGGCGAGCTTGGTCACGGCCGAGAACACCGCGAGCAGGTAGATGAACCAGAGCACGCCATAGGGCTCGACCACCGCCTCGGCGATCTGCTCCAGCGCCGAAACCGGCTGCGCCGAAGCGATAGCGATCTTGACCGTCAGGTGGATCACCACCCAGAGCGCGTAGAAATAGAAATAGTGCACCACGCGCCGGTCCGCGTAATAGGCCCAGGGCCGCGCGATCACCATGGAAAGGAACAGCCCGGAGATCAGGAAGAACTCCGGCATGCGGAAGGGCGTCGCGAACGCGATCACCCAGTGGAACAGGCCCACGCCGTCCGCGTCCTGCCCGACATTGAAGACCGAATACATCATCACCACGAGGATGATGGAAATGCCCTTGGCCGTATCGACCCAGCTCAGGCGATTCTGTTGAGACATGCCGCAACGCTCCCAGTCCGCACTACTGGGCTCGACATAGCGCAAATCGCCTGGTTAACGGCGAGCTTTCGCCGCTTAGCCTTAAGCGCCGTGATTAATGGATAAAATGCGAGCAGGGGCGTTAAGAAAACTGGATTCCCGCCTGCGCGGGAA
>DASZUI010000277.1:0-5535 GCA_035547675.1 Devosia sp.
CCTCGGCCAGGGGCTTTTCCATCAGCGGCGCCGTATCGACGAAGACCTTCACCTCCGCCCCGCTGCGCCGCGCCAGCAGGCCCGCCAGCTCCTTGAGCCGGCCCTTGATGATTTCGTGGTAATCGCGGTTCCGCGCATAGACCGAGATCGAACCGCGATCGGCCCGCGCCAGATTGGCGAGCGGATCGCCATCGGGGCCGTAATTGACCCCCAGCATGATCACCGAGCGCGCCTCCGGCCAGAGCGCCTGCGGGCTGCCGCGGCGCTCCGCCGTCTCCGCCATCCAGCCCATCTCCCCATGCCATCCCGCAGCGATTGCCGCCCCGAGCTTGTCCGGCAAATCCGGCCGCGCATCCGCCCGCGCGATGCCGAACGCGTCGAAGCCGAGCGCTTTCGCCCGGGCGCGGAGCTCGGGGAGGAAGGCCGGGATCGCGCTATTTACCCGCGACGTCATGCTCGAGCAGCATGCGAATATAGCGCGTATAGGGCAGGCCCTGCGCCTTGGCGCGCGCCTTGACCGCCTCGAGAAGCGGCTGCGGCAGGCGCATATTGAGCTGTGCCTGCTTCCGGGCGAACTCGAAGTGCATCGGCTTGAACTGGCTGAAATCCAGATCCGAAAGGTCCTGCGCGAGGAAGGCTTCCGCCTCCTCGTCGGATTTGAGCTGCGGCACTCGTCTAGCCATAACGCTCCGCCTCCTTGCGGTGCATATACCGTGCGCTGACCGGCCGGATAAGCTGGCGTCCGTCTTGCTGGCGCAGCGTGAAGGCGACGAAGAGCGGTCGCCCGCCAGCAGTGCGCCCGACCGCAATCAGCCGGTCCTCGCTCGACGAATGAGCCGGATCGGGTGCTACTCGCGGCGCCCCGCGGAACAGCCCCTCGATCTCTTCGATCGAGACGCCATGCGATTGGCACTTCCGCCAATTGCCCTCGTCCCAGTCGAATTCCGCCGGCAATGCGCTCATGATATGGCGCTTTGCATCCGTATATACAAACGCAAAGCCTAGAAATCCAGATCCGTATAGCCAGCATGGGCGGGCATGCCGCCGACGCGGTCGTTGAGCAGGGTGCGGAAGGCCGGGCGGGATTTCATGCGGGCGTACCAGACCTTCACCTCGGGCGCCGTTTCCCACAGGATGTCGCCGAGATAATCGAGGCTGGAGAGGTGCGCGGCCAGCGCGAAATCGGCGAGCGTCATCGCGTCGCCGGCCAGCCAGTGGCGGGTCGCCAGCACCCAGTTGAAATAGTGCAGGTGTTCGGAAAGGTTCGCCTTGGCCACGCGCAGCACACCGGGCTCGGGCGTGCCGCCCTGGCGGTCGCGCTTGACGATCTTTTCCTCGAGCACATAGCGCGTCACTTCGTCGTTGAGCTTCAGCAGCACCCATTCGAGCAGGCGCCAGGTCTCGAAATGCTCCGAGCCCTTGGCCGGCAGCAGGCCTGCGACGGCGGCGGGGGAATAGCGCTCCTCGACGGCATGGATCGCCGCCAGCACGCCGACGATCGGCGGCTCGGCCGGCTCGAGCAGCACGGGGACGGTTGCCGCCGGATTGATCTCGAGGAAATGCGCTTCGCGCGTCCAGGGCTTGATCTCGACCAGTTCGACGGGGACGCCATATTCGGCGAACATCAGGCGGATCAGGCGCGAATGCGGATCAAGCTGATGATGCAGAAGCCTCGGCATGGACAGGGCTCCGGTTCGGTCGGCAGGACTGCCAGGGGCGAAAAAGGGATCGGAGGGGCTCGATGGCGGCACGGGAAGGCGCCGCGAACCCGGCTCACGATTGGGATAGGAGCCGGATGACTGCCGATCAAGGCCTTTTTACGCCACACGCCATAGGACAACGGACGGGCTTAACACGCGCTTAACCGTGGCGGGCGCAGCCGCCGCGCCGCGGCTCAGGCCGGCATGCGGTCGAACTGCCCGTTCTTGCGGAAGCGCCAGAGATAGCTCGGCAGCACCGCGTCCATCGGTGTCGGCGTGACCTCGAAGGCGGCGAGGGTGCGCCGGTCGCGGCGCGCCGGTTCGGAAACGACATTGTCGATCTGGAGCTGCCTCACCTGGTCGGCGGTGAGCAGCGGCTTGGGCAGGAGGCCCATCGGCGCCGCGAGCAGGCGGGCAGAGCCAGGCCCCACAGGCATCAGCGTATTGTTGCGGCCGGTATAGTGCAGGATGCGGCCGACCAGCTCGCGCTGGGTCAGCACTTCCGGCCCGCCCAGCTCATAGACCCGGCCGCCCTTCACACCGCCCTCGGCGGCAATCACCAGCGCCTCGGCGACGTCGCGCACATAGACCGGCTGCATTTTGGTGCTCGCGCCGATCAGCGGCAGCAGCGGCAGGGCGCGGGCGAGCCCGCCCATCAGGTTGAAGTAGAAATCCCCCGGCCCGAAGATCACCGAGGGCCGCAGCACCACGGCACCGGCAAAGGCGGCAAATACGGCCGCCTCGCCCTGCGCCCGGCTGCGCAGCACGGCGCTCGGCGAATTGGGATCGGCGCCCAGCACCGACATATGGACGAGGCGCGAGGCGCCCGCCGCCGCTGCGGCTTCGGCGACATGGCGCGCGCCGGCCACATGCACCGTCTCGAGCCGCTGCCGGCCGCGTTCGAAGGGGATGCCGACGAGATTGACCACCACCGCAGCCCCGGCGACCGCGCGGCGCACCGAGTCCGCGTCGCGCACATTGGCCTGGATGGGCACGACCTGCCCGACATCGCCGAGCGGCCGCAAATGGCCCGCCAGGTCCGGCCGGCGCACCGCTGCCCGGATGCGATAGCCCCGGTGCGCGAGCAACTGGATGAACTGGGTGCCGACGAACCCCGATCCGCCGAAGACGGTCACGAGTTCCCTGCTGGCATCGTCCATGGCACGCGCCCCCTGAATCGCGCTTTTTCGATGTTCCGGCATTTACCGCGCCCGCCCGCCGCTGTCGAGGCCGGCCGGGCTTTTGAACGCGACGAATGGGCCGGGCGCCTATTCGTCGATAGCGAGGCGGAGGGCGGCTTCGAGGCGCTGCAAATCCTCCTCGCGGCTCAGCCGGTGGTCGCCATCGGGCACCAGGGTAAAGGTCACCGGGTCGTGCAGCAGGTGCGAAACCAGCCTCAGCGCATGCGCCGGCGGCACGTCCTTGTCCTTGCCGCCCTGCAGGATCGTCACCGGGCAGCCGGTCTCGATCGGGCCGCCGAAGAGAAGATGCTTCCTGCCGTCCTCGATCAGCGCCCGCGTGATCGGGTAGGGCTCGTCCGAATATTCGGAGGGCTGCAACGCCACCCCGGTCGTCTCGAGCGCCCTGAGGTCGGCGCGCGTGAGTTGCGGCCGCATCAGCGCCTCGGTCATGTCGACGGCCGGCGCGATCAGCACCAGTGCCTTGACCCGCGCCTCGCCGCGCGCCCGCAGCGCCTTGTTGAGCAGCAGCGCGAGCCAGCCGCCCATGGATGAGCCGACGACCACCTGCGGTCCCTCGGTGGTCGCGAAGACCGCGAGCGCCTCCTCTAGCCATCGGCTGATCGTGCCCTCGAGGAAATCGCCGCCCGATTGCCCGTGCCCCGAATAGTCGAAGCGGGTGACGGCCAGCCCCTCGCGCACACCGAAGGCGTCGAGCGCCGTCGCCTTGCTGCCCACCATTTCGGAACGATAGCCGGAGAGCCAGAACAGCCCCGGCCGCCCGCCCGCGCGCCTGAGCATGGCGATCTCGCGCGCCGTCTCGCCCTCGCCCACGATCAGAGTCGAAAGCCCTGTCATTCCGCCCTCCACCGCTCCTTAACGCAACCATGCAACAGGCTTGGCGTTTCGGCCGAAGCTCGCTTATTCGTCAAGCTTTGCCAGTTGACTTATTTGGTTGCCGACACGATTTTAGCGACGCTTCCAGAAAAGCATTTGTCCGAGTCAGCAGAAGGAAAACCTGCCATTCGTCGTCCAATGAGGTCCCTGGCGCCCCAGAAGGAAGGGCCGCTGTCCAACGAGGATATTTCCAGCCCCGAAGTGCAAGTCATCGGCGCAGAAGGCGAAAACAAGGGTGTGATGCGCACCCGCGACGCCATTGCCGAGGCGCAGAACGAGGGCTTCGATCTCGTCGTGATCTCGCCCAATGCCACGCCGCCGGTGGCCAAATTCCTCGATCTTGGCCGTTTCAAATACGCCGCGCAGAAAAAAGCTGCCGAGGCGCGCAAGAAACAGAAGGTCATCGAAGTAAAGGAAATCCAGCTTCGTCCGAATATCGATACGCACGATTTCGATACCAAGATGAAGGCAGTCAGCAAATTCCTCACCGAGGGTGACAGGGTCAAGGTGACCATGCGCTTCCGCGGCCGCGAAATGGCGCACCAGGAGCTCGGCATGGAATTGCTGCTCAAGGTCCGCGACATGATGGACGGCGCCGCCAAGGTGGAATCCGCCCCGCGTTCCGAAGGCCGCCAGATGGTGATGGTGCTGGCGCCGAAGTAAGGCGCCGTCGCTTCTTCGTTATGGGTTCCGACCCGGCCATGCAGGCGGTCCGAAAGGGCCGCCTTTCCGTTTCTGGCTACTTGCCATTAAGGCGGGCCTTCCCTATAACGCCGCCTTCTCCGAGCCGCCCGGCCCAAAAGGCATGCCGTGGCGGTTCTGTTTGCAGGGCTCAGTGCCCGTCCCAGTTCAGGATCAGCAAAATGCCGAAGATGAAGACCAAATCGGGCGCCAAGAAGCGCTTCAAGTTTACTGCGACCGGCCGCGTCAAGGCGGGCGTCGCGGGCAAGCGCCACCGCCTCTCCAGCCACGACGCCGACTACATCCGCTCGCACCGGGGGACCAAGATCCTCAAGAAGGGCGATGAGAGCCTGGTCAAGTGGTATATGCCGTACAATCGATAGGAGAGGTGAGAAATGTCCCGCGTTAAGAGAGGCGTTACCGCCCACGCCCGTCACAAGAAGGTTTTGAAGGCCGCCGAAGGTTATTACGGCCGCCGCAAGTCGACGATCCGCATCGCCAAGCAGGCGGTGGAGAAGGCGGCCCAGTACGCCTATCGCGATCGTCGCCAGCGCAAGCGCAATTTCCGCTCGCTCTGGATTCAGCGCATCAACGCCGCGGTCCGCGACCACGGGCTGACCTATGGCCGATTTATCGACGGCCTCAGCAAGGCTGAGGTGGCGGTCGACCGCAAGGTGCTGTCCGATTTGGCGATCACGCAGCCGGAAGCCTTCGGCGTGCTGGTGGCCAAGGCCAAGGCGGCCCTCGGCTATCTCGAACCCATCGAGAAGACCACGCACGAGCGGATTTCGGCTTAGGCCGCAAACCCCTCACCCGCCTGCCGGCACCCTCTCCCGCAAGGGGGGAAGGCCGACAACCGGGCACCGCCCTGCCTTCTCCCCGCGCGGGAGAAGGTGCCCGAAGGGCGGATGAGGGGGTCTTCGCACCAGCCTTCGTTGAGGCCAATTCGAGCCTTGCGCCGTCCCTCCGGGATGGCGCGGGGCTTTTTCGTTTGCTACCAACAGCCCGCTGAATTTCCCCGGATGCGCCATGACCCTCGACGAAACCATCGCCAGCCTTCGCCATGACCTGACGGGCGC
>DASZUI010000278.1:0-2213 GCA_035547675.1 Devosia sp.
TCTGCGTGTTGCCGGCGCCGTCGGTCAGCTGCTTTTCGACGATCCGGAACGGGGGCAGGTAGGTCTTGTCCTTGAGCGGGTCGTCGCCGGTCAGCGTGGCCGATTTCACGAGGTTGGCGCAGACGAAGGGGAACTTCGCCCCGGCCAGCGACTTGTCGAGGAAATCGAGGCCGTAGTTGAACTCGTGATTGCCCAGCGTCGAGATTTCGTAGCCGAGCGTGTTCATGGCCGCAAAGGTCGGGTGCACGTCGCCGTCCTTGAAGCCGCGCTCATAGGCGACGTAGTCGCCCATCGGGTTGCCCTGGATCAGGTCGCCGTTGTCGATGAGCATGGAATTGGTGGCCTCGGCGCGGATGGCGTCGATCAGCGCCGCCGTGCGCCCGAGCCCCATCGTGTCGTTGGGGGCGTCGGCGTAATAATCATAGGGAAAGATCGCCACATGGATGTCGGTCGTCTCCATCAGCCTCAGATGCGCCTGATTGGCAGTGGCTTGTGCCGCAAACGGGTGGAGCGCGATCAGCGCCGTGGCGCTGGCCGAGCCGGCGAGGAACGCACGGCGCGAAAGGCGGAAAGAAGTTGTCATCGAATGCTCCCGATGGAGTGGCGGGCGGCGCCATTGCGGCGTTCCGGGCGGGCACGCTCCTTTTTCACGGCCGCGCATTGCGGCCAGAGGACAGACAAGGACGCCCTTACGGGACTGTCAACCTAAACTGTGGCCGCGGACCGGGCGGGCCGGTATAGTCGGGCGGGGCCTTTGCGGAGAGTGGGACATGAAGACAGAGGGCCGGGAGCAGAGCACCAATATCGAGGACCGGCGCGGCCAGGGCGGCTTCGGCGGCGGGCTCGGGGGCGGCCTGGGTGGCGGCGGCTATCCGGGCGGCGGCATCCCGATCCCGATCGGCGGCCGCGGCGGCGTCTCGGGGATCGTCGGCATCGTCATTATCCTCGTGATCTGCTGGGCGCTCGGGATCAATCCGCTGACGCTGCTCGACAGCAGCGGCGACACCTATTCGACCGGCGGCTACAGCCAGGCACTGCCGGGGAACAATGCCGACCAGCAGAAGCTCGTCGATTTCGTCGGCGTCGTCGTCAAGGACACCGAGAACTACTGGGGCGACTATTTCCAGAAGAACGGCAAGACCTACGTGCCGCCAAAAATCGTGCTCTTCACCAATTCCACGCAGTCCGGCTGCGGCACGGCGCAATCGGCGAGCGGGCCATTCTACTGCCCCGACGACCAGAAGGTTTATCTGGACCTCGGCTTCTATGACCAGCTGCGCCAGCAGTTCGGGGCGCCCGGCGATTTCGCCCAGGCCTATGTGATCGCCCACGAGATCGGGCACCGCGTCCAGGACCTGATGGGCACGCTCGGCAAGTACGATGCGCAGATGGCGCGCTCGGACAAGGACACCGCGAACGCCATTTCGGTGCGGATCGAGCTCCAGGCCGACTGCTATGCCGGCGTCTGGGCCAATTACGAGGGCCGGCAGGACTATCTCGACAATGGCGACGTCGAGGAGGCGATCAACGCCGCCAACCAGATCGGCGACGACACCCTGCAGCGCAAGTTCCAGGGCACGGTCCAGCCGCGCAGCTTCACCCACGGCACCTCGGCCCAGCGCATGAAGTGGTTCAAGACCGGGGCGCAGAGCGGTGATCCGGCAAGCTGCGACACCTTCTCGGGCAACATCTAGCCCGCCCCAAGGGGGACGGCGTTTCGCGGCGAAGAGGCGACACCATGAGCAGTGAGCCGATCGAGGAGCGTTTCGACGACGACGGGGCGTTTCCCAACAGCCGGCTGCCGCTGCTGATCTATCCCGCGGCGATTTCGGCGGGCGAGGCGTCGGCCGAGGCGATGGAGGCGCTCTTTGCGCGGCACGGCTGGCCGCCGCAATGGCGTTCCGACATCTACCCCTTCCACCACTACCACTCGACGACGCACGAGTGCCTCGGCATCGCCTTGGGGTCGGCGCGGCTGATGCTGGGCGGCCCAAAGGGGCGGGACTTCGATGTCGCAGCGGGCGACGTGATCGTCATCCCGGCGGGGGTGGGTCACCGGCGGCTTTCTTCGAGCGGCGATTTCCTGGTGGTCGGCGGCTATCCGGCGGGGAGCGCGCAACGGGACCTGCTGCGCGGCGAACCCGGCGAGCGCCCCGCAGCCGACGCGCGCATCGCGCGCGTGCCCAAGCCGAAGACCGATCCGGTCCTCGGCG
>DASZUI010000279.1:0-5800 GCA_035547675.1 Devosia sp.
CGGCCGGGAACCGGCGCCATCAACGCCCGATGCGCAGCCATCCGGCCATGAACGAACCAGGGCGGCCCTTTCAGGCCGCCCTACGTCATCACGTCGAAAATCCGGTCCAGCCGAATGGCTGGCTGGCTAGTGCGGCAGGCCCGTACCGGCCTCGTCGCCGTCGATCGGCTCGACCACGGCGGTAGCGGGCGTCTCGACCTTTTCTTCATAGGTCCAGTCGATCGGCTCCGGCTGGCGCACCAGCGCGCGCGACAGCACTTCTTCCATCCGCTCCACGGGCACGATTTCCATGCCCTTGGTGACGATGTCCGGAATCTCCTTGAGGTCGCGGACATTTTCCTTGGGGATCAGCACCGTCTTGACGCCCGAGCGGAGCGCCGCCAGCAGCTTTTCCTTGAGGCCGCCGATCGGCAGCACGCGGCCGCGCAGCGTCACCTCGCCGGTCATGGCGATATCGTGGCGCACCGGAATGCCCGTCATCACCGAAACGATCGCCGTGGCCATGGCGATGCCGGCCGACGGACCATCCTTCGGCGTCGCCCCTTCCGGCACGTGGACGTGGATGTCCCGCGTGTCGAACAGCGGCGGCTTGATGCCGAAATCGGTCGCCCGCGAACGGACATAGCCGTTGGCCGCCTGGATCGATTCCCGCATGACGTCCTTGAGGTTGCCCGTCACGGTCATGCGGCCCTTGCCGTGGGTCATCACGCCTTCGATGGTCAGCAGCTCGCCGCCCACCGGCGTCCAGGCCAGGCCCGTCACCACGCCCACCGACGGCTCGGTGTCGATCTCGGTCTTGGTGAAGATCACCGGCCCGAGGAAATCCTCGAGCATGGCGTCGTCGATGACGACCTTCTTCGCCTTCTTGACCATGATCTCCTTGACCGCCTTGCGCATCAGCTTGGAGATCTCGCGCTTGAGATTGCGGACGCCGGCCTCCCGCGTATAGCCGCGGATGACCTTGGTCAGCATTTCGTCCGAGAGCACGAATTCCTTGGCCTCGAGCCCGTTCTCGCCCAGTGACTCCGGGATCAGGTGCCGGCGGGCGATCTCGAACTTCTCCTCCTCGGTGTAGCCGGAGAGGCGGATGATCTCCATGCGATCCATCAGCGGCGCAGGGATGTTCAGCGTGTTCGAGGTCGTCACGAACATTACGTCGGACAGGTCGTAGTCGACCTCGAGGTAATGATCGTTGAACGTCGCGTTCTGCTCGGGATCGAGCACTTCGAGCAGCGCCGAGCTGGGATCGCCACGGAAGTCCTGGCCCATCTTGTCGATTTCATCGAGCAGGAACAGCGGATTGGACTTGCCGGCCTTGCGGATCGACTGGATGACCTTGCCGGGCATGGAGCCGATATAAGTCCGCCGATGGCCGCGGATTTCCGCCTCGTCCCGCACGCCGCCCAGCGACATGCGCACGAATTCGCGGCCCGTCGCCTTGGCGATCGACTTGCCGAGCGAGGTCTTGCCGACACCCGGAGGGCCGACGAGGCACAGGATCGGCCCCTTGAGCTTGCCCGTGCGGCTCTGCACCGCCAGGTACTCGATGATCCGCTCCTTGACCTTTTCGAGGCCATAGTGATCGGCGTCGAGCACTTCCTGGGCGTAGCCGAGGTCGCGCTTGATCTTGCTCTTCTTGCCCCAGGGGAGCGACAGCAGCCAGTCGAGATAGTTCCGGACCACGGTCGCTTCGGCCGACATCGGGGACATCTGCTTGAGCTTCTTCAGCTCCGCATTGGCCCGGTCGCGCGCTTCCTTGGAGAACTTGGTCTTGTTGATCCGCTCTTCGAGCTCGGTGATCTCGTTCTGGCCGTCTTCGCCATCGCCCAGCTCGCGCTGGATCGCTTTCATCTGCTCGTTGAGGTAGTACTCGCGCTGCGTCTTCTCCATCTGCCGCTTGACGCGGCCGCGGATGCGCTTCTCGACCTGCAGCACGCCGATCTCGCCTTCCATCAGGCCGAGTATCTTCTGCAGCCGCTCCGCGACCGAAACCGTCGCGAGCAGATCTTCCTTGTCCGCGATCTTGATCACGAGATGGCTGGCAATGGTGTCAGCCAGCCGGGACGGATTCTCGATCTGGGCGACCGCCGCGACCACCTCCGCCGAAATCTTCTTGTTCAGCTTGACGTAGTTCTCGAACTCGGTCTGCGCGGAGCGCGCCAGGGCCTCGATCTCGACATGGTCGCCGTCGGGCTCCTCGAGCGCGCGGGCCTCGGCCTCGAAATATTCCTCGGTCTGCAGATACTGCTCGACATTGGCCCGGTTGATGCCCTCCACGAGCACCTTCACCGTGCCGTCGGGCAGCTTCAGCAGCTGCAGCACCGAGGCGATCGTGCCGGTCGCATAAATCTGCTCGGGAGTGGGATCGTCGTCCTGGGCGTTCTTCTGGGTCACGACGAGGATGTGCTTGTCGTCGCGCATGACCTCTTCAAGCGCCTTGACCGACTTTTCGCGCCCCACGAAGAGCGGCACGATCATGCCGGGAAAGACAACGATATCGCGCAGGGGCAGAACAGGATAAATCCGTTCCCGATCGATATCGGCGCCGCCTGAAGTCACGTCAGTCATTTATGTTCCTTTCCCGGGGCACGCGCTCGTTATTCTGTCGCGCGCCCCCATATCGCCGACCGCCCGCTTTGCAGCCATGCCGCCGACTCTGCCCTCATAAATAGGTTCGCCCGTTCGCCCGACAAGTCAACTTTGACATGATTATGAACGGTGTCCGGGCGCGCCGAATGGCAGATAAGTCACGCTTGCCGCTTCGGCACCTGCCCATTCGGCGGGCTTGAAGGCATGTTCGCCCGCAGCCGGGCAATGCCGCGCCGCCAAACTCTTTCCTGCAACGCTAGCACAGGCGGAATGGGCGCATATCTGCAAATGCGCCACGCCTGCCCTGCGGAAAACGCCTTCCCGGCTCAAGCCGCCGGCTGGCTGGCCAGCTGTGCCGTCGGGGAGGAAAGCGAGATCGCCTCCTCTTCCGCGCTCATCTCGACCGGAATGTCGGCGAAGAGCGGTGTCGATAGATAGCGCTCTCCCGTATCCGGCAGCATGGCGAGGATGACCGATCCCTTTGGCAATTCTGCGGCGAGCCTGAGCGCGCCCGCCATGGTCCCTCCGGCCGTGATGCCGACGAAGATTCCCTCCTTGCGGGCGAGCGCAATACTGGTTTCGACCGCCGCCGGGCCCGCGACCGGCAGGACCCGGTCGATCAGCTTTTCTTCCACCGCTTCCTGCGCAATGAACGGGATGAAATCCGGGCTCCAGCCCTGCATCGGATGGGGGTTCCATTTGGGATGGCTGCCCTTGGGCTGGCCGTCAGTGCCGACCGCCTGGGCTTCGCCACTGGCCAGCACCTGCGCCTGCTCGGGTTCGCAGACCGCGATTTTGGTTTCCGGCCGCTCCTTGCGGAGCACGCGCCCGACGCCGGTCAGCGTGCCGCCCGTGCCATAGCCCGTGACCCAGTAGTCGAGCCGGCGCCCGGCGAAATCGTTGACGATTTCCCTGGCCGTTGTACGCGAATGATAGTCCGGGTTGGCCTCGTTCTCGAACTGGCGGGCCAGGAACCAGCCATTGGCCGCGGCCAGCTCACGCGCCTTGATCACCGCGCCGACGGCGCGCTGGGCCGCCGGGGTCAGCACCACCTTGGCGCCGAGAAAGCGCATCAGGCGCCGCCGCTCGACCGAAAAGGATTCCGGCATGACGATGACGAGCGGGTAGCCCTTCTGCGCACACACCATGGCAAGACCGATGCCGGTATTGCCGCTGGTCATCTCCACCACGGTCTGGCCGGGCCGGAGCTCGCCCGACCGTTCGGCCGCCTCTATGATCCCCAGCGCGAGCCGGTCCTTGACCGAGCCGAGCGGGTTGAATGCCTCTATCTTGGCCCAGAGCTCGATGCCCTCGGGCGCGAGCCTGTTGATCCGAACGATGGGGGTGTTGCCGACAGTCTCGAGGATATTCGCAAAGCGCGCCATGAGGCCCTCCCTTCACTGCTGCGTCGAGCTTAAGCCTCACTCCCCTCCGCGAACAAGCGATCTTCAGCCCAGCGGGTCGCCCCATTCGAGCTTCTTGGCCGCCTTGAAGGCCGCCGGCTCGCGCCTGGGAACCGCCCGGCCTTCGAGCCCTTCCTCGGTGCAGAGGGCTAGCGCCACCTCGAACTTCTTCACACTGGGCGGCCTGATGACGCGCGCCGCCACCGGCCTCGCCGATACACCCGGCCGGGCGACGGCAAGATAGGAGAGTTTCTCGTCCTCATAGCCCAGCGTGCCGGCCTTGGCTTGCCGATGCGCCCGGCTGCGCGGCAGGCGGACGGCAAAATGGCACCAGTCGCCGGGCGGCAGCGGACAGGGCTGCTCGTGCGGGCACGGCGCGACGATCCTCGCGCCCGCCTCGAACAGCGCCGCGCGGACCGCCATCAGCCGTTCATAGTCGCGCGGGCGCCCCGGCTCGACGATCACGAACAGCCCGTCGCACTGCTCCCAGAGCGCCAACGCGGCGGCGATGGCAGCACCATCGGCCAGCTCCGTCAGCGCATAGGCGCAAATCACCAGCTCGGCACGGATGTCGGCCGGCGGCGCACTCAGCGAACCCGACACCCGCCGGGCGCCCGCAAGCGCCGGGAACGGGCTACCGGCCGCGAGCCGGCCCGCCATGTCGAGCAGCGCCCGATTGTGATCGAGCAGCGTTATCCGTTCGAGTTCGGCCAACCTTTGGGCCGCAGCCCAGCTGGCCGTGCCCGGCCCGGCGCCTGCATCGAGCAGGCTCCGCGGCGCAAAGTCCTCGGTCCGGGAGATGGCCTCATCCAGCGCCCGCGTCACGGCGGCATAGGTAGCGGGCAGCCGCGTCGTCAGATAGGCCGCAACATCCCCCGTCTCCGTGACCGCCGAGCTGGACGGCCGCCGCGCCCGATAGGCGTCCGACAGCGCGCCGGCGCGCGCCGTGAGGCTCCCTGCCCCGATCTCGGCCGCGATGGCGAGGCTCAAGGCATCCGGCAGGCGGACATCAACCACTCAGAGGCTCCCGGACAAACGAAAGCGCCGGGAACGGCCTCGGCCATCCCCGGCGCAAACCCGCGTCAACGAGTTCCGCTTACGCGGAAGTCGAAAGCTCTTCCTTCTTGCGATCCGAGTAGATGTAGAGCGGACGCACGTCCTTGCCCTCGATCACCTCGGCGCTGATGACGACTTCCTCGACCCCTTCGAGGCCCGGCAAATCGTACATGGTGTCGAGCAGGATGCCTTCCATGATCGACCGCAGGCCGCGGGCGCCGGTCTTGCGCTCGATGGCGTGTTTGGCGATCGCCTTGAGCGCGTCCTCGTGGAAGGTCAGTTCGACATCCTCCATCTGGAACAGCCGCTGGTACTGGCGGACGAGCGCATTCTTCGGCTCGGTGAGAATCTGGATCAGCGCCGCCTCGTCCAGGTCTTCGAGCGTAGCGATCACCGGCAGGCGGCCGATGAATTCGGGGATCAGGCCGAACTTGACCAAGTCTTCCGGCGCCACATCCTTCAGCACGTCACCCACGCGGCGATCCTGCGGGTCCTTCACGACGGCCGAGAAGCCGATGCCCGACCCCTCGGACCGCGCCTGGATGATCTTCTCGAGGCCGGCGAAGGCGCCGCCGCAGATGAAGAGAATGTTGGTGGTGTCCACCTGCAGGAATTCCTGCTGCGGATGCTTGCGTCCACCCTGCGGCGGCACGGAAGCCACCGTGCCTTCCATGATCTTCAGCAGCGCCTGCTGCACGCCCTCGCCCGACACGTCGCGGGTGATCGACGGGTTGTCCGACTTGCGCGAAATC
>DASZUI010000280.1:0-63098 GCA_035547675.1 Devosia sp.
GGAACGCGCACCGTGCTCAATTGCGGCGACAACAGCCGGGAGGCCGGCGCATCGTCGAAGCCCGCGACCGACACATCCTGGGGGACGTGCAATCCCCTCCCCTTCACCGCTTCGTAGCAGCCGATCGCCATCTGGTCGCTGGCGCAGAAGATGGCTGTCGGCGGATCGGCCAGGTCCAGGAGCTCAAGGGTCTCGCGTTCTCCACCCGCCATGCTCCACCCGCCATTGCGCTCGAGTCGCGGGTCATCGGCAATGCGGGCGTGCTTGAGCGCCCGGCGATAGCCCGCAAGCCGGTCTCGCGCCGCCTCCATATGCGGGTCGCCGTTGATGATGGCGATGCGCCTGTGTCCGGCGGCGATGAGCGCCGAAACGGCGGCATGGGCGCCGGCCTCGTGTTCGGGAATGATGAAGGGCACATTGGGATCGTCGGTGTAGCAATTGACCAGGACGACGGGCGTGGTCCGCAGCGCCTTGGGCAGCTTCAGCTTCTGGGTGAAGAAGGATTGGTAGATCACGCCCACGAGCCGCTGCGACAGCAGCAGATCGATTCCGGCCCGCTCCAGAGCCTTGTCTCGCAGTACCGGCGTGACCGTGAGCACGCAGCCATTTTCCCAGGCCTTGCGCCGCGCCGCTTCGATGGCATTGAGCGATAGCGGATTGGACGCGATGTCGTCGATGATGAGGCCAATGGTCTTGATCGAGCCGCTGCCGACTGCCCTGCGCCGCCAGACCCGGTAGCCGAGTTCCTCGGCGGCCTTGCGGACGCGCTCGCGGGTGGCCTCGGATACGCGCACGCCGCCGGTATTGTTGAGCGCCATCGAGACGCTCGACTGCGAGACCCCGGCATGGGCGGCGACATCCACCATCGTCGGGCCCCGCCGCCTACCCTGCCTATGCTGTTCCACCACGCCATGCTCCACGGCCATTGCCCCACCGGCCGTCCTGCCCTGCACTAGCTTGGCGCTGCCCGATGGCACAAGCCTCGCGTGAAATTCTGCGCGGACGAGTCCAGGGACGCTGGACAAGGTCATAAATAACCCGCTAGGCTTCACCTCAAAAGAGGGGAGGACAAGATGAACAATCCTATGGATCGGGGTGCCGTCAGCCGCCGCACCGTGCTCGCCGGCATGGCCGCTGCAGCGGCGGCCGGCACGTTGCCGGGCCGCTCGCTGGCGCAGGACGCGCCGACCTTGCAGTGGTGGGATCATTTCCAGCCCATCGCGCCGCTTTTCGAGGAGGAGTGGAAGACCGACACCGCAGTGACGGTGAAGCATCAGGTGATGAACCCGTCGGACATGATGCAGTCGCTGCAGCTCGCTTTCCGAAGCCAGCAGATGCCGGACGTCTTCTCGGTGCCGGCACCCCTGGCGGTGGTGGACCAGGTGGCAGGCGCCGGCTGGTTTGGGCCCCCCGAGGGCGGCTTTACCCTCGACAAGCCCTTCCAGAAGGAAGCGCTGTTCGAGGGGCTCACCAATTTCGGCGGCAAGGTCTATTCGTTTCCGCTCTTCACGTTCCGCTGGCACTCGACCTCGCTCTGGTACGACAAGGCCAAGGTCGAAAGGGCCGGGATCGACCCCGCCAAGGGACCGCAGGGCTGGGACGACATCCGCAAGGTCGCCAAATCCGCGACCACCGGGGGTGCCTACGGGCTGCTGCTGCCCCTACAGTTCACCGACCGCATGCAGGCGCATCTCAACGATCTCGCCCAAATGGCGGGCGCCGCGGGCCCGATCGACTGGAAGACCGGTAAATACGACTATGCCAGCGAGCATTATGTCGAGACACTGAAAATGCTGCTGAGCCTGCAGAAGGACGGCACGCTTCACCCGGCGTCCTCCTCCATGGACGCGCGGCAGGGCCGTATCCGCTGGGCGGCGGGCGAAGCGGCGATGTTCTTCGACGGCCCCTGGAATTCCGGCGTGATGGCCGGCGGCATGAAGGACGCGCTCGCCAAGACCTGGGTCACCCCGACGCCGATCACCAGCGACAACGGCCACGTCCATGCCGGGCCGCTGCCGGGCACCTTCTGGATTTCGGCCCAGTCCAAATTGAACAAGCAGGCGACCGAACTGCTCAACCTGTTCACCACCGACGAGTTCTACATCAAGCTCGCCGAGCGCATGGACCAGCCCCCGCTCAGCCTCGACGCGGTGGCGCAGGCCAATGTGGACCCGACCTACAAAGCGGTCATCGCCAGCTACAAGGACAGCGTCCGGCTTGCCCCGGAACCCGTGATCCGCAACCCCGATATCGGCAAGGTCTATGCCGAAATGCGCACCATCGATCCATCGCTCGGGGCCATCATCCAGGGCGCATTCTCGGGCGCCTTCGACGACCCGGGCCCGGTGCTGCAGCAATATTCCGACCAGATGAGCGCCGAGCGCGACCGCGCCATCGGCGTGATCAATTCCAAGGGCGGCAAGGTATCGGTCGACGACTGGGTCTTCGACAACTGGTCGCCGGACAAGGATTTCACGCCCGATCTCTACAAGCGCTGACCTGACGGGTCTTGCGATGACTGCTGCGGTCGCGGCCAAGCGCCAGCCCACTTTTGCCCAGCGATTATGGGGCGACCGCTGGGTCTATCTCTTCATGTTGCCGACGGTGCTGTTGGTCGCGACCTATACGCTCTGGCCCATGCTGGCCAGCATCTGGTTTTCCCTGCTCGACTGGAGCGGGTTCGAGCAGTCCGGCAGCTTCATCGGCCTGGGCAATTACGCCGAGCTGCTCCACAACCGGCTATTCTGGAACGCCTTCGCCAACACGCTGATCTTCATGGTCGTGGCTGTGCCGATCAGGGTCGGGCTGGCCCTGTTCCTTGCGCTTGTCCTCAATGCCGGCCTGCCGTTTTCGCGCGCGTTCCGCACCGCGATATTCCTGCCCGTCGTGACCACGGCGGCCATTCTCGGCGTGGTGATGCGGTTCGTGCTCGATCCGGCCAGCGGCCCGCTCAACGAGGCGCTGCTGGGACTGCACCTCATCGACCAGCCGATCAATTTCCTCGGCCGCGCCGGCCTGGCGCTCTACAGCGCCATCGGCGTCTGGGTGTGGAAATGGACCGGCATTACCGTCATCTACTGGACGGCGGCCCTGCAGACCATTCCGGCCGATCTTTATGACGCGGCCCGGATCGACGGGGCCGATCGCTGGCAGCGCTTCGTGCATGTCACGCTGCCGCTCCTCACGCCTTTCACCATCATCATCACCCTGATCACGGTCGTCGAGGCGACCAATGTGTTCGACCTCATGCTCACCCTGACCAATGGCGGTCCGTTCTATTCCTCCGAGGTCATCGACATCTTCGTGTACCGCAATGCCTTCGCCGCCAACGTGCCGCGGCTCGGCTATGCTTCGGCGGCCGCGCTGTTCTTCGGCGTCTGCGTCATGGTGCTGGCGGCCCTGCAGATGGCAATCGTTGCGCGCATGCGCCGCAGGACGGTGGAGCAGTGACCCCGATCGCCCCTTCGCGCCAAGGCCGGCGCCTCTGGACGTGGTTGTCGGTGCTGCTGCTGACCGTGCTCTGCCTTGTCTGGATTTATCCGTTCCTGTGGCTGGTCTCGGCGTCGTTGAAAGGCCCGCTCGAGATATTCTCGAAGGGCCTCAACCTGATCCCCGACGCGCTGCTCTGGGACAATTATGCCCGCGCCTGGGCTGCGGCGGGCTTTTCGACCTATATGCTCAACACGGTCGTCATCACCTGCGCAACGGTGGTGCTGGTCGTCTTTCATACCTCCCTGACCGGGTATGTGCTCGGCCGCTATGATTTCATCGGGCGCAAGGTCGTGATCGCGATCCTGGTGGCGACCTTCATCATTCCTGCCGGTTTCGCCATCATTCCCATCGTCGACCTCACCCGAGCCCTCGGCCTGCTGAACTCGCGCTGGGGCATCGTGCTTGCATTGGCCGGCAGCGGCAACGCCGCCGCCATCCTGCTCTATGCCGGCTTTTTCGGGCAATTGCCGCGCGAACTCGCCGAGGCGGCGACCGTCGACGGAGCGGGCTTCTTCACCATCTTCTTCCGCATCATGCTGCCGCTTGCCGGGCCCGTGACCGCAACCGTTTCGGTGCTCACCTTCCTTGCGGCATGGAACAGCTTCCTCGTGCCGCTGGTGCTCACCTTCGGCGCGCCGAGCCAGCGCACGCTTGCCGTGGGCATGCTCGCCTTCGTGGGAACCAACGAGACCGACTGGCCCGGCATGGCCGCCGCGGCGACGCTCTCGCTGGTGCCGGTCGTCGCATTCTTCTTCATCGTCCAGCGCTTCTTCGTCGAAGGGGTCGCCGGGGCGATCAAAGCCTGACGGGACACACAATGCCGCAAAAGCCCAATATTCTCTGGATCTGTACCGACCAGCAGCGCTGGGACACGCTGGGCTGCTACGGCAATGCCCAGGTGCGCTCGCCCAATATCGACCGGCTGGCCAGCGAAGGGGTGCTGTTCGAGAACGCATTCTCGCAAAGCCCGGTCTGTACGCCGAGCCGTGCGAGCTTTCTCACCGGCCGGTATCCCCGAACGACCCGCACGCGGCAGAACGGGCAGGACATTCCGGCCGACGAAAGGCTGATCAGCCGCATCCTCGCCGACAATGGCTATACCTGCGGGCTTTCGGGCAAACTGCACCTGTCTGCTTGCCATCCAAGCGTCGCGCCCGACCATGAACGGCGCATCGACGACGGCTATGCCGAATTTCACTGGTCTCATCATCCGGCGGTGGCGCTGAGCCCCACCCAGAAGGGCAACAACTGGCCGACCAACGAATATAATCTCTGGCTCAGGGAACGCGGCCGGGCCTACGGCACGACCCCGGTCGGAAATTCGCGCTATGTCAGCTTCGGCGTACCGGAAGAGGACCACCAGACGACCTGGTGCGCACAGAAGGCCATCACCTTCATCGAGGCGCATGAAGGCGTCGAGCGCCCCTGGATGTTCTCCGTCAACATCTTCGATCCCCACCACCCCTTCGAGCCGCCCCGCGAAT
The DNA here is from genome assembly GCA_035547675.1 of Devosia sp. Lineage (GTDB taxonomy): Bacteria > Pseudomonadota > Alphaproteobacteria > Rhizobiales > Devosiaceae > DASZTU01. Next base: position 4,977 of record DASZUI010000280.1, read on the forward strand.
ATCTGCAGCCCTATCTCGACCGGCTCAACGAAATTCCATTGCCGCACCACGCCCCCGGCGAGCTCGAAACCAAGACGACAGTGCAGCGCATCGACCACGAAGGCGCCTATGGCGGACATGCCGGCTTCAAATGGGACGAGATGACCGAGCGCGACCACCGCATGGTCCGGGCGGCCTATTGGGCGATGTGCGACCTCATCGACGCGCAGGTCGGCCGCATGCTGGAGGCGCTCGAACGCACCGGCCAGAGAGAGAACACCATCGTGATCTTCATGTCGGACCATGGTGAACTGCTCGGCGACCACGGCATCTATCTCAAGGGCCCCTATTTCTACGAGGAGGCGATCCATGTGCCGCTGGTCATGTCCGGGCCTGGCTTCGCCCGCGGCAAGCGCGCACGCGGTCAGGTAGAGCTGGTCGACATCGCCCCTACGCTGCTGGAAGCGGCGGGGCTTGCCCGCGAGCCCGGCATGCAGGGGCAATCCTTCCTGGCAACGCTCACGGGGAACGAAGACGCCGGGCGCCCCGACATCTATTGCGAGTACTACAACGCGATGCCTTGGCATCCCAAAGACGTGAACCCGCAGATGACCATGCTGCGAACGGAGCGCTACAAGCTGGCGCTGTCGCACTCGAACGAGGATGCCGAACTCTACGACCTCGAAGCCGATCCGCAGGAAATGAACAATCTCTGGCACCGGGCCGATTTGCAGGCGACGAAATTCGACCTCATGCGCCGGCTGATCGACCGGATGGCGTGGACGGTCGATCCGCTGCCGGTGCGACGTGCCGACTATTAGAGCGTTTTCAGGAAAAGTGGTTCCACTTTTCCGGTTCGAAAGCGCGGCAACTCAATAACCTCGAGCTCACGTTCCGATTCCATCAGGGCGCGCGATCGAGCCCAGGATATCGGCAAGCCGTTTGGGCTCGGCGGGACGGTCGGAGAGATCGAGGCCGGAGAGCAGATCGACCAGATGGCTGGTCATCAGCTCGGTTGCATCCTTGGGGCTGTTCTTGGCGATGGCATCAACCAGGGCCGCGTGCGCATGGCTCTCGCAGATGGTATCCCGGCGGCGCCAGTAGAGCGCGATGATCAGCGACGATCGCGAGCACAACCCGCGCACGAAGTCGGTCAGGATCGACTGGCCAGCGATCTCGGCGATGGCGACGTGGAAGCGGCCGGAGAGCACCACCGCCTCGCCGTCGCGGCCGTCATGCATGGCCCGGTGCTCGTCCTCGAGATGCCGCCGCAGCAGCCCGATATCGGCCGGCTTCGCGACTTCGGCGGCGAGGCCGGCGACCTTCGGCTCGATCAGCGCCCGCGCCTCGAAGACTTCGCGTGCCTCGAGCTTTGTCGGTTTGGCGACAAAGGCGCCTCGGTTGGGCTCGAGATTGACCAGTCGGTCATGCGCCAGCGCCTGCAGCGCCGAACGGACAATGGTGCGGCTCACCGAATAGATGTCGCCGAGCTCGTCCTCGGGCAGCTTTGTCCCCGGCGCCAGCGCATGGCTCAGGATGGCGTCGCGCAGGCCGAGATAGACCGCCGACCAGCGGACCGGCGGCCGCTTGCCGGGCTCCACCGCGAGGGCGAGCCCGACATCCGACGGCTTGGGCGGTAGGGCGTTTTGGGAGCTCATGGGCGGCCTAGAGATAACCGAGAGAACCGCAATGTCCAACGCATTTTTGTATACATGATGCGGCGACCCCGCTATCCCTCACACTGGCGCCATCAGGTATCGATCAGCAAGCTCATTTGCAAAAGCGCCCGAAAATCAGGCCGGATGCCCGCATTTTGTGCACGAAAAGCTGAAACATTGCGCACGAATATCGTATACAATTCTTGACTCACTTCTTGCGCCGGGATTAGCTCGTCTCGCGAGTTACGGAAGCCGAGACCATCGTTTCAGGGAGACGACATATGGCTACCCGACGTTCAACACTGACTTTCCTGGGCGCAGCATCGGCGATCGCCATTACTGTCGCGCTCGCCCTCCCCAGCTTTGCCAACGAGACACTGAAGATCGGCTTCGTCGGCGTCACCAGCGGCCCTGATGCAGCCTGGGGCACCTCCAATGTCCGCTCGATGCAGACGCTTGCCGACCTCTGGAATGCGGCCGGCGGCGTGAAGATCGGCGACAAGACCTACGACATCGACATCGTGACCTTCGACGACCAGGCCGACCCCAAGGTCGCCATCCAGGGCATGGAGAAGATGGGGACCGAGGGCATCCATTATGTCGTGGGGCCCAATGTCGACGATACCGCCGCGGCGGTGCGTCCGCCGGCCGAGAAGTATGGGATCATGTACTTCCCCTACTCCTTCCCGAAGACGCTCTACACCAAGCCGGCCGAAAACGCAGTGCTGGGCATGGTCGCCAATTACCAGTCGGGCCCGGCGATCTACAAATATCTGATGGACAAGAAGGGCGTGAAGTCGATCGCCTTCGTTGCCGCCAATGAATCCGATGCGCTCAGCCAGCGCGACAGCGGCTCCGCCGCCGCCAAGGCGCTGGGGCTCAAGGTGCTGGCCGACAAGGACACTTATCCCAGCGACACCACTGACTTCGCGCCCGTTGTTGCGCCAATCGTGGCGCTGAAGCCGGACCTGCTGGTGCTCTCCGGCGTTGCGCCGGCCACCGCGCCGCTCCTCATCCGCGCCGCCCGCGAGGCCGGCTATACGGGCCTGCTGTCGACCGAGACCTCGCAGGACGCCAACGTCCTTAAGGAAGGCGCGGGTGACCTCGCCAATGGCTTCATCTCCGTGGGCGGCGCCTCGACGCCCGAGATCGCCTCCGACCAGATGAAGGCCTTCGTCGCCGCCTACACCAAGAAGTTCGGCGAATACAACGACGAGTCCAACACCAAGGTCTATGCGCTCGAATACATCATCGACACGCTCAAGGCCGACCCGAAGGCGATCGACGACATCGCGGAGTTCCAGAAGGCGATGGATACGTTCTCGGCGCCCAATCCCTACCTCAAGGACCCCAACGCCAAGCTGACTTATGTCGGCACGACCTCGTTCGGCCAGAAACGCCAGCTCTCGGTGCCGATGGTCGTCGACGAGTACCAGGACGGCGCCTTCAAGACGCTGTTCGTCGGCACGGTCGACTGACCGGGTCCTCAGCCAGCACCTGCCGGAGCCGGGCCATCGCCCCGGCTCCGCGCGCCTGACGGTTCAGGGAAAACATGGAACAGGTCATCGTCAACGGCCTCTATCTCGGGGCGCAGTATGCGCTCATCGCTCTGGGGCTGACGCTCATCTTCGCGCTGATGAACGTGCTCAATTTCGCGCATGGCCAGATGTATGTGCTCGGCGGCTTCGTCACTTATACCGTCTATGGCCAGTGGCACCTGCCCTTCGTGGTGGCGCTCATCGCCTCCTCGGTAACGCTCGCCATTATTGGCGCCTTGATCGAAAAATTCCTGTTCCGCCCGGTGATCCGGCGCTCCAAACGCGAGGAGAGCACGATGCTGCTTGCGGCGGCGGTAGCGTTTTTCCTCGACGCGGTGATCCTGCTCGTCTTCGGCGAAAAGGGCCACGGCGTGCCCAAGATCGTGAACGGCATCCTCAACACCGGCGCCATCATCATACCCTATGACCGCATCCTGGTGGCGGTGCTCGCGGTGATCTTCATCGCGCTGTTCATGGCCTTCATGCAGTTCAGCAAGCCGGGCCGCGCCATGCGGGCCCTGGCGCAGGACCGGCAGGCGGCGCAGCTCATGGGCGTCAATGTCGATCGTTACTCGATGATCGGCTTCGCCCTCGGCGCTCTCCTCGCCGGCCTTGTCGGCGGCCTGCTGGTGGCGATCACGGGCGTCAGTTCGGGCATAGGCTCGGCCGTCTCCACCAAGGCGTTCCTGATGGTCATGATCGGCGGCGCCGGCGTCGTGGGCGGCGCCATCGCCGGCGGCTTCATCCTCGGCATGCTGGAGGCGGTGGGGCTGACGGTGCTCCACGCCTATGGCGACATCACTTATCTCGTGATCTTCGCCACCCTCATGGTCTTCCTTGCCATCCGCCCCAACGGGCTGATGGGCAAGCCCTGGGGCTGACCGATGCGCCTCCGCACGCAGCTCATCGCCTTTGCCGTATTTGGCCTGTTCATGCTCGTGGCGGTGCCGCCGATCATCGACTGGAGCGGCCACCCGGACGTCTATTACACACTGACACTGATCTCGCTGCTGGCGGTCGCGAGCGCCGGCGTGTGGATCACCTTCTATATCGGCCGCATCAATATCGGCCAGGCGGCCTATGCCCTCATTGGTGGCTACGTCTCGGCGATTCTCGTCACGGCCTATGGCGTCTCGTTCTGGCTGACGATCCCGCTGGCGGGGATCTTTGCCGCCTTCATCAGCCTGCTGATCGGCCTGCCGATCCTGAGGCTGCGCGGCGTCTATTTCGCCATGGTGACGCTGGTGTCGACCGAGGTCGCCCGCCTCGCGGCGCTGGCGCTGCCGATCACCAACGGCGCCCGGGGCATGGTCAATCTGCCGCTGCCCGGCCCCATTGCCATCGGCCCGGTGACGCTGGTCCCGGATTTTTCGACGCTCGGCAATGCCAGCCCCGCCTTCTATTACCTTTCGGTCGCGATCATGCTGATCACCTTCGCCGGCGTCTGGCGGCTGGTGCATTCGCGCGTCGGCCGGCTGTTCGCGGCGCTGCAGCAGAACGAGGAGCTGGCTTCCTCGATCGGCGTCAACATCGCCTGGCTGCGCGTGATCGCCTATGCCATCTCGTCCTTCCTCGGCGGTGTCGCGGGCGCGATATTCTCCGCGGTATCGCAATCGATTTATCCGTCGAGCTTCACGACCCAGGATTCGATCAACTTCATGCTCAACTGCTTCCTCGGCGGGCTGGGCTATGTCTTCGGCCCGATCGTGGGCACCTTCGTGCTCCGCTTCGGCTGGGACCTGCTCTTCCAGACCGCCGAATGGCAACTGCTGATTTATTCCGGCGTCCTGATCGCGCTCATGCTGGTGCTGCCCAATGGGCTCTTGAGCCTGTTCGGCCAGCGTCGCCGGCGCGAAGGGGCGCACTGATGCCCGAGGGGATTTTGCAGGTCCAAAACCTCACCAGGCGCTATGGGGGGCTCGTCGCCGTCAACGACGTCTCATTCAACCTGATGGAGCAGGAGATTCTCAGCGTCATCGGCCCCAATGGCGCCGGCAAATCGACGCTGTTCAAGCTCATTGCCTCCTTCGTCAGGCCGAGCTCGGGGCGGGTGGTGTTCGAAGGCGAGGTTATCTCGGGCCGGGCGCCGCACCTGGTCGCCCGCCGCGGCGTCGTCCGCACTTTCCAGGAGGCGACGATCTTCAGGGGGCTGACGGTCCGCGACAATGTCATCGTGGCGCATCATCTGCGCTCGCGGGCGAACCTTTTCGGCTTCTATCTCGGTACCTGGGCGGCCCGCGCCGACGAGGCGGCATTCGCCCGCTCAGCCGACGAAATTCTGGAGTTCCTCGGTCTCGCCGGGCTCCGCGACGAGGAGGCGGCGAGCCTGCCGCAGGGGCACCTGCGCGCGCTCGGCATTGCCATCGGCCTTGCCTGCAACCCGAAGGTCCTGCTGCTCGACGAGCCCTTCGCCGGCATGAACCATGACGAAACCATGCACGCCGTCGATCTCGTGCGCGGCGTGCGCGACCGCGGCGTCTCCGTAATGCTGGTCGAGCACGACATGCCGGCCGTAATGAAAATTTCCGACCGGATCGTCGTGCTCAATTTCGGACAGAAGATCGCTGAGGGGACGCCCGCCGAAATCCAGCGCAACGAGAAGGTGATCGAAGCCTATCTCGGGGTCGAAGACGAAGCGGTGGGCATGTAGCGATGGCCCTGCTCAGCGTCTCGGACTGCGAACTCCACTACGGCCACGTCTATGCCCTCAAGGGCGTCTCGATCGAGGTCAATGAAGGCGAGACCGTGGCATTGATCGGCGCCAATGGCGCCGGCAAGAGCTCGATCCTCAGGGCCATCACCGGGCTGAGGCGGCTCACCCGCGGCGAAATCCATTTCGACGGCAAGCGCATCGACGGCGCCAGGCCCGACGCCATTGTCCGGCAGGGCATCGCCATGGTGCCGGAAGGCCGGCACGTGTTTCCGCTCATGAGCGTACGCGACAATCTCTTGATGGGCGCCTTCACCCGTTCCGACAAGGCCGGCATAGCCGACAGCCTCGACCGGGTGCTCACCCGCTTTCCGCGACTCAAGGAGCGCTTCGGCCAGCAGGCATCGACGCTCTCGGGCGGCGAGCAGCAGATGCTGGTGATCGGCCGGGCGCTCATGGCCAAGCCCCGGCTGCTCCTGCTCGACGAGCCGTCGCTCGGGGTCGCCCCCAAGCTGGTGCAGGACATCGCTCGTTCGATCGTCGCCATCAATCGCGAGGAGAAGGTCTCGGTGCTCCTCGTCGAACAGAATTCGCGCATGGCGCTCCGGATCAGCCAGCGGGCCTATGCGCTGAGCACGGGCAGCATCGCCCTGTCGGGCGCCTCGGCCGAGCTCCTCAACGACGACCGCGTGCGCTCGCTCTACCTCGGCGGGGAGATCTGATGCGCCTGCTTGTCGTCAATCCGAACACTACGAGTTCGATGACCGAGAAGATCGGCGCGGCGGCCCGGGCGGTGGCGTCGCCGGGAACGGAAATCGTCGCGGTAAATCCCGCCTCCGGCCCGCCATCCATCGAAGGCTATTTCGACGAGGTCTTCGCCGTGCCCGGCCTCATCGGCGAGATGCGCAATGCCGGAGCGGTCGACGGTACGGTGATCGCCTGTTTTGACGATACGGGCCTCGATGCCGCGCGCAGCCTTTCGGACGCACCTGTGATCGGCATCGGCGAGGCGGCGTTTCATCTGGCATCGCTGGTCGCCGGGAAATTTTCTGTGGTGACCACGCTCGGCCGCTCGATTCCGGCGATCGAGCACAACCTCGTCCGCTACGGGCTCCGCAGCCGCTGCGCCAGAGTGCGCGCCGCCGAAGTCGCCGTGCTGGACCTGGAAGTGCCGGGCTCAGCAGCGCGTGCCCGCATTTCCCGCGAGATCGATCGCGCCATCGAGCAGGACGAAGCCGAAGCCATCGTGCTCGGCTGCGCCGGCATGGCCAATCTCGCCGCCGAGCTCAGCCGCGAACACGGGCTGCCGGTGATCGATGGCGTCGCCGCAGCCGTGAAACTCGCCGAATCGCTCTTTACGCTCCGCCTCAAGACCTCGAAGCGCGGCGGCTACGCCACCCCGATCCCGAAGAGCTATGCTTAGAGCCTCGACAGCTTGATCGACGCCACAGCGCGCGCAATCCCCTACCCCGCTGCGCCGCCCAACCGGACCGCCATTGAAATACCGCGGGCAGCAACGCTCGTCTCGATGAGCGAGCCGGCCCAAGGCTGGGCGGCAAGTTGGTCATTTTCGAGGAAGCGGCGCTGGCTCGTCACGAACAGCCGCGACATTCCCACGCCGCCGAAGGCGGGCATGGTCGGGCGGCTGACCGGAACGGCGATGCTGAAGTCGAGCGTTCCATCGGATCGAAGCCGGTCGATGCGATTGCCGTTGACCACCGCGACCCAGATGCCGCCCTCGGTGTCTATCGCCGTTCCGTCCGGCCGCTCATTGCCCTGATAGCGGTGCAGGGTGCGCTCGCCAAGGAGCGCGCCCGTCTCTTGGTCGAGCTCGATGGCGAGGATTTCCTGCGAGGGGGAATCCGTAAAATATAACGTGCCGCCATCGGGTGAAACGGCGATGGCGTTCGGTACGCGGATGCCGTCGCGGACCTGCCTTATCTGGCCGTCGGTATCGCGGCAGAACAGCCCACCGACCGGGGCGCCGGACCCCGTCTTGTCCATCGAGCCGAACCACAGGCGCCCCTGCTTGTCGGGCTTGCCGTCGTTGAGCCGGATGTTCGGCGCCTCGAAGCGAAGCGGCGCCAGAATTTCCAGCGTGCCGGTTTCAGGGGCATAGGTCCAAAGCCCATCCTCGAGCCCGATGACAAGCCGACCATCAGACCCTATAGCCACCAAGCCAGGCTCGGACGGAAGAGCGATCGGCGCCCTGGGGCCCACCGGAATTTGCAAGCCGAGCAGGCGCTTGCCCTGGATGTCGATCCACCACAGCGTGGCGCGTGCTGCATCCCAGACCGGGCTCTCGCCGGTGATGGCCTTTTCTGCATGGGCAAGTACGATGGCTGCGTTCATTTCAAATACCAGTGCCAAAGCGGCGGGCCGGCCGGCCGGGCACGTCCACGCTGACGGCGAACAGATTTCCGGAAAGCGGCGCCGAGGTTGAATAGCCGGGCGGGACCCTGAGATAGGTGCTGGTCACGAACAGGGTCTTCAACCCGTCGCCGCCGAAGCACAGATTGGTGGGCATCGGAATCGGCAATTGGATTGACTGCCCCGGTTTACCATCCGGCGCAAACCGCCGGACCGCCCAGCCGCCAAGCATCGCCGCCCAGACGTGCCCCTCTGCGTCGACGGTGATGCCGTTGGGAATTCCCGTCTCGCGGCTGCCTTCGATAAGGACACGCCGATTGCCGAGACTGCCGCTGCCGAGGTCGAAATCGAAGGCATAGACCACCCCATCCGCCCCGTCGCTGTAGTACAGCGTCTGGTTGTCGAGCGACCACGCAACGTTCTTGGGCAGGCCTGTCCGCGAGAGAGCCTTGTGGATCCGCAGATCGGGCGAGATGCGATAGAGAGACCCGCGACCGGCCTCGTGATTCACCGCAACCGTGCCGGCCCACAGGTTCCCCGCGGCATCGACAGCTGCGGTGTTGAAGCGGTTGTCCGGCTTGTCGGCCTCGGGCGAAATGAGCAGCGCGTGGCTACCCGTGGCGGGGTCGAATTCGAAAATGCCGTGACGCCCCAGCAGGATCAGACGATCGCCCGTTGCCTCGGCCAGTCCGCCGGTGATCTCCGGCAGGTCGATCCTGGTGGCCTCCGCCGAGTCCGGACTGAAGGTGCGGAGCGCTGGAGCGAGGATGTCCAGCCAGACGAGTCTATTGGCGCCAGTGCTCCATATCGGGTTCTCGCCCATAAAGTCCCGCCCTGTCTCAAGCGGGCGCACGCGCTCGTCGGCGCGTCCTTCGGGCCGCGGCGCGACGTGCGGCGTACCCAGCGCCATGCCGAAATTGCCCGAGGCGCGGCGGGCGGCCTCGGCGACGATGCGTCCGGCCTCGTGTCGACGCTCGGCTCGCGTATCCGACGCATCGAACGGACAGGAGATCGCTGCGATGGGATAGCCGTCGGCGTCGAGGATCGCCGCGGCGACGGCGGTCGCCCCCCCGTCCGGCTCGCTGAATAGCGCATAGCCCAGGGCCAATGTCAGGTCGATGCCCAGGTCCTTTTCGGCCAGGTGATCGCTGCTTGCGAGAAATCCGGCGCGCTCGTCCGGCGGCATGGCCGCGATCATCGCCACGCCTGCCGCGCATTCGCCCGCCGACTGCCGGGGCCATATCCGCACAGTATGCGAGCTGGCGACGCCAGGGTCCTCGAAGTCGATGACGAAGACATCGCTACCGTCGCGAACATAGAGGCACGTCGCACAACTCAACAGACGGGATACGCGGGAGAGCTCCGGCTTGGCCGCGCGAATGAGCTCCGATTGATCCAGAGTGCGCCGGGCGAGGTCGAAAACGCGCGACCCGACATGATACTGCCGCGTCCGCAAATCGAGCCTGACGAGCCGTTGCTGCTGCAGCGCCGCCAGCAAGCGGTGCAACGTGCCCTTTGGCAGGCTCACTGCGCGGTGGATATCGCCGAAACGGGGCGGCTCGGGCGCCATGCCGATGGCCATCAGCACGTCCAGTCCGCGCATGAGGGCCTGTGTGCCGGGCACCTCTCGTGTGTTCGAGCGCTCGCGATAATCGTGGTCCACGGTTTCCCTCCCCGGCGATGAGAGCTGCATAGCACATCGAGTCCAAACAGTTCCACAATCAGATGCAGCTTGACGAATGAGACTGCATACTCTCAGTATGTGGAACAACGGCGCCAGAATGACCCGACAAGGGCTCGCTGTGGAGGAATGTCGAATGGACCTGGTCGCAACGGCGCGCGCAAGCGGGGCATCTGACCGGCCTGCCCGCGCAGGGTCGGTTCCCGACCGGCCGCATTGGCCGGTTCCCACAACGCTTTGATTGGCAAGGATCGATGGCCTCATTGAAAGCCCAGGACCTGTTCTCGCTCGAGGGGCGGCGTGCGCTGATCACAGGCGGCAGCCGCGGTATTGCCGCGGCGATAGCGGAGGCCTTCGCGCTCAACGGGGCGATCGTCGGGCTGAACTATAGCGCCGCCGCGGACGAGGCCGCCGGACGGCCGGATGCGGCGCGCCGCCTACAGCATCGGCTTGGCCAATTGGGTGGCGAAGTCGTCCTGATCGAGCAGGACCTGTCCGGTGCCGGCGCCGCGCGGGATCTGGCGGCTGCCATGGACGAAACCGTGGGCCCGCCCGATATCCTGGTTCTGTCTGCTTCCGTGCAGGTCCACCGCGAATTTCTCGCGATGACGGATGAAGCAACGATGCGGCAGATCCGCCTGAACCTGCTGACGCCCATCGAGCTGTTGCAGGCGGTGCTTCCCGGCATGAGGTCACGAGGCTATGGCCGCGTGCTGACCCTCGGCTCGGTGCAGGAGGAGGCGCCCTCGCCGGACATGCCGCTATACGCCGCCACCAAGGCGGCCCAAGCCAATCTGGTGCGCAATCTGGCCGTCGGGATGGCTCCGCACGGCATCACCATCAACAATCTTTCCCCGGGCCTCATAGAGACCGACCGAAACGCGTTCAGGCGCACCGATCCGTCGCACTGGCTCCAGAGCGTTCGCACGGCCAACCCGATGGGGCGCGCCGGCCAGCCGGCGGACCTGGCCGGCGCCGCTCTCTATCTCTGCAGCGATGCTGCTTCATTCGTAACCGGCGCGACGCTGTTCGTGACGGGGGGCGCACATATTCCGCATACGCCGGCTGCCGATCCGCCGGTCGTCACTACCGGGGCCAGCGCTCCGATGGGCACCTGAACCAGTTCTGCAATCGAAAAAAGGGAGGAACGATTGTCTGATCTGAAACTGAACCGGAAGCAATTCCTGCGAATGGGCGCGAGCGCCGCAGCTCTTGCCGCGCTGTCCAACGTTCTTGGCCCGGTTTCGGCGTTGGCGGCCGATGCCTTGAGCGTGGCCTGGTGGGGCGAGGGCGACCAGAACAAGCGGACGGGCGAGGCGCTGAAGGCGTTCACCGCAAAGTCCGGCATTGCCACAGACCCGCAGGGCACAAACTTCAACGGCTATTTCGACCGACTTGCGACGCAGGTTGCCGGCGGCAATCCGCCGGATGTCTTCCAGGTATATCTCGCGAACATGGCGCAGTATGCCGCCCGCGGCACCGCGGCGGATCTCGGCGACCTGCTGGGCGACGGCAAGGCCATCGATACTTCGGACTGGTCACCGGCGGCCAAGGACAGCACGGGCCTTGGCGGGACCAACTACTTCGTTCCGCTGGGGCTCTCGACGCAGCCGGCAATCATCTACGACAAGACCTTGCTCGACGGCCTCGGCGTCACCTTGAAACCCGACTGGACGCTGGCCGAATTCAAGGACACGTGCCAGCAGATCGGCAAGGCGCTCTCCAAGTCGAAGCAGGGCGCCGAAGCATTCGGCTGCGACGATTTCGGCGGCCAGGTTCCGGTCCTCGAGGCCTTCGTGCGCTCGAAGGGCCGCAACGTATTCACGGATGGCGGCCAATTGGCCATGACCAAGGACGACCTGACGGAGTGGTATGAGCTCTGGAACGAGGGGCGAACCGATGGCTGGGTCGTGCCGCCGCAGGCCCAGCAGCAGGGCGGGTTCGAGGCGACGGCACTGATCCGTGGCATAGCGCCGTTCGCGGTGGCGGCCTCGTCCAAGGGGCTGCAGGGGTTCCAGTCGCTGACCAAGAACGATCTCAACTTCAACCCGTGGCCCCGCTACTCGGGCGATTCCGAGCGCATCGAACTCGTGACGCCGGTCGAATGGATGGTGATCTCATCCTCGACCGCCAGGAAGGAGGATGCCGCCAAGCTCCTGAGCTTCCTGGTCAACGACGAGGCCGCGATCACCGCAATGGGGATCGCTCACGGCGTCCCGCTGTCGGCCAAGATGCGCAAGCAGTTCATGGATGGTGGCAAGCTGTCGCCGGTCGAACTCAAGATCTATCAGAATGTCGAGGATGCACTGCCGCACTCGAAGCCGCGCGTCATCTTCCCTGCCGGATCGGGTCCGCTTCTCGGCCCGGGCAGCAATTTGCTGACGCTGCTCAATCAGCAGATCGCCTTCAAGCAGACTTCCGTGCAGGCCGCTGTCGACCGCTTCTTCTCCGAAGCGGCGCGCAATCTCTAGCTGGGTCACGAACGCCGGAGCAGGCGCAAAGGCGCGCCTGCTCCGCTGCATGGGGATCGCCATGACGGCAGATGTCTTGATGAAGCACGAACCCACGGCCACCGTCGGCCGCCGCCGGCGCATCGCGGAGGCCAATGGTCCCGCCTATCTGATGCTTATTCCGTGGTTCGTCGGCTTCCTTTGCCTGACGGCCATCCCCATGGCCGCATCGCTCTACCTGTCTTTCACCAAATACTCGCTGCTCGCCCCGCCCAAATGGCTCGGGCTCGACAACTACACCTACATGTTCAATGGCGACTACCGATACTGGCCATCGCTGTCGGTTACGGCGTTCTACGTGTTCACGTCGGTGCCGTTGTCGATCGCCGTGGCGCTCATCGTCGCACTGGGCCTCAACCGCAAGATGCGCGGCATCGGTGCCCTGCGCTCGGTATATTATCTGCCCTCGCTGCTCGGTGGCAGCGTCGCCATTGCCGTGATGTGGCGTCAGATTTTCGGCAATCATGGCGTGGTCAATTCGGCGCTGGCACTGGTCGGCATTACCGGGCCCGCCTGGCTGGCCACACCGCAATCGGCGCCCTGGACGCTGGTCTTCCTGCATGTCTGGCAGTTCGGGTCGCCGATGGTGATCTTCCTGGCAGCCCTCAAGCAAATCCCCCAGGACCTCTACGACGCGGCGCGCATCGACGGCGCCGGGGCCTGGCAATTGTTCCGCTACGTGACGGTGCCGATCCTCACGCCGATCATCTTCTTCAACATGGTGATGCAGATGATCGTCTCGTTCCAGGCGTTCACGCCGGCCTTCGTCATTTCCAACGGCACCGGAGCGCCGACGGACTCGACGCTGTTCTATACGCTCTACCTCTATGTCGAGGGATTTTCCAATTTCCATATGGGCTATGCGGCGGCGATGGCCTGGGTGCTGCTGTTCATCATCGCCATCCTGACGGCCATCGCGTTCGGCACGGCACGTTTCTGGGTGTTCAATCCCGATGCCTGAAGTCCCGACACCCTCGATCTGGCGCATCCCGCGCACCAGCACCACGATTGCCGTGCTGCTGGTGATCGGCGCCATCCTCATGCTCTATCCGCTGCTCTGGATGTTCGTCAGTTCATTCAAGCCCGAAGACGAAATCTTCACGGACCTGTCGGTCATCCCGCAGCATGTCACCGCGAGCAACTACCCCGAGGGCTGGACCCATCTGGCGAGCCCCTTTTCAGTCTATTTCATCAATTCCTTCATCATCGCCGCGCTGGCAATTGTCGGAAACCTCCTCTCCTGCTCGCTGACGGCCTATGTGTTCGCGCGATTGAAATTTCGCTGGCGCAATGTGTGGTTCGCGCTGATGCTGATGGGCATCATGCTGCCCCAGCATGTGACGATCATTCCGCAGTACATCATCTTCAACAAGGCGCACCTGGTGAACACCTTCGCGCCGCTGGTGCTGCCCAAGTTCCTGGCTGTCGATTCCTTCTTCATCTTCCTGATGGTGCAGTTCATCCGGGCCATCCCGCGGGAACTGGACGAGGCGGCGGCGATCGACGGATGCGGTCCTTTCCGGACATTTCTCTTCGTCATCCTGCCGCTCTGCGGGCCGGCGCTCATCACGGTGGCCATCTTCACCTTCGTGTGGACCTGGAACGACTTCTTCAGCCAGCTGCTTTACCTGACCAGCGACAGAACGCTGACGGTGCCGCTGGCACTCCGAATGCTCAGCTCGTCGACAGGGGAGAGCACCTCGACCTGGGGTGCCCTCTTCGCCATGTCGTGCCTGTCGATCATCCCGCTGCTGCTCATCTTCTTTTTCTTCCAAAGGCGCCTGGTGGAAGGCATCGCCACGACCGGCCTCAAAGGCTGATCGGGCGCGTCTTCGCATCGGGAACAACAACTCCAGGACAGGGCAATGAAGGCAAATATCCAGATCAATCCCGCGCGCGTCATCGGCAGCATCGATCCGATGATCTATGGGCAGTTCCTTTCACGCCGGCTGTGGGTGTCGGACCAGGCGCTCTACGATCCCGAGCACCCGCATGCCCGCGAGGACGGCTTACGCCGGGAAGTGGTCGACGCCGTCATCGAATCTGCCCCTTCGGTGATCCGTTGGCCGGGGGGCTGCACCGGGACCACCTATGATTGGCGCGACGGGGTGGGTCCGCAATCCGAGCGGCCGCGCGTCATCGATGCGCATTTCGGCTACGGCGTGGGCAACGGCTTCGGGACGGCTGAATTCGTGAAGTTCTGCCGCGACGTCGGCGCCGAGGCGCAGATCAACCTGACGACTGGCACCGGCGACCTGCGCGAGGCGCTGGCCTGGGTCGAATATGCAAATCTCGACACCGACACCAAATGGGCGAATCTTCGGCGTCGGCACGGCTACGACAAGCCGTTCGGCGTCAAATACTGGCAAATCGGCAATGAGGAATGGGGCCCGTGGGAAATCGGCTATACGACCGCCGAAGCCAATGGCGCCCGCGCCCGCGAATGGGCCAAATCGATCAAGAAACTGGACCCTGCGGCAAAGGTACTGGCGCTCGGCGGCGGCAACGCGGAAAGCATGCTCGACTGGACGCGCAGAGTGGTGGCCGACGCGGGACGCTTCATCGACTACGTCACGCAACACCGCTACTGGGACTTCGACGCCAGGAAGGGCATCGACAATTACGACCAGATCGTCAGCGTCGGGTACCGCGAGGAGCAGTTGATGAAGGCGCTGGGCGGCCTCATCGACCTCGTCGCCCATGAACACAGGCTCCCGCGCAAGCCTCGGCTCGCCTACACCGAGTGGAACTGCCGGGACAAATCCCACAACGAGATGACCCCGAGCTGGCACCCATCCACCGCGCAGTACCGGCTCATCGACGCATTGGCCTGCGCCGGTTTCATCAACGCGATGCAGCGACAGTGCAATTATGTGACGCTGGCGAACTTTGCCCAGACGGTCAACGTGGTTGGCATGTTGCTGGTGACGCCCGAATTCGTCCTCAAGGAGACCGTCTTCTGGGCGCTCGTGATGCAGCGGCGTTTCAGTGGCGATACGGCAATCGATGCCTGGGTGGATTGCGATACCTATACGGTCGACATGCCGGAAGGAACCACGGGCCCGATACCCTATCTCGACGTCAGCGCGACGATGGACAAGGCGACCGGCCGCCAGACCGTATCAATCGTCAACTCTCACCGTTCCGAAGTCCTGGAAACGAGCATTGAACTGACCGGAAGCCGGTCGAGCTCTGCAACGGTCCATCAGCTTTGGGACGACGATCCGTTTGCGAAAAACAGCGCCGAGCGGCCCGATCGCATTGCTCCCCGCAAAAGCGCGGCCGAGGTCGTCGATGGGAAAATCACGCTGTCGCTCCCGCCGCACTCCTATACGGTCGTTGAGGTCTAGTGCCGCGACGCTGCATCGAGCGGCCTTCCGCCAGAGATTCCAAGAACGAGAGTGCCGATGAAGCGAGGCTGGGCGATGGCGCGCGCAATCGCGTCATCGAGGGCCCGCCCGAGACGCGCGGCCGGGCTCACGGCCGGCGTTCCGCAAGCAGCCGCGCCATATTGCCGCCCAGCACCTGGGCGAGTTCGGCGCCCGCGAAAGGACCGTGGCGCGTCAGCAGCGACAGGCTCTGGCGGTAGGTCATGTGACGCCGCGACACCGGATAGTCCGACCCCCAGACCATGCGCGAGGCGCCGAAGGCCGCGGCGAGGCGGCGGGGCATATCCTGCAGTTCCGGATAGGGAAATTCCTGCGACACCGCGGCGACGTTTCCCATGCCCGAGAATTTCAAGAAGATATTGGGCCGGGCAGCCGCGGCGAGCACGAGCTCCATGGCATCGGGCGTGCCGGCGCTGCGCGGTCCGAGAAACGCAAAGTGATGCAGCAGGATGGGCAGGCTGGGGAAAGCTGCCGCGAGCGCCACGGCAGCTGGCGCCTGATGCGGCACGATCGAGAGGCTGAGGATCAGCTCGCGTTCGCTGGCGCGCGCGAAGAAGGCGCGCCCTTCGTCCGAGAGCAGCCAGTCACCCTCGTCCTGTTCGTCGAGGTAAAGCGTAAAGCCGCCAAAGTCCCAGCGGCCCAACGCCTCGTCCAAGCGGCCCAGCGCACCGGGCCGGCGATAATCCATGGACCAGCGGCACTCGAGGTCGGGGAACGCGATTAAGCGCTCCGGATAACGGGCGACTGCCGATAGCGCGTAATCGACATTACCGGGATTGTCGCCGAGACGGGCGCAGATGATGACCGCGCGTTCGACCTCGTTGGCATCCATTTCGTAAAGCAGTTGCTCGACCCGCGCCCGCGATTGCGGATCGGGGACCGGCGGCTGGTACGGCCAGTTCTCCCAGACATGGCAGTGAGCGTCGATGATCACGCCGCGGCCTGGCGGGCATTGGCGACGGCAGCCTGGATTTCGGCGACGCTCGTCTCTCGCCGAGCGGTGCCGGCCGGCACTGCGACCGCGCGCAGGGAATCGACATGGTCGAGGGTCAAAATCTGCCCCGGCTCGATGAAGCGCACCGGAGGCGCTCCCGTCTCGTCGAGGTTCCACGGCGTATCGGGATCGGGCGACGGCACGGCCTCGATCAGCGCCCTGGTATAGGGATGCCGCGGGCGATGGATGATATCCTCCGCGGCGCCTACCTCCATAACCTGTCCGCCATGCAGGACGATGATCGTATCGGCGACCTGGTAGGCGGTCGCGAGGTCGTGCGTCACATAGACCAGCGAAATCCCGGCATCGCGGTAGAGCCCGTAGAGGATTTCCAGAATGGTCGAGCGCAGCGAGGCATCGACCATGGAGACGGGCTCGTCGGCGAGGATTACCGCGGGGTCGAGCAGCAGGGCACGAGCGATCATGACGCGCTGGCGCTGGCCGCCCGACAGTTGGTGCGGATATCGCCCCAGCGTCTCATCAGGCTTGAGTCCGACACTGACCAGCGCCTTCTCGATCCTCGCATAGGCCTCGTCGCGGGAGCTGGCGAGACCGAAGGCCTTGAGCGGCGACAGCAGGGGGTGATCGACCTTGTAGAAGGGATTGAAAACGTCGAAGGGGTCCTGGAAGATCGCCTGCACTTCCCGCCGGAAGATCATCTGTTCCGGGCGGTTCATCGCCGCGACGGGCCGGCCGTCGTAGAGCACCTGGCCGTTCGTCGGCGACTGGAAGCCGAGCAGCAGGCGGATCAGCGTGGTCTTGCCGCTGCCGCTCTCCCCTACCACCGCCGTGATCGCGGGGCGCTCGCCGCCGACGGCCATGCTGAGGTTCGTGAGCGCGCGCTTTTCGCCGCGGCGGCCGAACCCCGAGTTGAAGACGACGTCGACTTTCTCGATCTGCAGCAGCCCGCTCATTCCACGCCTCCCGACAGCAGGAAATTGCCCGCCCGCGCGCCGGCGCCGCGAAAGGCGCCGAGCTTTTCGAAGGAAGGCAGCGATTCGATCAGCATGCGGGTATAGGCGTGCTGCGGGGCGGAAAAGACCTGGCGCACCGGGCCCATCTCCACGAGCTTGCCCCGATACATGACCCCTACCGTATCGACGAAGTGTGCCATCAGGGCCATGTCGTGACCGATGAGGATGACCGCTGCGCCCAGCTCGCGCTGCACCTTGCCGAGCGTCCCCAGCACCTGCTTCTGCACCATGACGTCGAGCGCGCTTGTCGGCTCGTCGGCCAGGATCAGGCTCGGCTTCAGCGCGATCGACATGGCGATGCAGACGCGCTGCTTCATGCCGCCCGAGAGCTGGTGCGGAAAGCGGCGCTGGACATCGGCCGGAAGGCCGACGCGGGCCAGCAGGTCGGATAATACGCGGACACGTTCGGACGGACGGTGGCGTACCCCGTGATCGTCGAAGATGTCCCCCATCTGTTCGCCGATGCGCAGCACCGGATTGAGCGAGCTCATCGCGCCCTGCGGCACCAGTGACATTTCGGCGAAGCGCAGCGCCCGGTAATCGCGGTCGCTGACCGTCGAGAGGTCGCGGCCATTGAGCCGTATGCTGCCGCTCGACACGAGCCCGCCGCGGAGCATGCGCATCAGCGCCAGAATGGTTGTCGACTTGCCGGAGCCGGACTCGCCCACGAGGCCGAAGCGCTCGCCCGGCCGCAGCGAGAAAGTGATGTCATCCACGGCCCGGAACGGGCCTGCGGCGGTGCGGTATTCGACAATCAGATTGCGCACATCGAGAAGCGGCTGGTCCATCAGTCGGACCTCAGGCGCTTGTTGACGAAGCCGTCCATGCCGGCCGAAGCGAGCATGAGGCCGATGAAGATGAGCGAAATGAGGATGATCGGCGGTCCCCACCACCACCACATGCCGCGAACGATCGCACCATAGAACTGCGCCCAGTAAATGGTCATGCCGAGCGTCAGTTCGCTCTGCGGCCCAAGCCCCAGCGCCTCGAGGCCAATGGTCGCCAGCATGGCATTCGAGACCGCGATCACGAAGCTCGAGGCGATGAACGGCAGCAAATTGGGCAGTACCTCGACGAAGATGAGCTTAAGTTCGGAGCTGCCGTTGAGCCGGGCGATCTGCACATAGCCACGCTCGCGGAGCGACAATGTCTGGGCGCGGATCGTGCGCGTCGCCACCATCCAGGAGAGGCAGGCGACGATGACGGCCATCAGCTCGACCGTCATTTCCCGGACGTTAGAGGCGACGAGCACCAGGATGGCGATGCCCGGAATGGTCATCATCACATCAGAGAAGAGACGGATGACGGTATCCACGATACCGCCGCTGAAGCCGGCGATCAGGCCAAGCGCCACGCCGACCGAAAGGCTGATCAGGCCCGCGATCAGCCCGATTTTGAGCGTCTGCGGCATGGCGAGCAGCAGGGCCGTGAACACATCGCGCCCCTGCCCGTCCGTTCCCAGCCAATGCTGGCCGTTCGGCGGCGAACGCGGAATGGTTGCGCCGACTTTGGCGTGGCTCGGATCGATGAGCAGCGGTCCGAGAATGGCAACGGCGATGATGATGCCGAGCAGCACGACGCCGGCGAGCAGCGTCCGGTTGCGCGCGAGTTCGGCGCCGATCGCGGCAAGCAGATTGCGCATTCACCGACCCCTTGCAGTAATTCGCGGATCGATCAGCGGATAGATCAGATCGAGCACGAACATGGCGATGGCGATCGATACGGAGAGCAGCAGGATGATGCCCTGCAGTACGAAATAGTCCTTCGTCTGGATCGCCTGGTAGAGGCGGAAACCGATGCCGGGATAGGAGAAGATCACCTCAACGAGCACGGCCCCCGAGACAATATGGCCGAGCGCCAGCGCCAGGCGCGTCATCTGCGGCAGCAGGGCGTTGCGCATTCCGTAGCGGGTGAGAATGCGGCCAGGCCGGTTGCCCTTCGCCTCGGCGAGCGAGATGTAGTCCTCGCCCAGCACGCTCACCAGCATGCCGCGCATGCCGATGGCCCAGGCGCCGATCTCGGCCAGGATGATCGAGAGTGCCGGCAGGGTGCCGTGCCACAGCACGCCCCGGATCGTCTCGAAATTGAACCCCGCATTGAGGCCGAAAGGCATGCCGCCGCCCGCCGGAAACCATTTGAGCACAATGGCGAAGACATAGAGCAGCACCATGCCGATCAGGAAATACGGCACCGAGGAAAGCAGTACGACGCCCGAACCGAGATTGGCGACGAAGCGCGGCGTGCGCGGCCAGCCGATCAGCCCCCCGAGAATGGTGCCGACCGAAAAACTGATCAGCGTCGCAAATCCGAGCAGGCTCAGCGTCCACGGCAGTCCGTTGAGGATCGCCGAATTGACCTTTTCCGGATAATTGACCAGCGAGTAGCCGAGATCGAGGCTGAAGACCTGCTGCCAATAGGCGAGATATTGATGCCACACCGGCTGGTCGAGCCCGAAACGCGCCTGATAGCTCTTCACCATCGCCGTGATGTCGCCTGAGCCGCTGCCCGAGGCCATGACCTGGCTCAACTCGGCCTGGATCGGATCGCCGGGCATCATCCGCGGCAGGGCGAAATTGATCGACACCGCGAGAAAGATCACCAGCAGCATGATCGCGAAGCGCTTCGCCACGTAACCGAGATACATGGCGTCCTCAGACACGCATCGCGTCGAGCTGGGCCTCGGTGAGCCCCAATCCGAAGCCAGGCTCGCCGTTCGGAACGAGACGGCCATCTTCCGGCACGGCCATGCCGGGGAAGACCAGCGTCTCCTTCAGGGGCACGCCCGGTGCACCGCCGACGAAATATTCGCCCCAACGCACATTGGGCTGCGAGAAGCTGAAATGCTGGCCATAGGGCGTGTTCATGCCGGCGTGGAGCATCACTTCGAGGCCCGCCGCCTCGGCGATGTGAACGATGCGCTGGCAGGCCGTGAAGCCGCCGACCCAGCAGATGTCGGGCTGGAAGATGTCTGCCGACTGCCGCTTGGCCGCATGCATGAAGGGAAGCGGGGTGTACCAGTGTTCGCCGGTCGCGAGCGTCTGCCACGGCAGACGCTGCCGCAGCGCGTCCTGCCCATCGAAATTATCCGGGTTGAGGCAGTCCTCGATCCATTTGAGACGATAGGGACGGAGCCTTTCGGCCTGCCGCACGGCGAATTCGACATCGAAGGCCAGCCAGCAATCGAGCATCAGCTCGACGCCATCGCCGACGAACTCGCGCGCCTTGGCAACGAACTCCTCGTTTTTCGTGATCGCCTCGAGACCGTCGAAGGTCCCATAGGGACAGGCAAGCTTGGTCGCCTTGAACCCCAGCTCCATGTGCCAATCGGTATCGTTGCCCGTGGCATAGCAGAACTGGCTCTCGCGGGCCGGGCCGCCCGCCAGTTCATAGACCGGCGTCCGTAGAATCTTGCCCTTCAGGTCCCACAGGGCCAGGTCGACCGCGCTGATGGCATAGGAGGTAAGGCCGGTCGTGCCATAGGGCATGGACATGCGCGTCATCATGTCCCAGAGCCGATCCGTCGCCATGGCATTCTCGCCGACCAGCAGCGGCGCGAAATGCTCGTTGATGAGGGAAATCACCGGATTTCCGTTCCGGGTCACGCCGAAACCCCAGCTGCCGTCATCGGCCAGGACGAGACAGCCGACGGAGCCATCGAAGCGCCAGCTCGAGCGGAGCCGCTTGAACCGCTGATAGCCGGACATGGGGCCGGCAACTTCTGCCTCCTTGGTCCAGGCCGGGCGACGCGGTGGGGTCTTCTGCGGTTTCCCGTCTTCCTTATAGAGAGCGCCTACCATCTCGTTCCGGATGGCGAAGGCGTGGACTTCCTTGATCTTGACCATGTCAGCTCGGCGGAGGGAGAAGGATGGAGGCGGCCCAAGGCCGCCCCTCGACTTGATCAGGGCTGCGTCGGCTGCAGCGACTCGACGACGCGGGCGAAGCCTTCCCACGGAATGAAGGGCGCCATGTACGGATTGTCCGCCGTCGGCCAGCCCTTCCAGTAGGTCGTGTTGAAGACCAGGGTCTGCGTTTCCTCGACCAGCGGAATCTCGGGCAGGTCGCGAACAAAGATCGCCGTCGCCTTCTTCACCAGGTCGACATAGGCCGGATTGGTCGGCGAGGGCTCCATCTGCTCCATCTTGTTGAGCACGGCATCCAGATCCGGGTTGCCGTAGCGGGTCACGGCCCGAATGTTCTTCGACGCCTGACCGGGCGGCGCGACATATTTCGAGTGGAAGTGCTCGAGCGTCTGCCAAGGGTCATAGAGGCTGCCGCAATGCGGGCCCATGGACATCTGGAAATTGCCCGCGCTCAGGGCGTCGTTCAGCGCCGTGCCCTGCATGACGTTGAGCACTTCGTCGAAGCCGGCATTCTGCAGCTCCTGCGACAGGACCGGGCCACTCGGATCGCCCTGGGCTACCTGCAGTTCGACCTGCAGCGGGCTCCCATCCGCATTGGTCCACTTGCCGTCGCCGCCTCTCTTGAAGCCACCGGCAGCCATGTACTTGGCGACAAGTTCCGGGCTGTGCTGATCGAGATCGCTGACGCCCGGGACGGTCGACATCGCATCCATGTAGGGCTTCATGCCGGGATAGGACGAAATCGGCAGGATCGCCTTCTTCATCGACCCCTCATAGGCGAGGTTCACCACCTCGTCGCGATCGAGGGCGGCGTTGATGGCATGCCGCAGATTGGCATTGTCGAAGGGTGGCTTCTGCACGTTAAAGCGCACGGCATAGGTGCAGCCATCGACCTGCCCCCAGACCGGCCCTTCCTTGTTCCAGGCGATAAGGGCGGGATTCTGGGCGCGAATGGCCTCGTACTGGCCGGCCTGGATGGAGCGCCCCATGTCGAGCTGGTTGGTGGCGAAAAGCTGCGGCATGGCCTCGGCCGTCGCCGGCACGTAGACGATGCGCTGCGGCTTGGGCATCTCCTTGACGAGCCCCACATCCTTGGCCCACCAGCTGTCGCGCAGATCGTAGAAGAGCGAGCTCGCATCGGATTTGACGAGCTTGTAGGGCCCGGTGCCGACCGGCCAGCCCTTGGCCAGGTCGAAATTGGTGAAGGTCTTGGGGTCCTTCCCCTCCCAGATATGCTTGGGCACGACCACGAAGCGGGTCGACTGGCCGGTCGCGAGGAAATCGCGCGCCCAGCGCGGCCCCGGCTTCTTCAGCTTGATCACCACGGTGAGCGGATCGGTGGCCGTTGCCGAATCGACCCATTCCGCGATCTGCGACGAGAACAGCAGGTCAGGCGCCGCGCCCTTCAGCATATTGAAGGTGAACACGACGTCGTCGGCGGTGAATGGCTGGCCGTCGCTCCACTTCACGCCGTCGCGCAGCTTGATCGTGAGTTCGGTGAAATCCGAATTATAGGTGTAGCCGGTCGCCTGCCAGGGGATGAGCTCGTTGGTGTTGTGGTTCGTGTAGAACAACACCTCGTTGACCGTGTAGTGCAGGCTGTTCCTCTGATGCAGGAGGACGCCGGCATAGGGGTTGAAATTGTCCGTCGCCGGGACCTGGTTATAGAAATCCCACCCCTGGCTGATCAGCGTGCGGTTGCGCGGCACGTCGGGAACCGATTGAGCCGCCGCCATGCCCGTGGCGGCGATGATCGCCGTCAACGCCGTTACGCTCAATAATCTCAGCGAGCGTATGTTCATTGATGTTCCTCCCAGAATGCGGGGCTTGGCCCCATGATTTTTTCGCCGACGACTTGCCCGCCTTACGCCGTCAGATGGAAGACATGCTCGACAGGCGTGCGCCTGGGGAGGTCGCCGTCCATCTCGAGCACGTCGGCCATGTATTCGCGCCAGCGCAGGATCACCGGGTCCTCCGGCGCGGACGGATCGGGCGGCGCGAGGCGCAGCTGATGGCCGAAGACCCGCCGTCCCGCCTCGTCCATGAAGATGTCGTAGTGCACGATCCCGGACGCCTTGAGCGCGGCTGCCATCTCCGGCCAGATTTGGGCATGGCGGCGCCTGTATTCGTCGGTTCTGCCCTCGCGGATGTGCAGCACGAAGGCATTCACGTAAAAGCTTCCCCAGGCCGACACCCTGCCCCTCCCCATTCGACGGTAAGCGCTTTCCATTCCTTGCCGACCGCTTCCTCGATGGCGCCGGCCATGGCAATTCACGATCTTGCGAAGCGACGCCGCTCGGGCTAGAGATCGCGGATTATGTATTGGAAAGCGTTTTCCATGACGTTTTGGGTAGCATCGTGAAAGACGGGTCGTCAAGCCGCGAAGGTGAGGACAAGCTCGCAGCCGGCCCCGTTCGCCTGCAGGAAGTGGCGGCGGAAGCGGGGGTCTCGATCGTCACCGTCTCGCGCTGCATCAGCAATCCCGACCGCGTCTCGAGGGCGACCCGCGAACATGTGCTCGGCGTGGCGGCGAGGCTCGGCTACATTCCCAACCGGCTTGCCTCGGGGCTGGCCTCGGCCAAATCGATGGTGGTCGGCGTGGTGATCCCGACGATTGCCAACCCGATCCATGGTGTCATCACCTCGGGCGTGGCCGACATGCTGGAACCCGCCGGATACCAGTTGCTGCTCGGCAATTCGCACTTTTCCAAGCGCAACGAACTGGAGCTCGTACGGACCTTTCTCGGCCACAAGGTGGACGGAATCATCCTCACCGGCCGCGACCACACCGACGAATGCCTCGAACTTCTGTCCCGCTCCGGCAGGCCGATGGTCGAGATGTTCGACTACAACCCGGACCCGCTCGACGTAAGCGTCGGCTCGTCCAATTTCGACGCAGGCGCCGCACTGGCGCAGTACATGATCGCCAGGGGCCGCGGGCATTTCGCCTATGTCGGCCATACCGGCACCGATGACAGCCGCATGATGGCGCGCCTCGACGGCCTGCGCGCCGCCTGCGCGGAAGCCGGCAAGCCCGCGCCCCTCCACTATGAAATCACCGCCGATCCCGGCACGGGTACCGGCGGGGAGGTCGTCGGTACCATCCTGCGCGAGGCGCCGCAGGTCGATGCCATCATTTTCGCCGGGCACCAGGTGGCTGTCAGCGCCATCCGCTTCGCCCTCGAACTCAAGATCGACGTGCCGGGCCGCGTCGCCATCGCCGGTTTCGGCGATACGCCGCTTGCCCAGTGGATCAGGCCGGCGCTGACGACGGTCCGCTTCCCCAATCGCGAAACCGGCCTCGAAGCGGGCCGGCTGATGCTCGAACGGCTCTCGGGCCGCGTTCCGAGCCAGCGCGCGGTACGCCTCGGCTTCGAGATCCTCGGACGGGAGAGCGCCTGATGGTGAAGCCGAATATCCTGTGGATCATGGCCGACGAACTCAGGGCCAGCGCGCTCGGCTGTTACGGCGAAAGCTGGGCGCCGGTCAGTACGCCGAACATCGACGGGCTGGCGAGCCGCGGCGTGCTCTTCACCAATAACTTCTGCAATTCGCCCGTCTGCGTGCCCTCGCGCATGAGCATGTTGACCGCCAATCCGCCAGAGCGCACCGGCATCTACTTCAATGAAGGGGCCTGGAAGTCCTTCCCCAACCCCGTTCGTCTCAAGACGTTTCCCGAGCATTTCGCGGAAAACGGCTGGCGTACGGCGACCCTGGGCAAGAGCCACTACGCCCTCGCCTACACGCCGTTTCAGGAAGAGGACAATGCCGGCTCGAGCATGCACGGCTTTGGCCTCGAAACCGATCCGGCAGCACTCGAGCCCATCGTCCCGCAAGGCATCCCCTCCCCCGTCGGTGGCGTTTTCCCATCCGACAGGCCCTACCCGCCCGAACAGGTTACCTGGAATGCGCTGCGCTGGCTCGCCGGAGCCGGCGACCAGCCGTTTCTGCTGCGCGTTTCCTATCTGCAGCCACATACGCCGGTGCTGCCGCCCCGGCATTTTCGCGACATGTACCGTGCCGCCGATTGGCCGGGCGCCAGCCTGCCGCGTGGATATGGCAGTCGGTATGAGGAGGAGTTCGCCGAAATCGTCGGCGGCCGTTCGTTCACGCACGAGCAGATCCAGCAGGCGCAGGCCGACTATCACGCCCTCGTCACCTGGCTCGATACGCAGGTGGGCCTCGTTCTTGGGGCGCTGAAGACGCTCGGCCTGGAGGAAAACACCATCATCGCGTTCACCTCGGACCACGGCGCCTCGCTCGGCGAGAACGGCCTGTTCGGCAAGGTCGTCTGCAGCCGCGAAAGCCAGCGCACACCCTTCATCGTCAGCTGGCCCGGACATTTGCCGCAGGGCCAGCGGCGCAGCGATCTCACCGAAAACATGGACCTGGCACGGACGCTTTGCGACCTCGCCGGCCTCGCTCCCGACGAGGGCTTCGCCGGCCGCTCGGTGTTCAGCGGACCCGAACCGGAAGCCGTTTTTGCCACGGTGGGAACGGGGGTGCCGGGCGCCATGGCGTCCGTCGCCGCCAATCGCGGCCGATGGCGCAATGGCGGCGGCTGGCCGCGCCGGTGCTGCATCCGCACCGGCCGATGGCGCTTCGACATGAATACCCGGCAGGATGGCCTGCCGGCAGGCGCTGACGAGGAAGACTGGTATCTCGTGGACGTCGACAACGATCCCGCCGAGCGGGTCAATCTCTCCGATAAGCCGGAATATCGGGAGACGGCTGCTCACCTGCGCGGCCTGATCCTCCGGCATGTGGCGAATTCGGTCGAACCGGAGTTCATCCCTGCCTTCTCGGAAGACGAGGCGCCCGCATTCCTGCCCCCGCGAATAGGCTCGCGGCCGGCATCCGCGTAGCCGCACCTACTCGTCATCCGGGCCTGAAACATACGCACTGAAAAGGTAGAAAAATGAATTCGATCGATCTTGCCGGCCAGGTTGCCGTAATCACGGGCGGTGCCCAGGGCATCGGGCTGGCCGTGGCGCGCCGCCTGGTGCTCTCGGGCGCCCGGGTTTCGCTCTGGGACATGCGCCGCGATTTGCTGGATGAAGCGGTCGCCGAACTCGGCGAGGCGGCTTCGGCGGTCGAGGTCAATATCGCCGATTACGACGCCGTCGCCGCCGCCACCCAATCGGCCGAGAAGGCCCTGGGCCGCATCGACATCCTGGTCAATTCGGCGGGCATAGCCGGCAAGAACGCGCCGCTCGAGGAATATGAGCTCGACGAATGGCGCCGCGTCATCGAGATCGACCTCAACGGCACTTTTTATGTCAACCGCGCCATCCTCCCCGGCATGAAGGCGCGCAATTACGGACGCATCGTCAACATCGCCTCGATCGCCGGCAAGGAGGGCAATCCGAACGCCGCCGCTTACGCCGCCGCCAAGGGCGGCGTCATCGCCATGACCAAGGCGGTAGGCAAGGAATGCGCCAAATTCGACATCGCCATCAACTGCATCACGCCGGCTACGGCCAAGACGCGCATCCTCGATGAGCTGAAGCCGGAATTCATCGACTACATGCTCTCACGTATTCCCCGCGGCCGCTTCGTCGAGGTCGACGAGATCGCCAATATGGTCGCCTGGCTGGTCTCCAGGGAAAACAGCTTCACCACCGCCTCGGTCTTCGACCTGAGCGGCGGAAGGGCGACTTACTAAGTCCCTTCGGACATCGGGAGGAATAATTGACGATCGATCTCGGCGCTCGCCGGCGCGTCGGCGCCACGTCGCTTGCGCTGCCACCCATGGGGTTCGGCGCCGCGCATCTGGGCGGCATGTACAACCGCGTCGCGGGCGACGCCGCTCGTGCCACGCTGCAGGCCGCCTGGGATGGCGGCATCCGGCATTACGATACCGCGCCCTATTACGGGCTTGGCCTGAGCGAGCACCGGGTGGGCGATTTCCTTGTCGACCAGCCGCGCGGCGAGTTCATCCTCACCACCAAGGTCGGGCGCGTGCTGCACCGGCCGGCCGACCCGGCGAATTTCGACCGCGGCCGCTGGGGCGGCGGGCTCAATTTCGAGATCGAGTGGAACTACACCTACGACGGCGTAATGCGCTCATACGAACAGAGTCAGTTGCGTCTCGGGCTCAATACCGTCGATGCGCTGCTGATCCACGACCCGGACCCGCGCACACATGGCGATCTTCACCCGGCCCGCATGCGGGACATGGCCGAGAGCGGCATCAAGGCACTTGAGGAGCTGAAATCGCGCGGCGAAATCAAGGCCATCGGCATGGGCATCAATACGCCCGAGGCGCTCGATACCGTCGTGCCGCTGGTCGATCTCGACTTCTGCATCGTCGCCATGCCCTACACCCTGCTGGACCAGTCCGGGCTTCATGCCGGCATGAAGCGCTGCCTCGACCGGAACATCAGCGTCATCGTCGGCGCACCCTATGCATCGGGCATTCTCGCCACCGGGCCCGGCCCCGCCGCCCGCTACCGCTATGGCATTGCCCCCGACGATATCCAGGACAAGACGCGCCGCATTCAGGCGGTCTGCACCCGGCACGGCGTATCGCTGCAAGCCGCCGCCCTGCAGTTTCCGCTCGCCCACCCCGGGGTGATCTCCATTATTCCCGGCGGCGCCTCGCCGCAGGAGGTTACCAGCAATATCGGCTGTCTGCGCGAGAAGATCCCGGCCCAATTCTGGGCGGAGCTCAAGCAGCGGCAATTGATCGACCCGGAAGCGCCGACGCCCTAGAGCGTTTTCAGGGAAAGTGGTTCCACTTTTCCGGTTCGAACGACAACTCAAGAACTTAGAGCTCACGTTGTAATGCAATCAGAACGTGAAATGCTCTAGGTGTGCCGCCGTGCGACAAAGGACGATTGCTTCCACGGCGCAGCTACACGCGCGTACCGAAGATCGCCCCGATTGCCGCCGTGATCGCCATGGCCACCGCCCCCCAAAAGACCACGCGGACGGCGGCCTTCAGTGGCGGAGCGCCGCCGATTACTGCGCCGATGATGCCCAGGATCGCCAGAAAAACCAGCGAGGCGAGCGAGACCACGATCGAGAGCGATGGCAGCGGCGACAATGCCGCAGCGATGAGCGGCAGTGCCGCACCGATGCCGAAGGAAGCCGCCGAGGATAGGGCGGCCTGTACGGGTCTGGCGGCGACGGTTTCGGAGATGCCGAGTTCGTCGCGCGCGTGAGCGCCGAGCGCGTCATGAGCCATCAATTGCTCGGCAACCTGCCGCGCCAGTTGCGGGTCGAGGCCCCGACCAACATAGATTTGCGCCAGCTCGTCGCGTTCCGCCTCGGGCTCGGTCTCGAGTTCCGTCTTTTCGCGGGCAAGGTCCGCCTTTTCGGAATCGGCCTGCGAACTGACCGAAACGAATTCGCCGGCCGCCATCGACATGGCACCGGCGACAAGGCCGGCAACGCCCGCCACCAGCACGGCCGACAGCGTGCCGCCCGCGCTGGCAACGCCGACGATGAGGCTCGCGGTCGAGAGTATGCCGTCATTGGCGCCGAGCACCGCCGCCCGGAGCCAGCCGATCCGGTCGACGGCGTGCCGCTCGACCTGTATGGTTGGCGCGCTCATTTCAAAGCCCCTCCAATTGCAGCTCGGCCTCGAAGCCGTCGCTGCGCCCGGCGGCCGGGGATCGCAGCAACAACTTGCCGCCGGCCTGCTTCATCATGGCATCGACAATGGCGAGCCCCAAGCCACTGCCCTGGGCGCGCGTCGCGCCACGCTCGAAGCGGTGACGCAGTCGGCCAAGCGCCTCGGGAGCAATGGCCGGCCCGCCATTCCGGATGATGACCGAACCGGCCGCCGACAGCTCGACTTCGACGGTGCTGTTGGGCGGGCTGTGCGACAGGGCATTATCGATGAGGTTGCGCAGGGCGATACCCAGCGCGTCGACATTGATTCGGGCCGACACCTTCTCGGCCCCCGGCGCGACCGTCAGCCGGACCTCGCGCGGCGGCCGCGTCCGCAATGCGGCATCCCCGAGCACCAGGTGCAGCACCGGCAATATCTCGACGGGGGCTTCCGAAGCGGCCATGCCGGCGTCGGCGCGCGCCAGCTGCATCAGCTTTTCCGCAAGATCGGAGAGGCGGCGCAGCGTTGCCTCGATCTTGCGGCCGTCGGCACGTGCCTGTTCGTCCCGCGCCGTCTCGATGAGGCGCTGCGTCTGCGCCAGGGCGCCGGCGATCGGCGTGCGAAGTTCGTGGGCGCTGTTGGCGGCGAACTGCCGCTCGGCATCGAGCGCAAGGCGAACCCGGTCGATGAGATGATTGAGCGCGCCGGCGATCGGCGTCAATTCCGCCGGGAGTCCGTCAACGGCTATGGCGCTGAGATTGGCGCTGCTGCGGGCGGAAATCTCCTGCTGCAGCGTCGTCAGCGGCGCCAGCCCGCGGCGCACGGCAAGCCAGATTCCGGCGATGCTGAGCGGAATGAGCAGCAGCAGCGGCAACAGCAGCATGAGGGTATTGGACAGCAGCGCCTGGTCGCGCCGCGCCATGGGTTCGGCGACCTGGATGGTCAGTCCGCTCTGCGCGTCGCCCAGCGAATAGACGCGGAAGCCCCCAACTTCGCTGAAGCCCGACCAGGCCGAGGGGTCGAAGCTGTTCGCCGGGGCATCGTCGGATTTGAGCAACAGGCGATCGCTCTTGTCGCGCACCTGGTAGGCCAGGCCGCGCTCATGCGCCTCTCGGAAGTGGTGAACTTCCCGGACGTCGCGCGCGTCCTGCCGGTCTTCGAGCGAATCGACGGTGAGCGGCAACAGCCGGCGGGCCGTCTCGACGAGCGCGCCATCGGAGCTCGCATTGAGTTCCTGCCGCAATATGCCACTCGAGGCCAATGCGCCCGCCAGCCAAAACAGGGTTGTGCTGACGGTCAGCAAAATGATCAGCCGCCGGGTGATGCTGCCGCTCGATGGGGATTTCATTGCACGGCGATCCGGTAACCGAGCCCTCGGACGGTAGTGATCATATCGCGGCCGAGCTTGCGCCGCAGCCGGCTGACATAGACTTCCACCGCGTTGCTCTCCACCTCGGCGCCGAACGCATAAAGGGTGTCCTCCAATTGCCCCTTCGACACGACGGCGCCCGGATGGCGCAGCAGCCGCTCGAGCACCGACCATTCGCGCGCGGTTACATCCGTCACGGCGCCGCCGCGCAGCACCGCGCGGTGTACGAGGTCGATTTCGAGATCGCCGATTTTGAGCAGCGGATTGGGATTGCCCAGATAGCGGCGGGATACCGCGGCGACCCTGGCGCTGAGTTCGCTGAGATCGAACGGCTTGACGAGGTAGTCGTCGGCGCCGGCATTGAGCCCGTCGATACGCCAGGAAATCTGATCCATCGCCGTGAGGATGATGACCGGCAGCGTCTCCCCCTCCCGCCGCAGCCGCTTCAGGAAATCCAGCCCCCGCCCGTCCGGCAGGTTGAGGTCGAGCAGGATCAGGTCGAAAGGCGTGGTCGCCACCGCTGCCTCGGCATCGTCGAGCCGGCGAACCCAGTCGACGGTCTGGCCGTCGGCAGCGACATGGTCGCGCACGGCTTCACCCAGCGTGGCGTCGTCTTCGATCAACAGGATGCGCATCGGTCCTCGCCCGGCGGCTTTCGGCCACCAAGCTTACACCAGCCTGAACGATGGCGCCTCGGCGCTTCAGGCTGGCGTCAGGTGAGGCGCACAACATCCCGGCACGATGTTCACCAATCCGGGTTCCACCATGAAGAAGGTCCTGCTGTCCCTGGCCGTGCTCGCCGCGTCCGGCGCCTATGTGGCGTTCGAACGCGAGCACGGCGGCGATACCGCCAATCTGCCCCTCGGCCCGATGCCCGCGAACTCAGCCGCGCCCACCGACGGCGTGACACTCCCTGCCCCGCCGGCGGCGCCGCCCAACGGCAATCTCTCGCCGATGCGCCTGGTCGCCCCGGGTGCCGCGGGCGGCCTCCTGCCGGTGGCTGATGTCGCGCCGGCGACGAACGGCACGGTCGCCCAGGCACAGGTCGCTGCCGGAGCACTGCGTGACGGCAGCTTCAAGGGACCGTCGGTCGACGCCTATTGGGGACGCATTCAGGTCGAAGCGGTGGTGCAAGGCGGCAGGCTCACCGCGGTGCACATGCTGCAATATCCCAGCGACCGCCGCCGGTCACGCGCCATCAGCGACCAGGTGCTCCCCTATCTCGAGCAGGAGGCCATCGCCAACCAGAGCGCCAATGTCGATACGATCTCGGGCGCCACGCTCACCAGCCAAGCCTATCAGCGCTCGCTCCAGAGCGCCCTCAAGCAGGCCGGCGGCGCCCAGGGCGGCAACAACGCGTGAGATGCGGCGATGCGTGAGACCCGGCTGATCATGGGCATGCCGATCACCATCGATGCAGCCAATCCGGACGCCGTCGCCGCCGCTTTCGCCTGGTTCGAAGAGGTCGACGCCCGCTTCAGCCCCTTCAAGCCGGAAAGCGAGGTGTCGGCGCTCAACCGCTGCGAAATCGCGCCCGAGGCGGTGAGCGCGGACACGCGCGAGGTGCTGGAGCTCGCCGAAGCCACGCGAATTGCGACCGACGGCTATTTCGACATCATGCGCCCCGACGGCCGGATGGATCCTTCGGGGATCGTCAAGGGCTGGGCCATCCGCAAGGCGGCCCGGCTGATCGCCGCGATGGGGCTTTCGGACTATTGCGTGGAAGCCGGCGGCGACGTGCAATGCGCCGGCCATAACGATCTCGGCGCGCCGTGGCGGGTCGGCATCCGCAATCC
This sequence comes from Devosia sp., assembly GCA_035547675.1. Classification (GTDB taxonomy): domain Bacteria; phylum Pseudomonadota; class Alphaproteobacteria; order Rhizobiales; family Devosiaceae; genus DASZTU01. Next base: position 37,303 of record DASZUI010000280.1, read on the forward strand.
GTTCGACGAAACCCGGATCGTCAAGGTGCTGCAGCCGGGCAATGCCGGTGTTGCGACTTCGGGCAGCTATGTGCGGGGCGCCCATATTTACGATCCGCACGCGCCAAGCGCGGTCTTGTCGGAAATCGTCGGCCTGACGGTGGTCGCCGGCGACATCTGCGACGCGGACCGCTTCGCTACCGCCGCCTTCGCCATGGGGCGCGACGGTATCGGCTTCATCGAGGCGACGCCGGGGCTCGAAGGCTACGCCATCGACCGGCACGGCACCGCCACCATGACAAGCGGCTTTCGGAGGCTGGAAGCCCGATGATCGACTTCATCGATGCCATCACCAACCGGATAACGATGTACCGGCTGGTGCTCTATTATCTGGGTGCGCTGGCGGCCGCGGCGTTTCTGCTCGGCCTGTTCAAGCTGGTCCCCGTCGATCCGGCGGCACTTCTATGGTCGACGGTTTTGCTTACCGCGGCCTGCCTCCTCGTCAACCAGCTCTTCGCCTGGGTTTTCCGGGCGGTACCCAATGTGGAGAGCGTCTACATCACCGCGCTCATCCTGGCCCTGATCGTCGATCCGGTTCAGCCGGCCAATCTCGAAGGCGACGGCCTGCTCGTTGCCGTCGCGGTCTGGGCAACGGCCTCCAAATACATGCTCTCGGTCCGCCGCCGGCACGTCTTCAACCCGGCGGCTTTCGGCGTGGCGCTGGCCGGCTTCGCCGTCGACCAGCCGGCGAGCTGGTGGGTCTCGGGCGTGGTGCCGCTGCTGCCGCTCGTGCTGGTCGGCGGCCTGCTGGTGACGCGAAAGCTTCGCCGCTTCGACCTCGTAATCGTGTTCGCGCTGGTGAATATCGCGGCAACGCTCCTGACCTCAGCGCCGGCGGATTATGCGACCCAGCTCGAAGGCACCTTCCTCCGCTCGCCGTTCTTCTTCTTCGCCTTCGTCATGCTGACCGAGCCGCTGACGGCCCCGCAGCACAAGCTGTGGCGGCTCGCCTATGGCGCGCTGGTGGGCTTTCTCGCCTCGCCCAATATCGCGATCGCCGGCTTCTACTTCGCCCCCGAAACCGCTCTTCTGGTCGGCAATCTGCTGACGCTGGCGGTGAGCCCGGCCGGCCGGACGACGCTGACGCTGGAGCGCATCGAGGAAGCGGGCAAGAACGTCTTCGATTTCGTGTTCCGCGCCGACCGTCGGCTTGCTTTCGCCGCCGGCCAATATCTTGAATGGACCATTCCGCTGCGCCACCCCGACGATCGCGGCAATCGACGCTACTTCACCATCGCCTCGGGGCCGTCCGAGGCCGAGGTGCGGCTGGGGGTGAAATTCTATCCCGGGGGCAGCGCCTTCAAGCGGCGTCTGGCGGCGCTCAGGCCAGGAGATACGATTTCGGCCTCGCAGCTCGCCGGCAGCTTCACCCTCCCCGCCAGGCGCGCGACGAAGATCGCCTTCATCGCCGGCGGCATAGGCATTACGCCGTTCCGCTCCATGCTCGTCGAGGAACTGGCGGCATCCGGCAGCCTCAGGCCGATCACGATACTCTATGGCTGCAACAGCGCCGCCGATATTGCCTATCGCGACGTGCTGGAAGCCGCCCGCGAACGCCTCGGCATACCGACGCACTATGTCGTCATGGATGGCGAGGGCGCCGAACCGGGCATGTCGGTGGGGGTGATCGATGCCGACACGATCGGCACCCATATTCCCGATTATGCCGACCGCCTGTTCTACATCTCGGGGCCGCAGCCGATGGTCGCGGCGGTCAGGCGGATTCTACGCGGCATGGGCGTGCCGCCCTGGCGCATCCGCACCGATTTCTTCCCCGGCCTCGCCTGAGAGCCGGACTCCTCCCTGAACTTGCAAATGAGCACGAGCATGTCCTCCGTGAATGATCCCATGTCCCTCAAGTCCTATGATCGCGTGACCATCGCCTTCCACTGGCTTACCGTTGCGCTCGTCGCATTCCTGCTCGGCACCGCCTGGCTCTGGCGCTACACGCCACGCGAATGGCACCTGCACCGTCTCGAAGGGCTGCACATGTCGTTCGGCATCGTCTTCGCGGTTGTCGTCGTCGCCCGGTTGCTTTGGCGCGCCTTGGCCGGCCGCCGCCTGCCGGCCGCCAATTCCGGCCTGATGGATGTCGCCGCGCGGGCCGTGCATTGGCTGCTTTACGCATTGCTGGCTCTCGAGGCCGCGCTCGGCATCTTCCTGGGCTGGCTCAACGACGAAGGCAAACTGTCGTTCTTCGGCCTATTCGATATCCCCAATCCGTTCACGCCAGATCGCGCAACCGGCCACGCCCTGGAAAACCTTCACGACCTCACCGCCTGGGCGATCGCGATCCTCGTCGTCGGGCACGCCGGCGCCGCACTGTTTCACCACTATGTGCTGAAGGATCGGCTGCTGAACCGCATGTCGCCGGCTGGCACCGCGGCGTGATGGATGGCGGCCGGGCCTCGGGCCCGACCACTCGTCGCGTTCACGTCACCTTGAGCAGGGTCCACATGCCAGCCTTTGCTGGCTCATGTCGTAAGGCAGGGGCGTGCTGCTATCGGCCAGCTTCACCACCACCGTTTCACGGACCAGCCCCGCAGAAGCTTCTTGAGGTTGAAGGTGACGGAAAAAGGCAATTCCGTTCGCCATCCGGAAATGCTCTGTTCGACGCGGGGGGAGGCAGACCATGGATGAGGCGCCCGAAAATGCGAGCCGCGCGGGTACTGCCGGCGAAGTATTCGGCACCTTCCTGCGGCTCGGTCTCACCTCGTTCGGAGGACCTGTTGCCCATCTCGGCTACTTCCGGACCGAACTGGTACTGCGCCGCCGCTGGCTCGACGAGCGGGCCTATGCCGATCTCATCGCGCTCTGCCAGTTCCTGCCCGGCCCGGCCAGCAGCCAGGTCGGCTTCGCGCTGGGCCTCCGCCGCGCCGGCCTCTTCGGGGCGCTCGCTGCATGGACCGGGTTCACGCTACCGTCGGCCATCCTGCTTGTCGCTTTCGCCTACGCCACCTCGGCGCTCACGGGGCCGATCGCGGGCGGCCTGCTGCACGGCCTGAAACTGGTCGCTGTGGCGGTCGTGGCGCAGGCGGTCTGGGGCATGGCTCGGAGCCTGGCACCCGATCGGCAACGCGCCGGGATCGCGCTCGCCGCCGTGCTGATCGCAACCTTCGCGCCGGTCTCGGTCGGCCAGATCGCTGCGATCGGCCTCGGCGGTCTTGCCGGCCTCTGGCTCTGCCGGCAAACGGACGAGCCTGCTGCCGACCAGCTCGGTTTCCGCGTTCCACGATCGCTCGGCATCGCCGCGCTGACGGTTTTCACGATTCTGCTCGTCGCCCCACCGCTCATAGGGGCGGCGACAAAATGGCAAGGACTGGCCGTTTTCGATGCGTTTTATCGCTCGGGTGCCTTGGTCTTCGGCGGCGGTCATGTCGTGCTGCCGCTGCTGCAGGCCGCCGTGGTGCAGCCGGGCTGGGTGAGCCAGGGCGACTTTCTCGCCGGTTATGGCGCAGCCCAGGCAGTGCCCGGTCCGCTCTTCACCTTCGCAGCCTATCTCGGCACCGTCATGCACCCGTGGCCGAATGGAATAATCGGGGCCATTGTGAGCCTGGCGGGCATCTTCCTGCCGGGCCTGCTGCTGCTTGTCGGGACGCTGCCCTTCTGGGATGCCTTCCGCCGCTATCGCTCGGCGCAAGCGGCCATGCGCGGCGCCAACGCGGCCGTCGTCGGCATCCTCGCCGCTGCGCTTTACGACCCGATCTGGACGAACGCCGTCCTTCGCCCGGCCGACTTTGCGATAGCACTGGCAGGCTTTCTGTTGCTCACCGTCTGGAAGGTGCCGCCTTGGGTGGTTGTCGTGCTGCTGGCGGCAACAGGACTCCTGACATTCACACCTGCGCCGTGACCCACGTCCTTTCTTGTGTCCACGTTCTGACTCAGCCAGAACGTGAAATGCTCTAGTCGTCAGGCCACCATGTTGGCGGCCGGGCCCGGCTCCTGCTCCTCGCCTTCCGGCGTCAGCACCAGCCCCGACATCGGCTCGATCCAGACCAGATGGTCAGTAAGTCGCTTTACGCCGGGCGTGTTCTCCACCAGCACCTTGATCGCGGTGCGCTGCCGCTCGTCGAATATGGTCCCGTCGAGGTCGACCACACCGTCTCGGACGCTGATCTTGATGCTGTCGAGCCCTATCCAGGGCTGGCTTTTCAGCTGCGCGAGGATAGTTGCCGTGATCTGCGCATCATCCGCCGCCGGTGCCTGCCGCGAAAGCGCCTCGTAGAGCGACCTCACGATATCCGACCGGGCAATGATGCCCACGATTTGCCCGGCCGCGTCGACAACCGGCAGCCGCTTGACGTGGTGCTTCTCCATCAGCTCCACGGCGGCCTCCAGAGAGGCGTCGGCGGACACCGTGACCGGACCGCCGGACATGATCTCCCCAATTTTGCGGCCATGCGTATGCACGTAGTTGTCCGCCAGCTTGCCCGAGCTCGTCAGGAAGGAGAGCCAGCCCGGTCGTCCTTCCTCCTCGGTGCCCAGCTCGGCACGCCGCAGCAGGTCGCCCTCGGTCAGCATGCCGACCACGCGATGGTTCTCGTCCAGCACAGGCAGCCCGCTGATCCGATGGTCGACCATCAGCTTCAACGCCTGCAGGATGGGTGCCTCTGGCGTGGTGCCCGTAATCTGCTTGGTCATCACTTCCTGCACGCGCATTTCGATCTCCTGAGTAGTTCGACGTCTCGATCCTCCTTAGGCCGCGCTGCGGGCCGTACAATTGATCCCGATCAATCCGACGGGCAGGCGGGTGTGCTGGTTTGTGAGCGGACGACGCGGCTATCCGAAGCGCCGGAACCGCCCGCTACAGCCGCGGAAGCCCCACCGCCCGAGCCGCCGATGCCAGGCTCGGAAAACTGACCCGCCCGCGCGCCCTAGCGGTTGATCCAGCGCAAGGCGCACCTCAAGACCGGCGCGAATATCGGCCGGCAACTCAACGGAGGAAAGCCATGAACGACCTCGACCTCAAGGAACTCGTCGAGAGTGAACTCGAATTCGACACCAGCCTCGACGCCTCCGGCATTGGCGTGACGGTAGAGAACGGCATCGTCACCCTCAGCGGCCATGTCGGCACCTATGCGGAAAAGCTTGCGGCCGAGCACTGTGCCGCCCGCATCCGGGGGGTGCGCGGCCTGGCGCAGGAGATCACCGTCCGCTACGCGAACCATAAACGGGTGGCTGACGACGAGATCGCGGCCCGCGCGGTCCGGATCATCGACTGGGATACCACGATCCCCGACGACGCGGTGCAGGTGAAGGTGCAGAACGGCTGGGTCACGCTCAGCGGGGAAGTCAACTGGGGTTTCGAGCGCGCTGCCGCAGAGCAGGCAGTGCAGAAGCTCGGCGGCGTTCTCGGCATCGCCAACGCCATCACGGTCCGCCCGCATGCCGAGCGGTCCGATATCCGTCGCCGGATCGAGCAGGCCATGCTGCGCGACGCCGACCTCAGGGCTGACCGTATTCATGTCGATGTCACCGGCGGCCGCGTCACCCTGACCGGCACCGTCGAGGCCTGGCACGATCGCAGCGTTGCCGAACGCGCCGCCTGGGCTACCCCCGGCGTGCAGGAAGTGGAGGACCGGCTTACGGTTCTCTAGCGCCGGGCAATGGTCGGCCTACCGCCGCCCATGGTGGCGCCGACCAGCTTCGCCGGCCGCTACGGTTCCGTGCGGCCGGCGAAGACATAGCCGACGCCTCGCACCGACTTGATCAGGCGAGGCTCCGCGGGAACTTCTTCGATCTTCTTACGCAACCGGGCGATCTGCGCGTCGATGGTGCGATCGAACGCGTCCCAGTTCCGGCCCCGCGTCAGCTCCATCAGCATATCGCGCGTCATAACCCGCCCCGGGTGGCGCACGAAGGTCACCAGCATGTCGAATTCACCCGTCGTGAGCTCGACATGGCCGCCGGCGGCATTGGTCAGCTCCCGGCGTCCGATATCCAGCAGCCACCCGTCGAAGCGATAGACCTCCGCTGGTGGCGTTTCCGCCGCCACCGGAGCAGCCGCCGGCCGACGCCGCCGCAACACGCTGCGCACCCGGGCGAGCACTTCCCGCAGGTGAAACGGCTTGGCGATGTAGTCGTCCGCGCCGATCTCGAGCCCGACAACGCGATCCGTCACGTCGTCCCGACCCGTCAGCATAATGATCGGCAGGTCGGAATGCGCCCGCACTTCGCGCGCCAGTGCGTAGCCGTCCTGGCCCGGGAGCACGACGTCGAGCAGGATCAGGTCGACATCCCTCCCCGCCAGCACGCGCCGCAGGCCGACGCCGTCTGGCACCGCCGTGACCCTATACCCCTCGTCCTCGAAGTAGCGGACGAGCATCTGCCTGACCCGGCTATCGTCGTCGACAACCAGAATATGCCCGGACCGCAAATCGGGCGCTGTATCTGACATTGGCTAGATTGGCTTGGTATCCCTGTCACGAACTGTAACCAATTCGCACGCTCTGTGCCACGCGAATAATCGGCGTGTTACGCCGCGGGGGTCACCTGCACCTATGCAACACGATGCATCAGGGAGCGGAAAATGTTGATTCAGGCCACCACTCGCAAGTCGAGCGTAAGTCTTTCGATCGTCGGCGGCGCCTTGGCGGCCGGCGAGCCCAAATCGCTGACCGAGCTCTTTGCGGGCCAGGTAGCCGAAACGCTCGAAGCCGGCGAGTCGCTGTTCTTCCAGGGCGACGATGCGATGCACGTCTTCGAGATCACCTCGGGCGCGTTGCGGACGGTCCGAATCCTGAGCGACGGGCGCCGCGTCATCACCGGCTTCGTCTTCGCCGGCGACGTACTGGGCGTCGGTTATGGCGACACCTACCTCGCCGCGGTGGAAGCGATCGAACCCGCCGTTTTCCGCCGCCTCGGCCGGCGCCGCTTTGAGGACGCCGTCGAACGCCTGCCGGGTCTGCGTCCGCAGCTCATGGAGCGCCTCAGCGAGCAGATGGCCGCGGCGCAGGACCAGCTTGTGCTGCTCGCGCGCAAGAATGCCGACGAGCGGGTCGCCAGCTTCCTGCTGTCTCTCGCCCGGCGGCGGACCGATGACGGTGAAATCCCTTCGATCGTACCGCTTCCCATGACCCGGCTCGACATGGCCGACCATCTGGGATTGACCATCGAAACGGTTTCCCGCGTTATGACCCGCCTGTCGTCCAAAGGGATCGTAATTTCGGCGGGACGGCATCAGATCGTCATCAAGCGTCCGGGTGCGCTGCTCGCGCTGGCTGTCGTTGACGGCGAAGAAGAGAATTTCGATAGTCGCGCCTACGCCTGAACGGAGCCATTATGGGCGAACAACTCCTCGACGAAATTGTCCGCGTGCTCGATGACGGCAACATCATTGCCTATGGCTTCGACGGTGTTGTCACCCGCTGGAGCAGGGGCTGCGAGGAGCTTTACGGCTGGCGTCGCGACGAGGCGATCGGCCGGCCCTTGCAGCACTTGCTTCGCCCCGTCTTCCCCATGCCCTTGCAAGCCGTCTACGACGAAGTGCGCGACAGGGGCATATGGATGGGCGAAGTGACGCACCATCACCGGGACGGCCGGACGATCTACCTGGCCAGCAAGCTCATCTCTCCCGCCCTGCCCGGCGGCGTAAAGGCTATTATCGAAACCGACAACGACATCACGCCGCTCCGGGAGGCGGAACGCGACCTCGCCGACCGCGAGGCGCATCTGCGGTCCATCCTCGACACGGTCCCCGAAGCCATGGTGGTGATCGACGAGGACGCCAATGTGACCTCCTTCAGCGCCGCCGCCGAACGCCTTTTCGGCTATGACGCGGCAGAAGTCGTCGGCCGGAACGTCAAGATGCTTATGCCTTCCCCCTACCGGGAGGCGCATGACGGCTACATCGCCCGCTACCGCTCCACCGGCGAACGGCACATCATCGGCTATGGCCGCGTGGTCGACGGTCTGCGCAAGGACGGCACCATATTTCCGATGGAGCTGGCCGTGGGCGAGGCCGTGGCGAGCGGCCGGCGCATCTTCACCGGCTTCGTCCGCGACCTGACCAGCCGCCACAGGATGGAAGAGGAGCTTCGGCAGGCCCAGAAGATGGAAGCGGTCGGCCAGCTCACCGGCGGCCTCGCCCATGACTTCAACAATCTGCTGACGGTGATTTCCGGCAATCTCGAAATGCTCGAGATGAAGCTCACCGATCCGCGGCAGCGCGAATTGCTGGCGGAAGCGCAGGCGGCTACCGCCGATGGCGCCAAGCTGACCGGCCAGCTCCTCGCCTTCGGCCGTCGCCAGCCGCTCAGCCCCAGGCTGGCGGATGTGGGCGTGCTTGTTTCGGGGTTTTCCGACCTGTTGCGTCGTACGCTGGGCGAAACCATCGAATTCCGCACAATTACCAGCGGCAGCGCCAACTTCGCCATGGTCGACGGCACGCAGTTGCAGAATGCGCTGCTCAACCTGGTGCTCAACGCGCGCGATGCGATGCCCGACGGCGGACGCCTGACGATCGAGATCGCGCCCGCCCATCTCGACGCCGATTACGCGCAGATGTACCCGGAAGTCCGCGCCGGCGAGTACGTGCTGGTCTCGGTGACCGACACCGGCGCGGGCATGTCGCCCGAAACGAAGCAGCGCGCCTTCGAGCCGTTTTTCACGACCAAGCCCACCGGCCAGGGGACCGGGCTGGGGCTCAGCATGGTCTATGGCTTCGTCAAGCAGTCCCGTGGGCATGTGCAGATCTACAGCGATGTCGGGCGCGGGACGAGCGTGCGGCTCTTCCTGCCGGCCGAGCAGCCGGACGTCTTGGCGGCCGGCCACCCGGTCCCCGCGGCTGCGGCTCCGGTGCTTTCGGCGGCCGACGAGCACATCCTGCTGGTCGAGGACGATCCTCGCGTTCGCCGCGTCACCAAGGCGCGTCTGCTGGCGGCCGGCTATTCCGTCATCGAGGCGGAGACCGGCGCCGAAGCGCTGGCGCAGCTCGCCGAAAACCCCGATATCGACCTGCTTTTCACCGACGTTGTGATGCCTGGGGGCATGACCGGCGACCAATTGGCGGTCGAAGTTCGGGCGCGCCGGCCCGATATCAAGATATTGTTCACCTCCGGCTATGCCGAGCCGGTAGTCGCGGGGCGGGAGCAGGCATCCGGCAATTGGCTGCGCAAGCCCTATACCGCCGTGGAACTGACTGAACGGCTGCGAAAGCTGCTCGATAAATAGCAGGCCGGACGGGAAAAGAGCCGTGAAAGCCATGGTCCTCAGCGCCCCGGGCACACCACTTGTCATGCAGGAGCGGCCCGATCCCCTCCCCGGCCCCGGCCAGATTCGGGTGAAGGTCGAGGCCTGCGGTGTCTGCCGCACCGATTTGCATCTCGTCGACGGCGAATTGCCCCGCCCCAGACTGCCCATCGTTCCGGGACACGAAATCGTCGGCATCATCGACATGCTGGGAGCCGGGATATCTGCGCCGGCCCTGGGAACGCGGGTCGGCGTGCCCTGGCTGGCGCATAGCTGCGGGGTCTGTCCCTATTGCCGCTCGGGCCGGGAAAACCTTTGCGATGACCCGCTGTTTACCGGCTACACGCGCGATGGCGGCTATGCCACGCACGTCATCGCCGATGCCGCTTTCGCCTTTGAACTTAACGGCTTCGACGACCCTGTCGCGACGGCACCGCTGCTTTGCGCCGGCCTCATCGGCTGGCGTTCGCTGCGCATGGCCGGCGAAGGCGAGCGCATAGGTTTCTATGGCTTCGGCGCAGCGGCGCATGTGCTGGCCCAGGTCTGCCGCTGGCAGGGCCGGAAAGTCTATGCTTTCACCAGGGAAGGCGACGCCGCGGGGCAGGAAATGGCGCGCTCGCTCGGCGCCGCCTGGACCGGAAGCTCGGAGGAAGCGCCCCCTGAATTGCTCGACGCTGCGATCATCTTCGCGCCGCTCGGGGCCTTGGTGCCGGTGGCGCTGCGTGCCGTGGCCAAGGGTGGCAAGGTGGTTTGCGGCGGCATCCACATGAGCGATATTCCGCAATTTCCGTATGAAATTCTGTGGGAAGAGCGTGAAATTCTGTCGGTGGCCAATCTCACGCGGGCGGACGGCCACGAATTCCTCGACATCGCCCGGCGTGCCGGGGTTAAGACCAAGACGACCACCTATCCGCTCGCACGCGCCAACGAGGCGCTGGCGGACCTCAGGGCCGGACGCTTCGAAGGCGCCGCAGTGCTCGTGCCCTGACCCCTTCCTGCGGCCCCAGGGCAAACCGCTTCAGCAATTCGGCCATCCCCAGATAGACCGCCGTTATGGCCGCGATGCCGGCAAGCGCCACCGGCTCGAGCGGCCCGAAACCGACAAAGCCGCCCAGCGGCGTCAGGGCCAAGAGCAGGGCGAGCGCCAGCCCATCCAGCGAGCTCGCGACCAATACGCGATCCGGCCGGCTGCTCCATACGGGCCGGGCGGTGCGGATGACGAAGATCACCAGAATCTGCGTGGCGATCGATTCGACGAACCAGGCGGTACGAAAGCTCGCGACCGGGGCATGGAGACCGAGTTGCAGCCAGGCGAAGGTCAGCATGTCGAATACCGAGGAGAGCGGCCCCATGACGAGGGTGAAGCGCAGCACGGATTTCATGTTCCAGGTCTTGGGATGCGCCAGGTCTTCGGCATCGGCGGCATCGAAGGGAATGCCGATCTCCGACAGGTCGTAGAGCAGATTGTTGAGCAGCACCTGGAGCGGGGCGAGCGGCAGGAAGGGCAGGAACACCGACGCCGCCGCCATGGAGAGCATATTGCCGAAATTCGAGCTGGTCCCCATCCGCACATATTTCATGATGTTGGCATAGGTCCGCCGGCCCTCGGCCACGCCATCGGCGAGCACGCCGAGCTCGGGCGCCAGCAGGATGATGTCGGCCGCCTGGCGCGCCACATCGGTGCCGCCATCGACCGAAATACCGACATCCGCCGCATGGATCGCCGGTGCATCATTGATGCCGTCGCCCATGAAGCCCACCGTGTGGCCGCGATGGCGCAGCGCCATGACGATGCGCCGCTTCTGCTCGGGCGAAATCCGCGCGAAAAGATCGACCGATCCCACGCGCCGCGCCAGGGCCGCATCGCTCATATGGTCGATCTCGCTGCCCTCCAGCACGCCATGGGAGGGCAGCTTCAGCGCCCCCACCACATGCTCCACCACCGCGCGTGCATCGCCGGAGATGATCTTGACCCGCACGCCGGCGGCATGGAGCCGCGCCACGGCACCGGCTGCCGAGGCCTTGGGCGGGTCCATGAAGGCGGCAAACCCGACCAGCACCATATCCGTCTCGTCGGCGGGAGAAATCGCCGCCTGCCCGCTCGGCATGTCGCGGCGCGCGACGGCGAGCAGGCGCAAGCCCTCCCCACCCTTGGCGGAAACGAGCTTCTCGATCCGCGCCTTTGCCGCCCCATCGAGTTGCGCAGGCGTGCCGTCCGCCTGCTCGACGGCGTTGCATAAATCCAGCATCGCCTCGGGCGCCCCCTTGGCGATCAGCTGCCGGACCTTGCCGTCGGTCACGAGCACGGCGGCGCGGCGGCGCTGGAAATCGAAAGGCGCATCGTCGACCAGCGACCACTTATCGTCGCCCGTCGCGCCCTCCATGGCCGCCGCATCGAGGCCGCTGCGGACACCTCGCGCGAAGCGGCTATTGCGCCGGAGCAGGTCCGTCACGCGCGCGCTGTCGGCGCCATCCGCCCGGAAACTGCCGGAGAGCACGATGCGCGCCTCGGTGAGCGTGCCGGTCTTGTCGGTGCACAGTACATCGATGGCGCCGAGGTCGTGGATGGCCGAAAGCCGCTTCACCACCACTTTGAGCCGCGCCATGCGTTCGCCGCCGCGCGCCAGCGTGACGGTGGTGATCATCGGCAGCAATTCCGGCGTCAGGCCCACGGCCAGCGCCACGGCGAACAGGAAGCCCTCGAGCGTCAGCCCGTGCCGCAGCAATTGCGCCAATACCACGAAGAGCACCAGAAAGCCGGTAAGGCGCAGGATCAGCATGCCGAGCGCATGCACGCCGCGCTCGAAGGCGGCAGGCGGTCCTTGCTCCTCCAGCGAGGCCGCTATGCCGCCGAAGCGCGTCGCGGCGCCCGTGGCCATCACCAGCATGCGCGCCTCGCCATTGGTAAGGCTGGTGCCGGCAAACAATGCGTTGAATGCGTCGGCCGGCGTTGCGCCGGTAGAGGGGCCCGGCCGCTTTTCGACGCCATAGGGTTCGCCCGTCAGCGCCGCCTCGTCGGCCATTGCGCCATTGCTCGACAGCACAATGCCGTCGGCGGGCACCAGATCGCCGCCCCGCAGATCGACGATGTCGCCCGGCACGATATCGGCGACCGGAATGGAGCGCAGCGCGCCGTCCCTGAGCACATCGGCCTTCACCGCCACCGAGCGCTTCAGCGCCTCGATCGTCGCTTCGGCCTTCTGCTCCTGGAAAATATCGAGGCCGATCGAGCAGAACACGATGAGCACGATGACGATACAGCTCTGCCAGTCGCCGGTAATGCCGGAAACCAGGGCCGCGATCAGCAGGATGGCGATCAGCGGCTCGGCCAGCCGCCGCGCCAGCTTGGCAAGGACATTGCTGCGCCGCTCGGCGATCGAGAGGTTGGGCCCCTGGCGTTGCAGCCGGGCCGCCGCCTCGGCGGAGGAAAGCCCCTCCGTCGAGCTCTGCACTTCCTTGAGCGCCGCTTCGGCATCGCCCAGCCAGAACGAGCTGCCGCCCGCCTCAGCCATGCATCCTGTCCGCGCCGCGGAAGAAACGCCGCGCATTTGCGACGATCTCCCCATCGGACCGCCGATCCAGCGTCTCCATGCCCCAGACCCGGGCGGCGATTTCCGGCCGGCGATGCGTGAGGTAGGTAGCGAGCTGGTCTTTGGCGAGCCCGGGGCCGGCGATCAAGATCGCCCGAGCGCCGCCCAGCGCGTCGGCCACCTGGCCCAGGAAGCGCTCGTCCGGCGGGTCCTTGCCTCCATGGACGTGATCGGCCTTGCGGTGAATGTGCCGATGCGGACCGGCTTCGCGAACTGTCGCTTCATTGGCTCCCTCGAGCCCGATGTCGAAGACCCGCGCTTCGCGGTGGTCGATCCAGACGCAGGTATGGGCGTGGCTCATGAAAGCACTTCCTTTGGAGCTTGCAGGTATGGGCGCGTCATTGGGCGACATAGCCGCCATCGACCAGGTGATAGCTGCCGGTGATGAAGGACGCGCCATCCGACAGCAGGAAGCAGGTGAGCGCGGCCACCTCCTCGGCCCGGCCGAGGCGGCCGATGGGATGCATGCCCGCAATGACTTTGAGGGTCGCCTCGTCGAGGTTGTGGGACAGCAGCGGCGTGTCGATGAAGCCGGGCCCCACCGCGTTCACGCGGATGTTCTGCTTGGCATATTCCATGGCGGCGACCTTGGTCAGGCCGAGCAGGCCGTGCTTGGCGGCCGTATAGGCGATGGCGTTGGCGAAGCCGACGCTGCCGAGGATCGACGACATGTTGACGATTGCGCCGCCCCCCGAGCGCAACATGGCCGCTATCTCATATTTGACACAGTAGAAGACGCTGTTGAGGTTGACATTGATGACCTGATGCCAGCCATCGAGCGGATAATCGGCCGCCGCGGCGCTGGGACCGCCGATCCCGGCATTGTTGACGGCCAGGTGCAACCCGCCATATTGGCGCTCGGCAAAGCCCACCATCGCCTCGACCGCCGCTGCGTCGGCAACATCGATCGCGAAGGGCGACGCCTCGCCGCCCTTGCCCCTGACGTCAGCGACGACGGCATCCGCGCCGGCCTTGTCGCGATCGGCGACGATCACCTTCGCCCCTCCGGCGGCCAGCTGCCGCGCGATCGCGGCGCCGATTCCCGAGGCGGCGCCGGTTACGATCGCCACCCTGCCCTGAAACGTTTCGCTCATCTGGTTCTCCCGTGCCGCCGGCCGATCAGTTCGACATGAAGCGATTGAGCGCAGAGGCGGCCAGCAGCTCCTGCGTGGCCCCGCCGAGGATCCATTCACGCAAGCGCCCGTGGCCATAGGCGCCGGCGACGACCAGACCGGCGCCGGCGTCGCGGGCGAGGACGGACAATGTCTCGCTGTAGCTGCCGCGCGGCGCGTGAATGGCGGACTCGACTTTGACGTCGTGGGATTTCAGCCACGCTTCCGCGTCGTTCAGCGCATCGCGTTCCGCAAAGCGATCGCCGCCTTCATGGATCGTAACCAGGGCAACCGAGGAGGCGCGCTTGAGCAGCGGCAGCGCGTCGACGACAGCGCGCCTCGCTTCCCGGCTTTCCTTCCAGGCGACCAGGATAGCCTGACTCTTGATGAGCGCGTTGCCGTTGCCGACGATCAGCACGGGTCGCCCGGTGGTCAACAAAACGTCGCCGACGTCGAGGCTGTGAGCCGCGCCACGGACGGTCGTCTGGGTCAGGATCAGATCCGCCTTCCGTGCCGCCCTGGCGACTACCGAGGTCGGCGTATCGAGCAGCGTCACGCAATTGCCACGCAGCCTCTCGGGCACGGCGCGGTGAAAATCCGCTTCGAGACTGGCGAGCCGGTCCTCGAGCTCGTTGCGCCGGGACTCGTAGAGCTCTGCCTCGACCATCAGTGCTTCGGGGCTGACGGATGTGAACTGCAAGGACGCCGCCGCGACCGCCGCGATACGGGCGTCGAACCGCGAGGCCAGATCGATCGCCACCTGCAGCAGTTCGGCCGAGTAGCCATCGACGTCCATGTCAACGAGAATTGTGCGCAGTTCCATGGCTTGCTCCTGTGTTGAGAATATCGCGTCCGTAGCAGTGGAGCCGGCGCGGCACTTTGATCGCGGTCAAGCGGCGCGGACCGTGCGCCCGAATTCGCGCGCCAGAAGCACGGTCGTGGCCAGCGCCGTGACCAGCCAGGGCGAGCCCAGGATCAGCAGGGGAAGCGAAAAGACGGGGTAGAAATAGACCACCGCGATCACCGGGGTCATTAACCCATGGGCGACCAGCGCCAGCCGGACCGCTCGGCCGCCCCCCTGCCAGTCGAAGATGAAGGCGGCGAAGAAGGCAGCCGTCCCCATGGCGATGTAGGCGAGCGCATCCACGGTCCAGAACAGTGAGTGCGGCGTCACCTGCAGGACGGATGGCGCGGCACCGGCTGCAGCCATCGGCAGCACCGAGCCGAGCTGCACCACATAGATCAGCAGCGCGAAGCCGGCGTAAAGTGTGGCGAAGCTCACCGCCCCGTGGCCGTAGAACTTGCGCTCCTCCGGCGCCAGATAGTCGAGTGCCAGCATCGCCAGCAGGAACGGCGGCGCGATCAGCAGCGAAGTACCATAGATCAGGCTGTCGCCCGGAATGTTCGCGACTCCGCCCATGACCTGCAGGATCTGGACGAGGCCATAGGCGGCGACCCCGACCGCCGCAACGATCGACGCCCAATAGCCCGTGAGGGCGGCCCGCCGGCGCGAGGCCGACGCCGGCGGGCCGGCAAGAGCGACATTCACGGTCCTTCTCCCGTGCTCAGCCGATCTTTGTACCGGGCCCGGCCCGGCTCACCGGCACATAGGCCCTGACCACCGGCCGGTGCGGAAGGTCGTGCGATGTCGAAACTGACCTGAATTGTCCTGGTGGGCATCGCCGACCTCCTGCGTCGCGCCACGGTGCCAGCCATGTCCTCCGACCACATTGCGATGGATCAAGCGGCGGCGGACGCAGCGCTTGCGAAAGATCAAGGTGATGCGCGCGCAAGCCGAACAGGATCGAAAGATGATCATGACTTTGGAGAGACCAAATGTTCCGCTCGATCCTCACAGTCCTCTTTTTGGCCGCGACACCCGCGGCCGCCTTGGCCGACAGCGCCGGATTCAGTTTCGCCGGCGACAGTTACGCCGCCGGCGACCGTCCCTCGATCACCACGGCCGTCAGCCACGACGCCTTTATGGCCGGCAACACCTTGAGCCTTTCCGCCCCGGTGTCCGGTAGCGCTCACCTCGCGGGCGTCACGGTCAATGCCGATGCGCCGGTCACCGGCAATCTCTACGCCGGCGGCCTCACCGTGGAGGTATCCGGCCCCGTCGCCGGCTCGCTCAGCGTCCTCGGCAACACCATGGACGTGAAGCCTTCGGCGACCATAGGCGGAAATGCGCGCCTGGCCGGCGGCACCGTGACGCTCGGCGCGCCGGTGACCGGCAGCGCGCTGGTTTCGGCCCGTTCGCTCACCCTGTCGGCGCCCATCGGCGGCGATCTCAACTTCTATGGAGGCGAGCTCGAATTCGGCCCCGGCGCCAAGGTCGGCGGTACCATCTCGATTCACGCGCCCAAGGCCATCGCGGTCCCTGCGAGCGTCGCCCCGCCCGAGCGCGTGCAGTTCGCCCAGCTCAACAACCCCGACATCGCTGCACAGACCGGCAGCGGGGCCACCGGCCTCGTCGGGGGCTTCGGCGCCGCCCTGGCCACCAACCTGATCTGGTGGCTCTTCCTCTTCGTCGTCGGCGCCGCCCTGCTCATGCTGGCCCCCGCGGCCTATGAAACCGGGCGGCAGGTCGCCGGACGCCACTTCTGGCGCAGCCTGGGCGTCGGGGTGCTGGCATTCGCCGCCATGCTGGGGCTGGTGCCGGCCGCGGCGTTCACCATCGTCGGCATCATCCTCATTCCCTTCATCCTTGTCCTTGCGGTGCTGGCCTGCGTGCTGGGCTACATCACCGGCACCTTCTTCCTCGCGCAGAGGATCGCCGCCGGCTTGATGCCGGCCGAGGGCAATTGGCCGCGGCTGGGCGTGCTTGCCCTGGGACTGATCGCCGCCGGACTGCTGTCGCTCATTCCGGTGCTCGGCTGGCTGATCAGCTTCCTGCTGACCCTGTTCGGCATCGGCATCGTGGTCACGGTGCTGTTCGGCCGCGCCGGTGGGGTGACCGGCATCGTGCCGGTTTCTGCCCAGCCCGGCACCCGGCCTGCCCAGTCCTGGCAGGTGTGACGTCGCCCCTTACTTCGGGTCGGCCAACCGTCATGCTCGGCAAAGATCGGAGAATCCCATGTCCATCGCGCGGCTCCTATTGATATGCGGCATGGTCGCGGCGCCGTTCTTCATCCTGACCGATATCGCGGCCTCGACCCTGTTCTACCCTGGCTATGACTATACGGCGCAGCAGGTGAGCGAGCTGTCGGCAATCGGCGCGCCCTCGCGGGACTTCTGGATGGCGATGGCGTACCCCTACACGCTGCTCACGCTCTTCCTGGCGGCGGGCGTCTGGCTCTCGTCGGCAGGACGGACGAGCCTCAAGGCGGCGGCGGTGCTGATCGTGCTCTTTGCGATCAACAGCTTCGCCTGGGGGTGGCTGGCTCCGATGCACATGCGCGGGACCCAGTTCAACGACACCGACGTGATGCATATCGTCTTCGCCATCTCGGCGATCGTCCTGATGCTGGGCTTTATCGGCTTTGGTGCCGCCGCCTTCGGCCGAGGCTTCCGCA
Source organism: Devosia sp. (assembly GCA_035547675.1). Lineage (GTDB taxonomy): Bacteria > Pseudomonadota > Alphaproteobacteria > Rhizobiales > Devosiaceae > DASZTU01. The sequence continues at coordinate 54,748 of DASZUI010000280.1, forward strand.
TCTATTCGGCGATCACGGTCCTCGCCATGCTGGGCGCGGGCGGTGTGGTCGGCACGCAGATCGCCGCCATTGCCGCCAATCAGCCGACCCCGTGGATGGGCCTCGTCGAGCGCATCAGCGTCTATGGACCACTGGTGTGGATGACGGTGCTGGCGGTGATGCTGCTGCAGGAGCAGCGCCCGCGTACCGGGCAAACGCGGATGGCGGGTGCGACGACCTAATTGCGGCACCGGCAAACCCAGCGAAAAACGCGTTGAAGATCAGCGCGATCGCAAAGGCACTTTGCGCTGGATCAAATTTGCCGCCCCCAAATCCCGCTAGCAACGCATGTGACTGAACAATTCGACTCCACCAGGTCCCATGACCACCCATTGCCATGAGCCCAACGCTATCCGGTGCGGCGGTAGCGGACCAATCTCCAAAAAGACCGACCGACCAGAAAGAGGACGAACGATGGCCCTGAAACAGCCGATCGCACCGTCAGGACTTCCCCTCGATGATGCCGAACTCAGCCCCGAACTGAAGCGGGCGCTCGCCACCGTGCCGAGGGGTGCCTTCGCCGTGTGCGGTGTCGCCGTGGCGCTGCTCTTCATCGCCTGGCTGATCATGTATTTCGGCGTTTTCCTGCAGCGGGGGCCGGTAAGCTGATGGCCGGGTCAAGCGAACGCGAAATCCAGCGCGCGGAACTGCAGTGGGGCGCCGTCATGGCCGGCGCCGTGGGCGTGCTGCTCGCCATCGTCGTGGTGGGTTCGGCGGCGGCGACACTGCATCCGCCAAGCAATGTCGAGCGGGTCGACCCGGCGAGCCTGCATGTCTCAGGCGAGTTCGTCGACGGCAATCTGGGCTCGACGCAGAACCTGGACGGATCGGTGACGGTGCGGTTCATCGCCACGCAGTTCTCTTTCGTGCCGCGATGCCTCGAGGTTCCGGCGGACACGCCCGTGGTCATGCGCACCACAAGCCCCGACGTGATCCATGCGCTGCTGGTCACCGGCACCAATACCGACACGATGATCGTCCCGGGCTATGTGTCGGAAGTGAAAACGCGCTTTGCCGCGCCGGGCGACTATCGGATGCCCTGCACCGAATTTTGCGGGCCGGGGCATGCCGACATGTGGAGCGTCGTGCGGGTCGTTCCCCGCGCCGAATGGAAACCCGATGCCGACGACAAGGTGCGCTGTGAAATCACCAATCAGTAGACTCGTATTGGCGCATATGTGGGTGGCGTTCGGCGTCTTCGGCCTCGCCGCGATCCTGGGCGCCTGGCAGATGTGGGTCAGGAGCCCCATCCCCGCCCCCTTCGCCTCGCCCGATACCTATTACGCCTCGGTCACCGCGCATGGCACGCTGATGGCCTATGTGCTGACGACGCTCTTTGCCATGGGCTTCGGCTATTACGTCGCAGTCAGCGCGCTCGATCGGCCCTTGCCGGGGCTGCGCTACGCCTGGATCGCCTTCTGGATGGCAGTCGTCGGGGTGGCGATGGCCGCCGTCACGGTCCTGCTCGGCAAGGCGTCGGTGCTCTATACCTTTTATCCGCCCCTCACCGGCAGCGCCTTCTACTATATCGGGCTTGTGCTGGTGGTCGTTGCCTCGTGGGTATGGGTGGCGATCATGCTCATCGCCATGCGCGGCTGGAAGCGGGGAAACCCCGGCAAGCCGGTGCCGCTTGCCATGTTCGGCACCGTCGCCAATGCCATCCTCTGGGGCTGGACCACGGTCGGCGTTGCCGCCGAGCTCCTATTTCAGGTGATCCCGGCGGCGCTGGGCTGGACCGATACCATTGATGTCGGCCTTTCCCGTACGCTCTTCTCCTGGACGCTGCACGCCATCGTCTATTTCTGGCTGCTGCCGGCCTATATCGCCTTTTACACCATGGTGCCGCAGGCGGCCGGAAGCCGGCTCTACTCCGATCTCATGGGACGCGTCAGCTTCATCCTTTTCCTGGTCTACAGCCTCCCCGTCGGCATGCATCACCTGCTGATGGACCCCGAGCACGGCAGCGGCTTCAAATTCCTGCAGTCGGCGCTGACGGGGCTCGTCACGGTGCCGACGCTCCTCACCATCTTCACCATCACGGCCTCGCTCGAAATCGCCGGCCGGCTGAGGGGCGGCACGGGCCTTTTCGGGTGGGTCGCCAAGCTTCCCTGGCGCGAGCCGATGGTGCTCGCGACCGGGCTCAGTTTCTTCATGCTCGGCTTCGGCGGCTTCGGCGGCATCGTCAACATGTCCTACGGCATGAACGCGATGATTCATAACACCGCCTGGGTGACCGCCCATTTCCACCTGATCTTCGGCGGGGCGGTGGTGATCATGTATTTTGCCATCGCCTATGCCATCTGGCCCAGGCTCACCGGGCATGAGGCCGCCAATCTCCGGCAGGTCAGGCTGCAGCTCTGGCTCTGGACGATCGGCATCGTCATCGTCACTTTCCCCTGGCACATGCTGGGCCTCCAGGGGCAGCCGAGGCGCGTCGAGAGTTTCGACTATTCCGATCCGCTGATCGCGGGTTGGGCGCCCTGGGTCGTCGTTTCGATGATCGGCGGATTCATCATGCTCGCGAGCGCGCTGCTCTTCATCTGGAACCTCGCGACGCTGTTCCGCGGTGCGCCCTCCACCCAGCCGACGCGCTACGCGATGGCCGTCCATCCGCCGCGCCGTCTGCCGCCCGTGCTCAACGGCTTCGGCATGTGGAACGTCGTCGTGCTGGTGCTGATGCTGGTCGCCTATGGCTACCCGATTGCGCAGTTCTTCATCTACGGCAGCAATCAGGCCCTGGTTCAGCGGCTCGATTGAGGAGGCGAGAATGAGCGAACACGATCCCATTTCCGCCCCGGATGACGGGCTCGACCGGGAACTCGACCGGCCCTGGCGCACCTGGGCCAGCATCGGCATCGGCGCCTTCGCGCTCGTGGCGATCTTCTTCGGCTTCATCGTCCTGCCGCTGGCCGAGCCGGGCGGCGGCAACTTCCTCACCGTCGTCTGCCGGGCGCTCGGCGTTCCGGGCTATGGCGACACGGCGGCAGAGGGTGGCGGCACGGCCGCTGCCCATCCGGCCTCGGGCGTCACCTGGACGGTAGCGACGCTCGGGCAGGTCGGGGCGGGCAATCCGCAGGCAGGCGCGCAACTCGCCGGCGATGTGTGCGCCGCCTGCCACGGCGCCGACGGGCTCGGGCAGGACGGCAGCTTCCCTCGCCTGACCCACCAGTCGGCGGAGGCGATCTACAAGCAATTGCAGGACTATAAGAGCGGCGCGCGCCTGGGCGGCCGGTCCGCTACCATGGCCGGCATCGCGCAAAGCCTCACGGACCAGCAGATCGCCGATCTGGCCGCCTATTATGCCGGCCTCGGCAAGCCGTTCGCGGCGCATCCCGTACTGTCGATGACGCCTTCGATCATCCATCTCGCCCAGCAGGGCGACCCGCACCGGGCGCTGCCGGCCTGCGATTCCTGCCATGGCGACGCCCGCGACCGGCCGCGCGAGGCGCCGGTGCTCTGGGACCAGTACAGTTCCTATATCGAGCAGGAGTTGCAGCTTTTCGCCTCGGGCGAGCGCAGCAATGACGATTACGGGCGGATGCGCGACATCGCCAAGCGCCTGACGCCGGAGGAAATCAGCGGACTCGCCATCTATTATGGTGTCGTGGGTATCACAGCGCCGGCCCAATAGCGAAGCGTCCCGGCGCCAATATCATTGGCTTCGGGTCGGGTGCTCCGGCATTTCGCTAGCGATAGAAATTACAGCGAAAATGGATTGGCTGGGGAACCTGGATTCGAACCAAGATTAACGGAGTCAGAGTCCGCTGTTCTACCGTTGAACTATTCCCCAGCAGCGGAACGGCTGGCGCTCCGTGAGGCGCGCTTCACATAGCCAAGGCGCCGGGCGATTGCAAGGCTCGTTCGGCAGCTTTGTGACCTGATCGCGACACCGCGGCCGCCCGTTGGGGTCAGCGCCGTTCGGCCTGTTCGATGGCCTCCGTAGCCGCGATGGCGGCCATGTTCACGATGCCGCGGCTGGTCGTCGACGGCGCCAGGATATGCGCCGGCGACCGCGTCCCCATCAGGATCGGCCCGACCGCCAGCGCGCCGTTCATTTCCTTGAGCAAGGTCATGGAAAGATTGGCCGAATCGAGATTTGGGAAGATCAGGAGATTGGCTTCGCCCTTGAGGATGGTGTCGGGGATGTAGCGCTCGCGCAGCTCCTCGGAGAGCGCCAGGTCCCCCTGCATCTCCCCCTCGACGATCAGCTCCGGCGCCTGCGCTTTCAGCAGCCGATAAGCTTCCCGCATCTTGAACGCCGTCGTGCCGTCGCGAGAGCCGAAATTGGAATAGCTGAGCAGCGCCGCCCGCGCCTCGATGTTGAAGCGGCGCAGATGGTCCCGCGCCTGCAGCGCGATCGAGACGATTTCCTCGGGCGTCGGGTCGACGTTCACATAGGTGTCGGTGAGGAAGAAGGCGCCGCGCGGCATGATCAGCATGGAGAGCGCCGAGACGTCCTTGATCCCGTCCTGCAGCCCGATGACCGAGCGGATGTCGCGCACATGCTTGATGTAGCGGCCCTGGAGCCCGCAGATCAGCCCGTCCGCCTCGCCGCGCTTGACCGCGAGCGCGGCGATGGTGGTCGTATTGGTGCGCACGATCGTGCGCGCCGTCTCCGGGGTCACGCCGCTCCGCCCGACAAGGGAATGGAATAGCGCCACATATTCGCGATAGCGCGGATCGTCCTCGGGATTGATCGTCTCGAAGTCCCGGTCCGGATCGAGGGTCAGGCCGAAGCGCCGGATGCGGGATTCGATCACCGCCGGGCGCCCGATGAGGATCGGACGGGCGATGCCATCCTCGATCAGCACCTGCGTGGCGCGCAGCACGCGCTCGTCCTCGCCGTCCGCGAAGGCGATGCGCATCCCCCTGCCCCGCGCCCGGTCGATGATCGGCTTCATGACGAGCCCGGAGCGGAACACGAACCGCGTGAGGCTGTCCTGGTAGGCGTCGAAATCGGCGATCGGGCGCTTGGCGACCCCGCTCTCCATCGCCGCCCGCGCCACCGCCGGGGCGATCCTCAGGATCAGCCGCTGGTCGAAGGGATTGGGAATGATGTGCTCCGGCCCGTAAATGGCGGGCCGGCCCGTCTGCGACACTTCGAGTCCGGGCTCATGCGCCAGCCGCGCGATCGCCTTGACGGCGGCGAGCTTCATCTCCTCGTTGATGGTCGTCGCGCCCACGTCGAGCGCACCGCGGAAAATGAAGGGAAAGCAGAGGACGTTGTTGACCTGGTTGGGATAATCGGAGCGCCCGGTGCACACCATGGCATCCGGCCGCACCTCGAGCGCCGCCTCCGGCATGATCTCGGGCACCGGATTGGCGAGCGCCAGCACCAGCGGGCTCTTGGCCATTCGGGTGAGCATTTCGGGCTTCAGCACGCCGGCCGCCGAGAGGCCGATAAATATGTCGGCACCGTCGAACACCTCGGCCAGCGTCGTCGCGTCGGTGGTCTGGCAGAAGGCGCTGCGCCACTTGTCGTGGACGTCGTTGCGCTTGTGGGTCAGCAGCCCGTCCTTGTCGGCCACCCAGATATTCTCGTGCCGCGCCCCGAGCGCCACCAGCAGGTTGAGGCAGGCGATGGCCGCCGCCCCCGCGCCCGACGTGCAGATCTTGACGTCCTCGATCTTCTTGCCGGCCAGCTCCAGCCCGTTGAGCACGGCGGCGCCCACGATGATCGCCGTGCCGTGCTGGTCGTCGTGGAAGACCGGGATCGGCATGCGCGCGCGCAGCGCTTCCTCGATTTCGAAGCAGTCGGGCGCGCGGATGTCCTCGAGGTTGATGCCGCCGAAGGTCGGCCAGAGCGGCGCCACCACCTCGATGAACTTCTGCGGATCGCGCTCCTCGATCTCGATGTCGAAGACGTCGATCCCGGCGAATTTCTTGAACAGGACCGCCTTGCCTTCCATGACCGGCTTGCTGGCCAGCGCCCCGATGGCGCCGAGGCCCAGCACCGCGGTGCCGTTGGAGATGACCGCAACCAGATTGCCGCGCGAGGTATAGCGCGTAACTTCCTCGGGACGCTCGGCGATCTCCTCGCACGGCGCCGCGACGCCGGGCGAATAGGCGAGCGCCAGGTCGCGCTGATTGCCCAGCGGCTTGATCGCCTGGATTTCGAGCTTGCCCGGCCGCGGGTATTGGTGGAAATGCAGCGCCGCTTCGCGAAGCGCGCGGCGCTGTTCGGTCATGTCGGACGTCATGGATGCCCCTCCGGCGATTTCGCTCTCGTGGCACTATTCCCGGCCGATGAAAAGAGGAAAGCGCGGGCCGAACTGTGGCGATGCCGAGCTCAGGCGGCGCTGCGGATGGGACCGGCGCGGTCCGACGGCGCGTTGAGCGCGCGCGCCAGCTCGCGGAAGGCCTTCGCCTTGAGCGCCGGCGCGAAAAGATAGCCCTGCGCCTGCAGGACGCCGCGGGCCTTCAGATAGCGGACCTGCGCCTCCGTCTCGACGCCCTCCGCCACCACGGATTTGCCGAGGTCGCGCGCGAGCGCGATCAGCCCGTCGAGCACCGGCACCTGCTTGCTATCCGGCTTGATCATGTCGACGAAGATCCGGTCGATCTTGATGATGTCGACGCCCAGCGTCTGCAGGTAGGCAAGGTTCGAATGGCCGGTGCCGGCATCGTCCATGGCGAGCTTGGCGCCGAGCTTGTGCAACCCCTCGATCACCGCATGGGCCTGCGCGGAATTGCCGATCTCCCGCCGCTCCGTGATCTCGAATACCAGCTGCGACAGGCTGACCGGGGAATCCGCGAAGATCGCCTGCACGTCCTCCACGATCGATGTGTCCCTGAAATGACCCTCGAACAGGTTGATCGAAACCTTCATCTCCGGCATTTCGCGGCAAAGCTCGGAGAGGTCGACGCGCATCTGCTGCATCAGGCTCACCGTCATCGGAATGGCGAGGCCCGTCTGCTCGGCATAGTCGATGAACGCCCCCGGCGAGACGATTTCGCCGTTCTTCTTCTCCCAGCGACAAAGCATCTCGCAGCCCAGCAGCCGTCCATTCCTGAGGTCGATCACCGGCTGGTAATAGGGCTTGAGTTCGCCATGCGCGATCGCCTGCTCCAGGCTGAAGGCCGGCAGATTGGCGCGCCGGACATATTGTAGCAGCAGCACCAGCACGGCGGCGCTCAAGAGGCAGGCGAGCACGGTCAGCCCGACGCCCAGTCCGCTGTAGCTGGCCTTCACCGCATCGAACGGCGCCGCCACTTCCGTGCGCAGCGGAATTTCGCCGGCAAAGGACTGCGCGTCGATGAACGCGGCATCGGATTTGCGTCCGTCATATCCGGCCGCATCGCCGAGCGTGGCGACGAGCGTCCCGTTGGTGAGCGCGATCCTCACCATGCTCGCGGGCGCCAGGCTCGAAAGCAGGCTGTCGAGGCTGCTCGACAGGATCGGCACGAAGGCGGATACCTGCCGCTCGGCGCCCAGCGACTGCGTGACCTTGAGCATCGGCATGTCGAGATGGTCGAGCTTGACCAGCGAGGCGCTTTCGGTGTGCCCCGGCACCGACAGGCTGTCGCTCAGCGGTGAATACGCGAATTGCTGGCCGAAGGCGTCGCAATACTGCAGGCCGGACGTATTCTCGACCAGCACGTCCTTGACGTCGAGGCTGGCCTGCATGGCGCTGCGGACATTGGCGATGAAGCCGGGCGTGCAGAGCGGCGCGCTGCTGCCCAGCACCTGCCGCAACACACTCACCGCGTCGTCGGCATTGGCCTCGATGCGGTCGCCGACATTGTCGACGGCGCGCTGCATCTGCGCGGTCTCGCGCTGGCGGACATAGTTGTCGAGCAACAGGTCCACTGCGGCCACCGGCAGGAAGGCGAACACCACGCCAATCGCCGCCACGATATTGGGAACTTTCGACCGCACCGCGCAACTCGGACCTAAGGCGCATTCACCATAGACGGCGCGATTTAAGCCGCAGTTAAAGCAAACTGGACAAAGCCTTGTGCCAGCGCCCCCTCCGGGCCGCGGGGTCACGGCGCGGCAAACTGGATTCCCGCCTTCGCGGGAATGACGAAATGGATTTGGCACGGCATCGCCACCCAACCGGCGTCATTCCCGCGAAGGCGGGAATCCAGTTTTCCAACCGGAGCCGAGCCTATTTCTCCTGCACGTTGACCCGGATGTGGAGCTCGCGCAATTGCTTGGCCGTCGCCGGAGACGGCGCGCCCATCAGCAGGTCTTCCGCCTGCTGGTTCATCGGGAACAGCGTGATCTCGCGCAGGTTCTGCGCCCCGCAGAGCAGCATGACGATGCGGTCGATGCCGAAAGCCGCCCCGCCATGCGGCGGCGCGCCATA
>DASZUI010000281.1:0-11807 GCA_035547675.1 Devosia sp.
AGGGGGCCTTCCGACCAACGCTAAAGCGCTTTCGCTGGCGCCGAATCCCGAACGATCCCTTCGCTGCCGTTTCGCTTGGCTGCCTCGGGGTCCGGCTTGTATCCTCGCCGCCCGAAGTCCGAGGACGCCATGATCTTTCCCGCCGAATCCGATCCCCAGGTCCGCAACAAGGCGCTGCTGCCCGCAACGACCCGCTTCGGCGTGGTCCGCATCGCCGTCGCCGATCGGGACCGGGCGCTTGCCATCTGGCGCGATGTGGTCGGGCTTGCCCTCATCGAGGAAACCCAGGCCGAGCTCCGCCTCGGCGTGGGCGACCGGGTGCTGATCGTGCTGGAACTCGGCGCCAGCCGCGCGGTCCAGCCGCACACCATCGGCCTCTACCACGTCGCTATCCATGTGCCGGCGCGCGCCGATCTCGCGCAGATGGCGGTGCGCGCGCTGCAGCGGCGCGTGCGGATTTCGCCGACCGATCACCTGGTTTCAGAGGCCATTTATCTCTGGGACCTCGACGGCAATGGCATCGAGATCACCTTCGAGACGCCCTGGCGCGGCACCTTGGGCGATGCCGACCGCGGCGCCTACGCGGTCACCAATGATGGAACCCCGCATTCCGGCCGCGAGCCGATCGATCTGGAGGGCCTCCTGGAGGAGCTCGGCGACCGGCCTGCCTTACAGCCGCTCATGCCCGAGGGGACGCGGATCGGCCATGTGCATCTGCACGTCAACGACCTCGAGCTCGCCATGCGCTTTTATCGCGACGGGCTGGGCTATGGCGGGCTGTTCATCATCAAGAAATTCGGCATGGGCGATGTCGGGCTCGACTATCCGCCGCACGCCATCGCGTTCAACATCTGGGCCGGCACCAATGCCGCGCTGCCCATGCAAGGCGCCGCCGGCCTGCGCTGGTTCGAAGTGCTTGTTCCCGATGCGAAAATCCTGGGCGAGGTGCAGGGCCGCCTTGCCGCCATCGGCGCCCCGGTCACGCCGATCGAAGGCGGCCTTGAGGCCACCGATCCCTCAGGCAACAGGGTGCGGGTGAAGCTCGCCTAGAGCATTTCACGTTCTGATTGCATCAGAACGTGAGCTCTAAGTTCTTGAGCTGTCGCCTTTTCGAAACGGAAAAGTGGAACCACTTTTCCTGAAAACGCTCTAAAGCAGCGCGAGGAAGCGGTCGACTTCTTCTTCCGTCGTCGCCCACGAGGTGACCAGCCGGCACAATTCCTCGTCCGGCCCGGGCGCAAGCTCGTCGGCGGTCCAGGGGTGGAACACCGCGCCGGCGGCCCGTAGCCGCGCCGCGGCCGCCTTCGGCAGGATCGGGAACACCTCGTTCGCCGCCGCCGGCCACGCCAGCTTTGCCTTGCTTATCAAGCCCTTGGCCAGCCGCTGCGCCATCGCATTGGCATGTCCGGCGGTCCTCAGCCAATTGCCGTCGGCGAGATAGGCGTCGAGCTGCGCCGCCTCGAAACGCGACTTGGACAGCGTATGCCCGGCCCGCGACTTGAGCACGTTGAGATCGGGGAAGGCGCCCGGCTCGAAGACGACGATCGCCTCGGCCGCCCAGCAGCCATTCTTGGTGCCGCCGAACGACATCAGATCGATGCCGGCTTTCCAGGTCAATACCGCCGGCGAAACGCCGAGCGCCGCGACCGCATTGGCGAAGCGGGCGCCGTCGAGATGCACTTTTGTGCCGTTTCGCTTCACCTGTTTCGTCAGCGCGGCGATTTCGGCGGCCGTATAGACCGTGCCGGCTTCCGTCGCATTGGTGAGGCTCAAGACCACCGGCCGCCCGGTGCGGTTGCCTTCGGGGTAGCGCGCGAGGGTGGCGGCGAGGTCGGCGGGCGCCATCTTGCCATGGCGCGAGGGCACCGGAACCGGCTTCATGCCGCCCGAAAAGAACTCCGCCGCGCCATATTCATCGAGGCGTAAGTGCGCGTCATTGCTGCACAAAATCAGTCCGCCGGGCTTGGCGACGGCAGCCATGGAGAGGGCGTTCGAGGCCGTGCCGGTGGCGGTGAAGAACACCTCGACCTCCCGCTCGAACAGCTCGTTGAAGCGCCGGCGCACGGCGGCGGTAAGCTCGTCGCCGCCATAGGCCGGGGCGAAGCCGGCATTGGCGCGGGCGAGCGCAGCCGCCACTTCCGGCGTCGCGCCGGCCCAGTTGTCGCTGGCGAAAATCATCGGAAAATCAGAGCCCTAGCATCAGCCTGAGGTTTTGCACCGCAGCCCCCGAGGCGCCCTTGCCGAGATTGTCGAGCCGCGCCACCAGCACCGCCTGCGGCAGCTCCGGATGGCCATAAACGCGCAATTCCATGCGGTCGGTGTCGTTCAGCGCCTCGGGCTCCAGCCGGCCATTCGCATCCTCAGGGTTGCCCATCGGCAGCACCGAAACCTGCCCGCCGTCGCCATAAAAATCTGCCAGGAGATCGTGAATTTTCGTTGCGCTGGGCGTGCCGGGCAGGGTGTCGAGATGGAGCGGCACCGACACCAGCATGCCCTTGTAGAAATTGCCCACCGAAGGCACGAAGATCGGTCGCCGGCTGAGGCCGGAATATTTCTGCAGCTCGGGAATATGCTTGTGCTCGAGCCCGAGCCCGTAAAGCTCGAAGCTGGGCGCCGTGCCGCCCTCGAAATCGGCGATCATCGACTTGCCGCCGCCCGAATAGCCGGAGACGGCATTGACCGAAATCGGATAGTCGGCGGGAATGATGCCGGCCGCGACGAGCGGATGCAGCAGCCCGATGCCCCCCGTCGGATAGCAGCCCGGATTGGCGACCTTCGCCGCCTCGGCGATCCGTTCCGGCTGGTCGCGGTCGAGTTCCGCAAAGCCATAGACCCAGCCCGGCGCGACACGGTGCGCCGTCGAGGCGTCGAGCACTTTCGGAGCGCGGTTGCCGAGCCCGTCGACCAGCGCCACCGTCTCTTTGGCCGCAGCGTCGGGCAGGCAGAGAATGGCGAGGTCGACCTCGGCCAGCAGCTCTTTCTTGGCGCCGGCATCCTTGCGCAATTCCGACGGCAGGCTCTTGAGCGCGACCCCGGGCACATCCGCCAGGCGTTCGCGGATGCCGAGCCCGGTGGTGCCGGATTCGCCGTCGATGAACACGGTCTTGAGGCCAATATCGGAGATTGCGGCCATGGTCCCCTCCGGGGCGGCGCAGCGCCCCCGCGCCTGCGCAATGCCGGTTATCTCGGCGTTTCCCCCGCCGCTGTCAATGCCGCCTCGGCCACCTGCTGCGCGTCCGGGGCGAGCGAGGCGAGGAGCGTGTGGCGGGCCGAGGCGAGATGCCGCCGCACGGCCACCTCCACCCGCACCGGCTCGCGGCTCAGCAGGGCATCGACATAGTCGAGATGTTCGATGATGGCGACGCGGTTGCGATGCTTCTCCAGCACCTTGTTCCACTGGTAGTGGTAGTGGAAGATGAAGGCGATGACGTCGTAGAAATCCTCGATGAAGCGGTTGTAGGAGGCCTCGTGAATCAGCCGGTGAAAGCGGTTGTCGAGGTCCGAGAAATCGTGGAAGCGCTCATCGATGTCGGCAAGCAGCAGCTCGTGCTCGCCCCGCATCGCCGATAGCCGCGCCCAGAGCGGGGAATCGGCCGGCAGCCGGATGAAGGCCAGCGCCGAGCGCAGCTCGAACAGCTCGCGGATGTCGAAGAGCTCGAGCGCGAAATCCTCGGTAAAGCCCTTGAACACCCAGCGCGCATTGGGCCGCCGCTCGATCAGCCCGAAGCGGGCGAAACGGTTGAGGAATTCGCGGATCCCGGTGGTGGAGACCCCGAACTGGCGGGCGAGTTCGAGCGCATTGATGGCCGCCCCCGGGGCGAGGTCGCCGCGCAGCATCCATTCCATGAAGCGCGTTTCGACCTGTGCGGCGGTCGAGACGGTCTCGTCGTCGGGAAAGCGGTCGCTGCCGCGGGGCGCGCGCAATATGGTCCGGCTCGCCCCATCGACGATGCCGCGCTCCTCGAGCTGCCGCAACACCTTGCGAACCGTGGTGCGGCTTACCGCCATGAGCTGCAGCAATTCCTTTTCCGGCGGCAGCGGGCCCCCGTGCCGGGCGGCGACCAGCTCCAGCGCACGATTAAAGGCTCGTTTATAGACGGTATCGGATTTCACTTTGCCCCACCGTCCTGCCTTGCCTCCGCAGGCGCGACGCGATGCTCAAACCGGCTTCCCGCCGCCGCGGGAATGACGTCAGGGCAAGGCCGCGGAGAATTCCACTACGTCATGTCCGTCCAGTTTCGCCGCGCCCCTCGGGCCTGTTCTATCTTCCCCGCCGCCGCAGCTGGTCGAAGAATACGATCAAGATGATCAGCGCCCCGGTGATGATCCGCTGCCAGAAGGAATTGACGTTGAGCAGGTTCGCCCCGTTGTTGATGGTGGCGAGGATGAAGGCGCCGATCAGCGGGCCGTGCACCGAGCCCACCGCGCCAAAGAGCGACGTGCCGCCGATCACCGAAGAGGCGATGGCCTGCAATTCCCAGCCATCCGCCTGGGTGGCGTTGCCGATGCCGATCCGGGTGGCGAGCAGCACGCCCACGAAGGCCGCGAGCACGGCCGACAGCGAATAGGCGACATAGATGATGAACTGCACGCGCACGCCCGAAAGCCGCGCCGATTCGGGGTTGGAACCCACCGCGAAGATGTATCGCCCCCATCGCGTATGGCTGAGGAAAACATAGGAGGGGATCGCCACCACGATCACCATCCAGAACAGGCTCGGTATGCCGAGGAAGTCCTGCGTGGCGAAATCGGAAAACGCCCTATTGGTGATGTTGATGGTGGCGCCGTTCGTCATCAGCAGGCCGATGCCGCGCAGCGAGGTCAGCGTCGCCAGCGTGATGATGAAGGGCGGCAGGCCCATCTTGGTGATGCCGAAGGCATGGAACATGCCGATGGCGAGCCCCACCGCCAGGGTGATGACGATGGCGAGCCAGACCGGCAGGCCCGCCTGGATCAGCATGGCGATCACCACCGTCGAGAAGCCGGCGATGGCGCCGACGGAAAGGTCGATGCCCGCGGTGATGATGACGAAGGTTTCGCCCAGCGCCAGGATCGCCGTCATCGAACCCTGCCGGAGCAGGTTGGGAATGTTGCGCTCGGTCAGGAAATTCGGCGTCGCGATCGTCAGCACGATGCACAGCAGCACGAGGATGCCGAGCAGCGTCAGCGCGAACAGGAAGCTGTAATTGCGCCGGCTGCGCACGGCCTCCTTGGTGGCCACTTCCGTGGTGGTCGTCATTGTCCCCTCCGAGAGCGAAGCATCAAACCCGCGTCATTCCCGCCGAAGCGGGCCCTCCGTTTTGCCCCAAGCTCCGAGTCGGGAAGAAAACGGCCTTTCCCGCCGTCGCGGGAATGATGGCGCGAGCTGAATTGGAGTCGATGGCAACGGATCATGCCCTAAACCCCGATCGCCTGCGCCAGCACCTGCTCGTGGCTCGCCCCATGGAACGGCTCGCTGCCGACCACCCTGCCGCCGCGGAACACATGCAGCGTATCGGCCAGTTCATAGACCTCCGGCAGGTAGGATGAGATCAGGATGATCCCCGCGCCCCGCTTCAGCAGCTCCGCGAACAGCCGGTAGATTTCGGCCTTGGTGCCCACGTCGACGCCCACCGTCGGTTCGTCGAAGATGAACAGGTCGGCCCCGTGGTTCAGCCATTTGCCGATGACGATCTTCTGCTGGTTGCCGCCCGACATGGAGGAGGCGAGGGCGCGCCGGCTCGGCGTCTTGATCGCGAGATCGCCGATCTGCCGGTCGGCGCGCTCGGCCTCCTCGCGGGCGGAGATCAGCAGGCCATGCGTCAGCCGGTCATAGACCGGCAGGTTCAAGTTGAGCCCGATCGGCAGGTTGAGGTTGAGCCCCTGGTCGCGCCGGCTTTCCGGCGCCATGGCGATGCCCAGCGCGATCGCCTGCCGCTCGTTGCGGATGTCGACCTTCTGCCCCTTCCAGAAAATTTCGCCGGCGGTGCGCGGGTTGCGCCCGAAGACGCTCATGGCGAATTCGCTGCGCCCGGCCCCGATCAGCCCGTAAAGCCCCACGATCTCGCCGCGCCTGACGGTGATCGAGACGTCCTCGAAACCCTTGCCGGAGAGGTTTTTCGTCTCGAGCAGGGTCTCGCCCGGCGGCACCTCTTCTTTATGATAGATCTGCTCGATCGAGCGGTTGATCATCAGCGCGACGAGTTCGTTCTCGTCGGTGTCCTCGATGTCGCGCGTGCCGACCAGCGTACCGTCGCGCAGCACGGAGACGCGATCGGCAAGCTCGAACACTTCCTCGAGCCGGTGGCTGATATAGACGATGGTGACGCCGCTCGCCTTGAGCCTTCGGATCAAGGTGAAGAGCTGCGCGGCTTCCTGCCGCGTCAGATAGGCGGTGGGTTCGTCGAAGATCAGGAATTTCGTGCCGCGCAGCGAGGCGCGGGCCGTGGCGACCAGCTGCTGCTGGCCGATGGTGAGGTTGCCCAGCATTTCGCCCGCCGGCAGGGTGAAGCCCATATCGTCGAGGATACGCTGTGCTTCCTTGCGCATGTCGCGCTTCTGCAGCAGCCCGTATTTCACCTTCTCGTCGCCGAGGAAGATGTTGGCGGCGACCGAAAGATGCCGGCAGAGCACCACTTCCTGGTGCACGGCGTTGATGCCGTGATCGATCGCCTCCTGCGGCGTATCGAGCCCGACGGGCTTGCCTTGCCAGAAAATTTCGCCGGCCGAGCGGCGGATAACGCCGGTCAGCAGCTTGATCAGCGTCGACTTGCCGGCGCCGTTTTCCCCGACGATGGCGTGGATTTCGTCGTAGTTGAAGTCGAGGCTGGCCGGCTTCAGGGCCTGCACCGGCCCGTAATTCTTCGCCAGGCCGCGCAGTTCGAGGATGGGCTCGTCATCACGCGCGGTCCCGGGCGCGGTGCTGGTATCGCTCATGGAAAATACCTCCTGGGCCGACGTAGCGGCACGACCATGCCGCCTCGTCTCCCTCCCCCTTGAGGGGAGGGATCAAGGGTGGGGGTGCCTCGTCGCGAACATAAGCGCGCGTTGTACCCCCACCCGGCTGCCGCCACCCTCCCCTCAAGGGGGAGGGATGCCTAAGCCACCCTGCCTGCCCGCATCGAAGGGCAGGTCCAGCCGAACGGCTGGTTACTTGCAGTCCAGCTTGGGGTGGATGAGCGCGGCGATCTTCGGGTCGCTCTCATTGGCCTTGGTCACCAGATTGGCGCCGGTGTCCACATTGGCCTCCACCTTTTCGCCCTTGCTGACGGCGAGGGCGGTCTTCACCCCATCATAGCCCATGCGGTAGGGATCCTGCACGAGCAGGCCCGCCGTCGTGCCGTCTTCGAGGAAACCGATGGTCTTGTCGTCGCTGTCGAAGCTGATCAGCGCGACCTTGTCGGCGACCTTGTTCTCGGCGATCGCCTGGCCGGCGCCTTCGCCCATGATCAGGTTGTCGGCGAAGATGCCGACGAGGTTCGGGTTGGCCGTCAGCAGGTCCGTGGTGATGTTGAGGCCGGTCGTCGCCTGGCCATCCGCCACTTTGGTCGCGATGAGGTGCAGGTCCGGATATTTGGCCGCGAGTTCTTCGGTGAAGCCCTTGTCGCGCGCGGTGAGCGAACCGACGCCCGGCAGGGAGTTGATCAGCGCCACGTCGCCCTTGATGGCGCCCGTCTTCTCCTTGATTGCGGCGGCGAGGCCATCGGCGGCGATCTTGCCGCCGGTTTCGTTGTTGGTCGTCAGGAACGACTTGAACGCCTGCGAGTCGGCGGCGGAGTCGATGCCGATGATCGGCACGGACTTGGCCGCTTCATCGATCGGCGCGCCCAGCGCCTTGAATTCGGTCGGCGAGATGACGATGGCGGCCGGCTTGCTGGCGACGGCGTTCTCGAGGATCGAGATCTGGCCGTTGATGTCGGATTCCGACTGCGCGCCGAGCTGCGGCACGTTCACGCCGAGATCCTTGCCCGCCTGGCAGGCACCGGCGAGCACGATCTGCCAATAGGGTGACGTGGTGTCCTTCACGATCACCGGAATGGTCACGTCGGCAGCGCGGGCCGACGCGGAAAAGCCGAACAGGCCGGCGGCCAGCGCAACGGCAGAAAGACCCAGTACGGCCTGGCGGCCGAACAGTTTCGACGTCATGATTTCTCTCCCTTTATGCGCCCGGTCTAGGTTCCTCCCCCGATCCGGGCGGCGATATTCTTATGGATAAAGGACAGCCGGCGCAACTGAAACTTTACCGCTCGCCGGCCGTCGCGCCGCTCGGCCAAACCTCCAATTCGTGTTATGTTTGATCAAAAAGGGGAGGGGGAAATGCGCGCCATACGCTGCGCCGCGCCGGGCCAATTGGCCCTGGTCGAGATCGAACGGCCCGAGCTGCGGCCGGGCTGGGTTCGGGTGGCCATTCGCCAGATCGGCATCTGCGGCACCGATTACCACATCTACGAGGGGACCCATCCGTTCCTCGAATATCCGCGCATCATGGGCCATGAATTGTCCGGCGTCGTGCTCGATCCCAACGGCACCGGGCTCCGGGCCGGCGACCCGGTCGTCATCAATCCCTATCTGCCCTGCTATCACTGCCCCGCCTGCCGCGAGGGCAAGACCAATTGCTGCGAGACGCTTGCCGTGATCGGGGTTCATTCCGATGGCGGCATGGCCGAGGAGATCGCCATTCCCGAGGCCAATCTCTATCCCGCCGGCGATCTGAGCCTCAGGGATGCGGCCATGGTCGAATTCCTGTCGATCGGCGCCCATGCGGTGGCGCGCACGCCCGAGGTGAAGCCGGAGGCGCGCGTGCTGGTGGTGGGCGGCGGGCCCATCGGGCTCGGCGTCGCCTTTTTCGCGCGCATCGCCGGCGCCGAGGTGGCGCTGCTCGACGCCGCCGCCGACAAGCGCGATGCGGCGCGCAGCTTCGGCTTCACCGCCTTCTGCCCGGAGGAACTGGCCGACGCCGCCTTCGGCGCGGTGCGCCGCAGCGGCTTCGATGCCGTGTTCGACGCCACCGGCTCCATCCGCGCCATGAACCAGTCGCTCTATCATGTGCGCTCCGGCGGCGCCTACACGCTGGTCGGCGTCATCAAGGGCGACCTCGTCTGGCCCGACCAGGAGGTGCACCGCCGGGAGCTCACGATCCGCGCCTCGCGCAACGCGCTCCGCGCCGATTTCGAGCACGTCATGGCCTCGATCCGCGCCGGCCTGGTCCCGACGGATCGCCTCGCCACGCACGCCACGACGCTCGATCGCGTGCCGGTCGACATGCCGGTCTGGACGCATGAGCGGCAGGGCCTGATCAAGGCGATCATTACCGTCTGAGGTGCCCGCGAGGGCAGGGCCGAGTCCCGTCCCGGCACGCCGTCAGCGGGGGTACCTCCGCGCAACCAAGCCCGCCCCAACGAGTTGCCCTTCGAGGAGGTGCAGCATGGACAATTCGCAATGGCCGTGGCTGGTCGCAGTCCTCGGGTTCATCGTCCTGGGCATCGCCATCGCCTATGGCATGTCGCGCAACCGCCAGCGCACGCCGGTCGAACGCCAGCTCAACGAACTCGGCTCCCGCAAGGTCTATCGCGAGGAAGAAGCCCGCACGTCGGAGAAGGAGTAGGCTCGCCGGGCGGAGATCTGCGACTCTACAAGTCCCGCACCAGCGCCGGATCGACCAGCGCGCCGCGATGGCCGATGACGACGCAGGCGACCTTGTGCGCCGCCTTGGCCGCCTCGACCGGATCGGCTCCTTCGAGCCGGGCCGCGAGATAGGCGCCGTTGAACGAATCGCCGGCCCCCGTCGCATCCACCACCTCGCCCCGTGTCGCGGCGATTTCGCGCCGGTCGCCGCCGACGCCGAGCAGGGCAGGGGCCTCGCCGTTCTTCACCACCACTTCGGCCGGCCCCAGCGCCATATAGCGTTCGAGCGTCACGGCCGGGTCGGCATCGCCGAACACGTTCTTCTCGTCGGGATAGGTCGGCAGCACGATGTCGCTGAGCCCCGCGGCAACCGTCGCCACCGCCCCCATGACGGGCAGCGAGCGCCACAGCGCCGGCCGCGCATTGGGATCGAAAGCGATCTTCGCGCCCGCCCGGCGCGCATTGACGATGGCCTTGAGCAGCCGCCCGCGCGCCCGTGGCGCCAGGATGGCGAGCGTGATCCCCGAGAAATAGACCAAATCCGCGCCCTCGAACGCCGCGGCGAGCGCCATCTTGTCCTCGGCCAGGAGCTTTGCCGCCGAGCTGTCGCGCCAATAGGTGAAGTGCCGGTCCCCGTCCTTCTGCTGGATCATGTACAGGCCGGGCCGGCGGTCGGGAATCGTTTGGATATGGCCGGTGCCGATCCCCGCCGCGGCGAGGAATTCGCGCATTTCCTGCGAATAGGTGTCGATGCCGAGCGCCGTGACGTAATCGGTCTGCCAGCCGGCCCCGAGCCGGGCGCGCGCGTACCAGATGCAGTTGAGCGTATCCCCGGCAAAGCCCATGCGGTATTGGCGGTTTTCCCCGCCCGACAGCTCGATCATGCACTCGCCGACGCTGGCGAACCGCTTTGCCATTGGGCCTTCCCCCGCTTTGCCGCATGCCTTATGCCGGGGTTGGGGCGCGGGCGCAACCACGGGAGGAGGTCCCGGCGGCACCCGCAAGCCCTACCGCAAGGTCCCGCCGAACGACCAGAAGGATCCGCAGTTTATGGCCCGCCTCAGCTATTCGACCCTCAACGCACTGGCGCCCGCCGTGCGCCTGCCCACCTATGACCGCAGCCGGGTCACCCCCGGCATCGTGCATCTCGGCATCGGCAATTTCCACCGCGCCCACATGGCGGCCTATGTCGACGATCTTCTGGCCGCGGAGCCGGAATGGGGCATTGTGGGGGCGAGCCTCAGGCGGCCGGACACCAAGGAGGCGCTGGCCCCGCAGGATGGCTTCTATACGCTCGCCGTGCGCGACGCCGAGGGCACGCATTGCCGGATCATCGGCTCGATCATCGGCATCGTCGATGCCAATGCCGAGCGCGACCGGCTGCTCGGCCTCATGGCCAGCCCGCAGATCCGGATCGTGTCGCTCACCGTCACCGAAAAGGGCTATTGCCACGACCCGGCGACCGGCGAGCTCGACACCAGCCACCCCGACATCATGCACGACCTCGCCTATCCCGCGGCCCCCATCAGCGCGCCCGGCATTATCGCCGCGGCGCTCGAGCTGCGCCGGCGGCGCGGGCTCGCTCCCTTCACCGTGCTGAGCTGCGACAATCTTCCCTCCAACGGCATCACCACGGCGCGCATCGTCAACCGCTTCGCCGAGCTGCGCTCGCCCGAACTCGGCCGCTATGTGCGCGAGCAGGTGGCCTTCCCCTCGACCATGGTGGACCGCATCGTGCCCGCCACCACCGATGCCGACCGAGAGGCCGTTTCGGGCCTGATCGGGGTGGAGGATGCCTGGCCGATCATGACCGAGCCCTTCACCCAATGGGTGGTCGAGGACGAGTTTCCGGCCGGCCGCCCGGCCTTCGAGCGCGTCGGCGTCGAGCTCACCCGCAATGTCGAGCCCTTCGAGCGCATGAAGCTCCGTATGCTCAATGGCAGCCATTCGACGCTCGCCTATCTCGGCTATCTCGCCGGCCGGCAATATGTCGCCGAGGTGATGCAGTCGCCCGATTTCACCCGCCTGCTCCACGGGCTGATGACCGAGGAGGTGATGCCGACCCTCCATATGCCGGGCACCGATCTCGGGCGCTATCGCGACGAACTGCTCGCCCGCTTCGCCAATCCGGCGCTCAACCACCGCACCTGGCAGATCGCCATGGACGGCACGCAGAAGCTGCCGCAGCGCCTGCTCGGCACCAT
>DASZUI010000282.1:0-6269 GCA_035547675.1 Devosia sp.
GAAGAGCTGCAGGCCGTAAGCGGTGAGCACGGAGCGGCCCTCGGAGGAGGAGTTGTCCGTGTTGGCGATGCGCAGCCCCGTTTCGGCCGCGCCGTCGAGGAAGTTCTGCAGCAGGGGCATTGCCACGGCCAGCGCCACCAGCGCGGCGATGCCGACGGCGGGGCGCACGACGAGCGTATAAAGCGCGAGGAAGACCATCAGGCCCAGCAAGGGCGAGCGGTTGCCTGAGACGACGCAGCCGAGGGCGAGGACGACCGAGGCGGCGATGACCCGCCAGTCGATCCGGCGGAACATCCGCAGGTCGCCATCGCGCAGGATCAGCAGCGCCAGCACCACGGCGAAGGCGAGGCAGAGCTGTTCCCCCAGCAGCACGGGCGAATAGGACAGGCCCATGGCCCGCTCGTGGATGTCGTAAAACTCGTCGTCGCTGACGGCGCGAGTTTCGAAGCGCGTAAAGAAGTCGAAGACGGCCCATCCGATGCCGATGTGCATGAATTGCAGCACCGCGAAGAACAGCGACACGCCCACCATGGCGACGAAAACGATCCCGACCGAATTGGCCCCGCAGATGCGGATGAGGCCATAGCCAACGACAAGGCCGACCGCCGCCTGAACGTCGAGTTCGATGATCTGCCGGAGCGTGGTCCCGGGATCGGTCCCCGCGACGGTGCTGACCAGCGCCGAGATCACCGCCAGATAGCCGATGATCAGCAGCGCCGGCCAATGCCTGGCCAGCGCCTCATTGGCGACGCGCAGCGCGAACATGACGATGAGGCCCAGGATGGCGAAGACCACCAGCGTCCGCACCGGAATGCTGGCGAAGCCCCAGCCGGTCATGGCGATCGACAGGAAGAGGTCGAGCGCGAACAGGCCCAGCAGCACGGCCTCGAAGGCGCTCGACTTGCGGATGCGGATGACCATCGGCTTGCCGTCCCGTTCAGGCGATGGTGCGTTGGCGGTTCGAGCGGCGCAGGCCGACCGGCATGAGGTAGCTGTACTGCTCGGGCGACCAGTCGCCACTCTCATAGCGCTTGATGTCGCGGATGCGGCCCTTGGTCAGGATGGCGCCGGCGAAGAAGACGCCGGAACGGAGTGAAGGCAGCAGCGCGCCCTGGATGGTGCGGATATCCGTCGCACCCCAGGCGATGACGCAGACCGCGGCGTCCACCAGCTTGAGTAGCACGCGGGTTTCGGCCACAGCCGCAAGCGGCGGCGTGTCGAGCACCACATATTCGAAAGACTGCCGCGTCTCGTTCAGCAGCGCCTGTAGCGCCGCGGACGCCAGGATGTCGGTATTGGCTGTGTCGCCCTGCCCCGCGCCGAGCAAGGTGATGCCGGATTCCTCGTCCCGGCGATAGGCCTGCTCCAGCGTGGCCCGGCGCGCCAGAACGTCGATCACCGACGGCGCATCCGCTGCGCCCAACTGGCGGGTCAGCGAGGGATGGATGAAATCGAGGTCGACCAGCAGCACCCGGGCGCCGCTGCGCGCCAGATGGGCCGCGATATTGGCGGCCGTCGTCGTTTTTCCCTCGCCCTCGCGGGCGGCAACGACCGCCACGATCCGGCCATGCACGGGCGAGCCGGTCGCAAGGTCGATCGTGACGCGGGTATTGCGGATCGTGCTGGCGGCGAGCGAGTGGGGATAGAGCGCGACATAGTTCAGCATGTCACGACCCTTGGCCTGCGGATTGAGCGGCCCCTTCTCGCGCATCGAAGGGATGTAACCCAGGAAGCCGATGCCGACCTCCTCGGTTACCGCGCCCCCGGTCCTGACGCTGCGATCGGCAGTTTCGCGCAGGAAGCCGAGCCCGGCACCCAGCACGCAGCCGCCCAGGATGCCGAAGATCAGCGCATTGATCTTCTTGGGCGAGGACGGGGTGTAGGAGGGCGTCGCCTGCTCGATGACGCGAGCGGCACTTACCGGGAAGGTGCCCTGCTGCTGCGCCTGCTGCAGGCGGGTGAGGAAGTTCTGGTGCAGGTCGCGATAGGTCTGGGCCGTGCTTTCCAGCGCCTGCAATTGCTGCAGGCTGGCGCTGTCCTTCGAAACGAGGCCGCTGAGGGCGGCAATGCGCTCGCTGATGGTCTTGACGCTGTCCTCATCGCGGTTGACCTGCGCCTGGTAGCCGTTGACGAGCGTGCCGAAGCCCGCGCGCAGCTGATCGCTGATCCGGGCGATGTCGCCGCGGAGCTTGACGGCCTGCGGGTGGCTGGCGCCGAACTTGCCCTCGATGGCGGCGTCGGTTGCGACCGCGTCGCTATATTGCTGGCGCAACTGGGTGAAGCTGGGGTCATTGCCGATAGCGCCGAGTATGCCGTTGACGTCACCGGAGGAGAGCAGCGCCTGACCCTGGGCAAGGGTCGCCCGGTCCTGCGAGAGCTTGGCCTGGGCGGCGGAAAGATCGGCATTGGCGGCGGCGAGCTGCTGGTCAGGCAGCAGCTTGCCATCGGCCTGCACCAACCCGTTCTGCTCGCGGAACTTGTCGACCGCCGCCTGCGCGTCGTTGGCATTGCGGGTCAGTTGAGCGACCTGCTGGGCCACCCACTGCGTGGTGCGATTGCTGGCGTCCTGGCTGGCCGAGAACTGCTCGTCGATATAGGCCTGCGCGATGGCGTTGACCACGCGGGCGGAAAGCGCCGGGTCCGGGGTCTCGTAGCTCAGATCGATGACGTAGGTGTCCGGCTGCTGGATCACCTGCAGATCGTTCATGATCGCATCCACGGCGGCGTCCCGCCTGGCCGTCTGCGGATCGACCGGCGGCGGGGTCGGGCCGTTGCCGCGGCCGAGCAGCTTGGTGACCTTGGCCATGGTCGAGGTGAAGATGTTGCCGTCCGGCGGCGGGACGAGCTTGGCATCCCGGCCGTTGAGGTCGAGGTGGGAGACTGCCGCCGCGACCACGTCGCGGGAGCGGACGAGCTCGATCTGGCTCGAGACCCACTGGGCCATGTCGTCGGCGCGCAGCACGGCCTGCGAGGGATCGGAGGAGGCGATGCGGCTATTGTCGATGAGGATGCGGACCGTCGACTGGTAGAGCGGCGTCGCCACCAGGATATAGGCAACCCCGGCGATAAGGCCGAGCCCGGCGCAGAACAGTCCCAGCCGCAACTGCCGCCGCACGGCGGCCAGAAGCTGCTCGAAGGTGATGGAGATGAATTCGTTGTCCGGCTCGCTGTAGTCGGTCGTCGGGTCTCTGGGCGGGATCTTGTTCATTTCCGATCTGCCTTGGGTTCGGTTCGACTCATTTGGCGGCGCCCATGGCCAGCGCGACCCGGCCGAACAGTGGACGGGCGCGATGGGGAACGAGCGGTTCGACTTCCTCGATCAGCCGGTGCAGCGTGGGCCGCCAGAAGGCCATGAGGAGCGCGGGATAGACGAGGCCGCCAATGGCGACGCTCACAAGCATGCGCGGCCAGGGCTGCCAGCCCGCCGCGACGGTCATCTCGAACATCTTGACCAGCGCGAACATGCCGAGGCCCGACAGCACATAGGGCGAGACCGCCTTGAACAGGTCGAGCAGGCGCACGCCGAGCGCCGCGCGCAGGATGTCGCGATTGATGAAAAGCGAGCCGTGCGGATCAACCATCGCGCCGGCGGCGACGGCGACCGGCCCGAAATGCACGGTTATAGAGGACCAGAACAGACCGGAGAGAATCTCGACGGCGCTGAAGCGGTAGAGGGAGCTGGTGGATTCGGCCGCCTTGAGCGCCGCCGGCACCAGCGAGCGCAGCAGCATGGCCGCCGCGGCGAGCAGGATGAAGCTCATGACCGGCCCGGCCTCGCGCCATTTCTCGCCGAAGAAGATGACAACGAAGTCGTTGGCGATGGCGGCGCCGCCGTAATAGATCGGCAGCGTGGCGGCGAGCAGCGCCGTGCTCAGCCGGACGAATGCTCCGCCCGCCTTTTCACGCGGCACGCGGGCGAAGGTCGACAGCGCCACGACCACGATCGGGTGGACAAGCAGCGAGGACAGCGCCTCGTTGATGCGGCCGCCGACGCGGAAAACCGCCAGTGCCGCGGGCCCGGCCACGAAGGCCAGCAGCAGCTCGGATATTTTCAGCGCGAAATAGCTGAGCACGCGCGAGGAGAGGATGGGCGCGGAGAAGCGCACCAGCCCGTGGAAATCCGTCCGCGAGAAGCGGAGTTTCGTCGGCACAGGCTCGGCAACCCAGAGCAGCAGCGCCGCTCCCAATGCCGCGGCGACACGCGACAGGATCAGCGCCCAGGGTCCGAACCCCATGAAAAACAGTATGAGGGCCACGACGCCCGAAATCGCGCCGTTGACGAAATTGCGGAAGGCGGTGATGCGGAAGCGGAATTCGCGCCGGGCGCTGGCCGCATTAGTCGTGGAGGCCGCGCCGAGGAAGATCGTCGGCGACAACGCCTGCAGGTATGGCGTCAGCGCGGCGCCATAGAGATGGCCGGCGATGGGCGCGAAGACGAGCGCTATGAACGCGGTGAGCAGCGCGCCTCCCACCAGCATGAACCAGAAGCCGGTGGAGATGAACGACTCGTCCCAGCGCGCGCTCTGCACCATGTAGTCCTGCACGCCCTCTTTCACGAAGATCGTGAAGAAGTTGATGATGAGCACGGCGAGCATGACGACACCGAACTGGTCGAGGCTCATCTGCCGCGCCAGCAGCACGAACACGACGAGGCTGACCAGCTGGGTCGACGAATTGGCGACCAGGTTCCAGCCGGCACCGCTCAGCGTGCGCGCCTTGAGGGAATCCTTTTTGGGGAGGTCGCTCAGTTCAACGCCTCCCCGTCCGCTGTCACCGGCACGGCCTGTGCCGGGATGGAAGCGAGCAGCAGCGCACCCTCGGCGCGTGCGTAGCTGTCGATGCTGAGCCGCTCCTCGATGGCAGCACGCGCGGCGCGGCCGATGCTCTCGTTCATCTCCGACAGGCAGCGGCGAAGCGCGCTTTCGATCGCCTCCGCCGAAGTGCCCGCCGCGAGATAGCCCGTGCGACCATCGGCGATCAGATCGGAAATGCCCGGTATGTCGGTGCCGACGCACACCATGCCGGAAGCCATCGCCTCGATCAGCACCTTGGGCAGGCCCTCGTGCAGGCTCGGCAGGGCGAAGATGGTGTAGTCCTGCATCATGTCGGCCAGCCGCTCATTGGGCACGCGGCCGAGAAAGCGAACCCTGGTGCCGGCGGCCTGCGCCGCCTGTTCCAGCTCGGCCTGTTGCGGGCCAATGCCCACCAGGTGCAGCTCGCGCCCGACTGCGCCGCAGGCCGCCACCAGCGCCGCGAGGTTCTTCTGCGGAGTCAGCCGGCCGACATAGAGGATGGGGGCCGTAAAGTCGTAGCGCGCCTTGGCGCGGAACAGGGCGGTGTCGACATAGGTCGGCACCAGATGGACCTTTTCGGCGTCGCCGGCCGTCTTGGAGATGAGGGCCCTCGCCTCCTCCGAGGTAACGATGACGCTCGCGGCCTGCCGGCAGGCCAGCCATTCGACGGCGGCAGCGATCGCCGCGCCCAGGGGATTTCCATTGAGCCGGTGGCGACGGGAGAGCACATAGCCCATGCGGAGCACCAGGGGGCGGCCGGTTGCGAGTGCGGCGATCATGGCGGCCCAGGCGCCACTGACCTGGTTGGTCTTGAGCACCATCGAGTTCGCCAGCGCACGGCGATGAAGAAACGGGCCAAATACCGAGTGGAAAAGCCTTGCCGGGCGGCTCTCGCCCAGCCAGGCTGGAGGAGCAAGTAGGCGCACCCCGGCATAGAGCGGCTCGCTGCGGCGCAGCCGCGCCAGCAGCTCCGCATCGGCGGGACGATAGCTGAACAGGTCGATGCCGTCGAAAGTGCCGAGCCTGAGATAGGTCAGGGGCAGCAGCATCTCGCGGTCGAGTATCCCCTCGGCCTGCCATTTGCCCAGCGAGCCACCCAGCGACAGGAAAAAGGCGAGCCGCCGTGCGGCGCCCTGCCCTGCCCGTGCGACCGAAGCGTCCTCAGCTTGCATCGGCCGGCCTCCCATAGAGCGCGAAGGTTGCCTCGGCGATTTCGGGCCAGGTCATGAATATGCTGCAATCCGTGGCGAAGGCGGCAGGGTCGGCCGCCGCTTCCACCAGCCTGGCGGCGAGATCCGCCTCGTCGCCGCTGCGGAAGAAGTGATGCGAAGCCAGCGGCAGGTCGCGATTTTCGGGGATGTCACTCAGCACGAGCGGCCGGTTGTATGAAATCGCCTCCATGACCGCATTGGAATGTCCCTCATGGAGCGAGGAGTTCACGAAGACCGTGCAATTGGTGATGAGGTCCTGGAAGGA
>DASZUI010000283.1:0-3838 GCA_035547675.1 Devosia sp.
TCGCGGCCGCCTGGGAGGAGCGGCACGGCCGGGCGCCGACGGAAGCCGATATCGATGCCGTCTATGCTGCCTTCGTGCCGAAGAACGTCGCCGTCGCTGCCAAATATGCCGATTTGATTCCGGGCGCCGCGGCGGTCGCGGCGGCCCTGCGTGAACGCGGCATCAAGATCGGCTCCACCACCGGCTATACGCGCGAAATCATGGCCGAGGTGCTGCCCATCGCGGCGCGGCAGGGCTTCTCGCCCGACGCCATAGCGTGCACCGGCGACGCCGCCGACGGCCGGCCGACGCCGCTGCTCTACTATCGCAACCTGCTCGAGCTTGGCGTCTGGCCGGCCTTCGCCACCGTGAAGGTCGATGACACCGAGGTCGGAATCGCCGAAGGGCTGAATGCCGGGGCATGGACGGTTGGCGTCGCCCTTACCGGCAATCTGCTTGGCCTGTCGCTGCCGGGGCGCGAGGCATTGCCGCCCGACGAGCTCGCCTTTCGCCGCCAGCAGGCGACGAACCGGATGATGGCGGCCGGCGCACACTATGTCATCGACGGGATCGGCGACCTGCTGCCGGTGCTCGAAATCATCGAGGGGCGGCTCGTCCGCGGCGAACGGCCGTAAGACCGGGGCGGCAGGGCCGGCTCCCCTGCCCTACGGACCGCGCTGCCGGGCTTGTCGACAACTTCTGCCAGCGGCGCCTCGGGGAGATCGCTCCCGCTTCGGATCGTCACCCAATTGTCGCAAAACCATCAAGCGACGTTCGCAGTCCTTGTCTAGGCCGGCTTCCGATGCGCGAACCAGCCGCGCTCCAGGAGATCGCAAATGAAGATCACGCTTGCTCTAATGGCCAGCCTGGCCGCCCTTTCGCTTTCGGCCATCGCGGTTCAGGCCGCCGAAGTCGTTACCGTTTACAGTGCCGACGGGCTGCATGACGGCACGCCCAATTGGTACCAGACCGAGTTCGACGCCTTCACCAAGGCAACGGGCATCCAGGTTCAGTATGTGGAAGGCGGTTCGGGCGTGGTCGTCGACCGCATCGAGAAGGAAGCCTCGAACCCGCAGGCCGACGTGGTGGTCACCCTGCCGCCCTTCATCCAGAAGGCGGCCGCCGATGGCGACCTCCAAGCTTACACGCCGGCCGGCGCCGACCAGATCCCGGCCGAGTCCAAGGATGCCAACGGCACCTATTATTCGCTGGTCAATAACTATCTCAGCTTCATCTACAACGCCGACGCGCTCAAGACCCCGCCCAAGAGCTTCGACGACCTGCTGAGCCCGCAGTTCAAGGGCAAGATCCAGTACTCGACGCCCGGTCAGGCTGGTGACGGCACCGCCGTGATGCTGCTCGTCGAGCATGCCTATGGCAGCAAGGACGCGGCATTCGACTTCTTCAAGAAGCTGCAGGCCAATAATGTCGGGCCGTCTTCCTCGACCGGCAAGCTGACCGCCCTGGTCAACAAGGGCGAGCTCTATGTCGCCAATGGCGATCTGCAGATGAACACCAGCCAGATGGCCGACAATCCGAACATCAAGATTTTCTTCCCGGCCGGTCCCGACGGCACCGCCTCGACCATACCGCTGCCCTATGTCATCGGCCTGGTGAAGGGCGCCCCGCACGCCGACAACGCCAAGAAATTCATCGATTTCATGCTGTCCAAGGATGCCCAGTCCAGCATTACGTCGGTGGCGCTCGGCCTGCCGGCGCGTTCCGACGTGACCCCCGATGACGAGCACGGCAAGGCGCTTCAGCAGGCCATGTCCGGGGTGAAGGTCTGGACTCCCGATTGGTCGGCGGTGCTGAAGGATTTGGCTGCCGATACCGCCAAGTGGCACGAAGCCACCGGCTCGTAGGGCCATGACGCTGGCGGCGGGCAGGGCCGACACGGCAGCCGCCGTCGGCGCGACCTTGGCGGAAGCGGGCGGCAGCAGCGTTCGCTTCCGTGACGTGACGGTCGCCTATGGCGCGACCGTCGTTCTCGACCGCTTCGATCTCGACGTCGAGCCGGGGGAAATTCTGGGCCTGATCGGCCCCTCCGGCTCGGGCAAGACGACCGCCCTGCGCGTCGTCGCCGGCTTCGTCCGGCCGACCGCCGGGCGTGTCTCGATCGGCCACCAGGACGTCACCGACCTGCCGCCCTATGCCCGCGGCCTTGGCATGGTGGTGCAGAATTACGCGCTCTTTCCCCATATGCGCGTCGACCAGAACGTCTCGTTCGGGCTCAGGGCGCAGAAGGCGCCGCGCGAGCTGATCCGCGAGCGCATAGACGAATGCCTGGCCATCGTCGGCATGTCGCAATATGCGCGCCGCTATCCGTCCGAGCTGTCGGGCGGCCAGCAGCAGCGCGTGGCTATTGCGCGAGCGCTCGCCGTCCGGCCGCGCGTGCTGCTGCTCGATGAGCCGCTGTCGGCGCTCGACGCGCAGATCCGGCGCAACATGGTCGAGGAGCTGGCGAGGCTCCACAGGGAGCTGCCCCATCTCACGATCCTTTATGTCACGCACGACCAGTCCGAAGCGCTGACGCTGGCCGACCGCATCGCCATTATGCGTGACGGCCGCCTCAATGCCTTCGGGTCGTCGCGGCGGCTCTACCAGACGCCGCCCAATCGCTTCGCGGCGGAATTCCTCGGCCGCGCCAATCTGCTGCCGGTCGAGGTCGAGAGCTTCGAGCCGGGAACGGATTTTGTGCGCACGCGGTTCGGCGCCTGTCGCCTGCTGGCGAGGAGCAATCCGGCGACGCCGCCGGGCGCCCGGGCGCTGCTTGTGGTGCGGCCGCACGCCCTGGCCGTCGTCGCGCCGGGCTCGGAGAGCGCGCTGCAGGCCACCATTGCGAGCGTGCTGTGGCAGGGCGAGGCCTATAATATCACCGTCGACGTGCAAGGGACGACGTTGCGCCTGGCCTTGCCGCCCGCCGGTGATCCACCGCGTATCGGCGGCGAACTGTGGTTGACCGTTCCGGCGGCGGAAGCCTCCCTCATCCCGGCAGACCCCGATGACTGACGGCAGCATCGCCGCGGCGGGTAGCAGGCCGCAGTCCCCGGCCCTGCCGGCGACGTTCTGGGCGATACCGCCGCTGCTGGTGGTCGCCGCGCTCTTTCTCTATCCGGTGCTGCTGATCCTGCGCCAGGCGGTGACGGGGGAAAGCGGCGCCTTCTCGCTGGCGCAGCCGCTCGCCGTATTCCGCACGGCAGCGTTCTGGAGCGCGCTGGAACACACCCTCGAAATCGCCCTCGCCTCGAGCCTCGGCTGCCTGGTCCTGGGCCTGCTCCTGGCCCTGGTGCTGTCCTTCGTGGCGTTCCCCGGCAGCCGGATCATCGCGCGGCTCGTCGAGACCTTCGTGGCCTTGCCGACCTTTCTCGTCGCCCTGGCCTTCACCTTCATCTACGGCTCGGCCGGCATGCTCAATGAGGGGCTGATCGCCGTGCTGGGGCTGACGGGACCGCCCATCGATTTCCTCTACTCGCCATTCGGCGTCATTCTGGCGGAGGTGACCGTCTATGCCCCGTTCGTGCTGCGGCCGCTGCTCGCCGCCTTTTCGCTGATCGAGACCGCCCAGATCGAGGTTGCCGGGAGCCTCGGCGCGCGACCGCTGCAGATCGTCCGCGAGATCATCCTGCCGGCCGCGCTGCCGGCCCTGCTGGCCGGGGGCAGTCTCTGCCTACTGCTGACCGTCAACGAGTTCGGCGTCGTGCTCTTCATCGGCGCGAAAGGCGTCATCACGCTGCCGCTGATGGTCTATGACAAGGCGATCCAGGAATTCGACTATCCGACGGCCTGCGTGGTGGCGATTGTCAATATCGCGCTCTCCCTCGGGCTCTATTCGCTCTACCGGCTTGCGCTGGCCCGG
>DASZUI010000284.1:0-4054 GCA_035547675.1 Devosia sp.
CGGCGGCGCGGCGGCGTATGTGGCTCTCCACCGGAAGGCGCTTGCCGCTGCGCGGCAGGCTCGAAGAACAGTCGAAGCCCAACCTCATCCTGAGCAAAGACTCAACCCCATCCTGAGCAGACACCGCCCTCATCCTGAGCCTGTCGAAGGATGGGCAACGCGCACCCTGCCTGCCCACAAGAAAGTCGGCCAGTCGATAGGCCGCGTCATGGCCGGGGTCGAGCCCGGCCATGACGCGTGGAGAGGGGAGCGGCGGAGACGATCCTGGGCGGTAGCGGCAGGGGCGCGCGGAATACCCCGCCGTCATGGCCGGGCTCGACCCTGCCGCCCAGCTGTGGGCGTCGGCGGCGCGGCGGCGTATGTGGCTCTCCACCGGAAGGCGCTTGCCGCTGCGCGGCCGGCTCGAGGAGCAGTCGAAGCCCGACCCATCCTGAATGAAGAGGCGCCAGCGGCGCGGCAATGTACATGGCCGTCCACCGGAAGGAGCTCGCCGCCGCTCGCCCGCTCGAAGGCCAGTCGAAGCCCGACCTCATCCTGAGCAAACGCCGACTTCATCCTGAGCAGACACCGCCCTCATCCTGAGCCTGTCGAAGGATGGGCAACGCGCACCCTGCCTGCCCACAGAAAGTCGGCCAGTCGATAGGCCGCGGGATGGCCGGGCTCGACCCGGCCATCCAGCTGCGGGCGCCGGCGGCACGGCAGTGTACATGGCCTTGCCGCCGCTCCGCCCCGGTGGATCGATTCGAGGCGAGAAGGCCATGAGGGCTATGCCCGATTGGCAGTGGGCCGCGCGCACCCTGCCTTGCCAATCGAGGCCGGAGGCAAGCGGGCGTTAACATAGTGTCAGCTATGGTGGCCGGCAGTCGTTCGGGATCGTTTCATGTCCACTCGCCTCAAGCGCCCCGCGGTCTGGCGCTCCCTGCTCGTCACCCTGCTGCTGCTGGCGTTTCAGGGCTATCTCGGGTTCAACGTCATCGGCGGGCAGTTCGGCATCCAGAGCCAGAAGCAGATGCGGTCCGATATCGAGGATCTGAAGGCGCAGTCGGCGACGCTGGCGGCGGAAATCGATTCCTACAACCATCGCGCGAGCCTGTTCAACCCGTCGAGCCTCGACCCGGACATCCTCACGGAGAAGGCGCGGGCACTGCTGCAGATGGCCGCGCCCGACGACCTCATCGTCATGACCGATCCGCATACGGGTTTACCGATTTCCGGTTCAGCAGCCGGATTAACCGGAAATCAGTCAGCGCCAACAATCGCTGCTGGCATAGACTGATAGCGGCATTTCTTCAGCCGTTGGTTGTGTTGGCGCTCTCCGCAGCTTTGGTTTATGCTGTGGGCTGGCCGGCCATTACGGCCATGGCACCGGCCTGATGGCATCTTGGAGCACTTAGGATGGCGCGCAAGGCGGCGGCAAAGCCCGATCTCCCGAATATCCCCGAATTGAGCGAGGCGCAGGAACTGGGCGCCTATCGCGACATGCTGCTGATCCGCCGCTTCGAGGAGAAGGCGGGCCAGATGTACGGCATGGGCCTGATCGGCGGCTTTTGCCACCTCTATATCGGGCAGGAAGCGGTGGTGACGGGCGTCACCATGGCCTCGCGCAAGGGCGAGGATGCGCAGATCACCGGCTATCGCGACCATGGCCACATGCTCGCCATGGGGCTCGACCCCAAATCCGTGATGGCCGAACTGACCGGGCGCAAGGACGGCCTGAGCAAGGGCAAGGGCGGCTCGATGCACATGTTCAGTAATGAGCATCGCTTCTATGGCGGCAACGGCATCGTGGGCGCGCAGGCGAGCCTCGGCACCGGGCTGGCCTTCGCCTCGAAATATCGCGGCGACGGCACGGTGAGCCTCACCTATTTCGGCGACGGCGCCGCCAATCAGGGCCAGGTCTATGAGAGCTTCAACATGGCCAAGCTCTGGAAGCTGCCGGTCGTCTATATCATCGAGAACAATCGCTACGGCATGGGCACCTCGGTCGAGCGCCATGCCGGGCAGACGAATTTGTCGCGGCGCGGCGAGGGTTTCGACATTCCCGGCGAGCAGGTCGACGGCATGGATGTGCGCATGACCTATGACGCGGCGCGCCGGGCCATCGAACATGCGCGGTCGGGGCAGGGGCCCTACATCATCGAGATGCTGACCTACCGCTATCGCGGCCATTCCATGTCCGATCCGGCGAAATATCGCAGCAAGGACGAGGTGGCGAGCATGCGCGCCGAGCACGATCCGATCGAGCAGGTGAAGGCGCGCATCCTCGAAAAGCGCTACGGCACCGAGGAGAGCCTCAAGGCGATCGAGTCGGAGGTACGCGCCATCGTCACCGAGGCCGCCGATTTTGCCACCAGCGATCCGGAGCCCGATGCGTCCGAGCTGTGGACGGACATCTATGCCGACGCATGATGCCGTAGATGATTGCCGCGCTTACGGCCATCCTTGTGGTCATGGCGATCGTGGCCGGGCTGGTTGCGGCCTATTCGGCCGTGCGGGTGGCGGCGATAGCGCCTTCCGGCGCGCGGCGGGCGTCGCTGGCCCTGCTGGTGCGCGGCCAGTTCGCGGCGCTGCAGCGGGTGGCCGGCGACGCCACGGTGCCGCATGCCAATCGCTTCCTGCTGGGCGGCATGACGCTGCTCGGCTCCATCGTTTGCGGCGCGGCGGTGGCCGCGGTGCTGCTGATCGACCGGCTGACGGCCGGCTGACCGTTCCGCCGATCCCTGTTCTTTCCTCCGCGCTGGAGAGCTAGATGCCGAACGTACTGATGCCCGCCCTCTCGCCGACCATGGAGGAGGGCAAGCTCGCAAAATGGCTGGTGAAGGAAGGCGACACCGTCAATCCCGGCGACGTATTGGCCGAGATCGAGACCGACAAGGCGACCATGGAGGTCGAGAGCGTCGACAGCGGCAAGGTTTCCAAAATCCTGGTGCCCGAGGGCACGGAGGGCGTGAAGGTCAATACGCCGATCCTGCTGGTGCTGGGCGAGGGTGAGGCTGCTCCTGACGGTGCGGCTGCGGCCAAGGCCCCCTCACCCGGTCCTTCGGACCGACCTCGCCCCCAAGGGAGAGGTGACGAGCCGGCCGCGCCACAGGTCACCTCTCCCCCAGGGGGAGAGGTCGGCGCGAAAGCGCCGGGTGAGGGGGCCTTGGTTTCGGCCGCCGCGCCGGCTCCCAAGTTCGAGCCGGCAGCCGATCCGGACCTGCCGGCCAATGTCGAGATGGTCGAGATGACCGTGCGGCAGGCGCTCAACGAAGCCATGGCCGAGGAGATGCGGCGCGATCCCGACGTCTTCCTCATGGGCGAGGAAGTGGCCGAAGACCAGGGCGCCTCTAAGGTGTCGCAGGGCCTGCTCGAGGAATTCGGCGCGCGGCGCGTGGTCGATACGCCGATCACCGAGCACGGTTTCGCCGGCCTCGGCATCGGCGCAGCCTTTGCGGGGCTGCGGCCGATCATCGAGTTCATGACCTGGAATTTCGCCATGCAGGCGATCGACCAGGTGGTCAATTCGGCGGCCAAGCAGCTTTATATGTCGGGCGGGCAGGTGCATGCGCCCATCGTGTTCCGCGGGCCCAACGGCGCGGCCTCGCGCGTCGCGGCGCAGCACAGCCAGGATTATTCGGCCTGGTACAGCCATGTACCGGGCCTCTATGTCGTCGCCCCCTATAGTGCGGCCGACGCCAAGGGCCTGCTGAAGGCGGCGATCCGCTCCAATAATCCGATCGTCTTCCTCGAGAACGAACTGCTTTACGGCACGACGGGGCCGGTGCCGAAGCTCGACGATTACGTGCTGCCGATCGGCAAGGCGCGCGTGGTGCGGCCGGGTAAGGACGTCACCATCGTCAGCTTCTCCATGGGCATGCGCTATGCGACGCAGGCGACGGAAAAGCTGGTGGCGCAGGGCGTCGATGTCGAGCTCATCGATTTGAGGACGCTGCGGCCGATGGACAGCGATACCGTCATCGCCTCGGTGAAAAAGACGGGCAGGATCGTCACCGTCGAGGAAGGCTGGCCGCAGGGCGGCATCGGGGCGGAACTGGCGGCGCGCGTCGTCGCC
>DASZUI010000285.1:0-8292 GCA_035547675.1 Devosia sp.
TCACCATGAAGTCGCGGTACGCAAACACTGACCTAATGGTGAGGTGCGAGGCGAAGCCGAGCCTCGAACCATGGGCCACGCGCTCCCTACCTGCCCACATCGAAAGGTCGGTTCAGCTCGACCCAGCCGCCCCCGCGAGAGGCGGAGCTTGTGTCTGGATTCCGGCCTTCGCCGGAATGACGGCGTGGGTGCGGGAAGGCCGCGGCCTGTTCCAGACGTCATTCGGGCACGCCGGAATGACGGTCGGGTGGTGGCGGGCCGGTGCCCATTCCACGATGTCATTCCGGCGAAGGCCGGAATCCAGAAACGGGCACTAACTCTGTTCTGGGCTGCGAGGGCCGGAGCGCGTTGCCCATCCTTCGAGGCTCCCTTCGGTCGCACCTCACCATGAGGTCGCGGTAAGCAAACACTGACCTCATGGTGAGGTGGGAGCGCAGCGACCCTCGAACCATGGGCAGCGCGCGCCCCACACGGCCATGTCGAAAGGCCAGTCCAGGCGAATGCCTGGCCGGGCGAATGCCTGGGGTTATCCCCGCGTGCCGGGGCTGGGGTATAGTTTGGCTATGGTCGACGAATTGGGCCTGGGGGGCCATCAGGCCGCTGCCCGCCGGCGATAGGTGAAATGGTCGCGGATGCGGGTGTTGAAGAAGCGGCCCTTTGAGCCCGAGCCGATGAACGCCCGATAGAGATCGGGCGGCACCTCGAAATAGTCGTAGCGGTGGCCGCTCGGCGCGAACCAGACGGAGAGCGTCCGGCGGCCCGGGTCGTATTCGATTTTCTGGATTGCGGTCGAAGGCATGGCGTCTCCTCGCCGGCCTAACCGCCGGAAACTGCAAAGGTTGCGCGATGAGCCCCGATGAGATCGAGCCGCCACAAGCCGCCGTCGACTGGGATGCCGTCCGCGCCGACTATGAAAGCGATGAGGGCACTCTCGACGGCATCTGCCTCAAGCACGGCATTACCCGTTCCGCCCTGAGCTATCGGGTGCGGAACAAGCTCTGGACGCCGCGCTACCGCGGCAAGGGGCTGAGCCGCCCGCAGATCATCGACCGCATGTTTCGCCTGCTCGAACGGCAGATCATCCAACTGGAACAGGACATGAAGGAAACCGGAGAAAAGGAAGTCGCCGTGCTCGGCAAGCTCGCCACCACGCTGGAAAAGCTGATCGAGATCGACAAGGCCGAAAGCGGCAAGCAGCCGGGCCCGGCGAAATCGCCGGCCCAGCACAAGGAGATGGAGGAGCTTCGCAACAAGCTCGCGCAGCGCCTTGCCCAGCTTCGCAGAGGCTGAGGACCACGCCGCCGTCGCCGCGCTGGACGACGATCTGGTCGCCGAACTCGCCCGCTGCTGGCCGCTCTGGGCGCGCGAGGCGCAACTGCCGCCGCCCGGCGACTGGGTGACCTGGCTGATCCTGGGCGGACGCGGCTCGGGCAAGACCCGGGCCGGCGCCGAATGGGTGCGCCGGCAGGCAACCGGCGCTTCGCCGGTCTCGCCGATCGCGCTGGTGGGCGAGACGATGAGCGAGGCCATCGCCATCATGGTCGAAGGCGAAAGCGGCCTCATGCGCATCCATCCCGAGGACGAGCGGCCGCGCCTCAGGGGCAGCAAGCTGGTTTGGCCCAATGGCGCCGAGGCGATGGTGCTGTCGGCCTCCGATCCCGACCGCTTCAGGGGGCCGCAATTCGCGGCCGCCTGGTGCGACGAGGTGGCCAAATGGCCCGACGCCGAGGCGGCATGGGACATGCTGCAATTCGCCCTCCGCCTCGGCGAACGCCCTCGCCAGGTGGCGACGACGACGCCGCGCCCGGTGCCGCTGCTGAAGCGGCTGCTTGCCGATCCGGCAACGGCGGTGACGCGGATGCGGACGGACGAGAACGATTATCTTGCCCCGACTTTTCTCGAGGCGGTGGTCGGCCGCTATCGCGGCAGCGTGCTCGGCCGGCAGGAGCTCGACGGCGAACTGATCGAGGACCGGCCCGATGCGCTCTGGCAGCGCCATATGTTCAGGCCGGCGCCCGGGGAAACCGAACTCGGCCGCATCGTGGTCGGCGTCGATCCGCCGGTCACCGGCAATGCCAGATCGGACGCCTGCGGCATTGTCGTCGCCGGCCGAAGCGGGGAGGGGGCGGTGGTGCTGGAGGACGCAACGCTCCGTCCGGCTCCGCCCGACGCCTGGGCCGCCCGCGCCGTGCGCGCCTACCGGGCGCATGGGGCCGACGCCATCGTCGCCGAGGTCAACCAGGGCGGCGATCTGGTCAAGGCGGTAATCGCCCAGGAGGACCCGAACGTGCCGGTGATCGCGGTTCGCGCCACGCGCGGCAAATGGCTGCGCGCCGAGCCCATTGCGGCGCTCTATGCCCGGGGGCTGGTCGCCCATGCGCGTGGGCTCGCCCATCTCGAAGACGAACTCTGCGCCTTCGGCCCCGACGGCCGGGCAGACGGCCACTCGCCGGATCGCGTCGATGCCCTGGTCTGGGCGCTGACCGAATTGTTCGGGCCCAGGGCCGCGCCGAGGATGTGGCTGGGTTAGCCAGCCATTCGGCTGGACCGGCCTTTCGAGGCGACCGGGCAGGGCGCCTCGCTATTTCGCTGCGGTTGGGGCGGAAGGGCTCACTTTCGGCGTCGTGCCGGCTCCTGGATTCCGGCCTTCGCCGGAATGACACCGAGGTGGGGCGAGGTCATGCCTATTCTGCGCCGGAGCCACGCCGGGGCGGGGCAGGGCCATGCCTATTCTATGCCGGAACCACGCCGGGGCGGGGCAGGGCCATGCCAATTCTGCGCCGGAACTACGCCAGGGCGAGGCAGGACCATACGAATTCCGCGACGTCATTCCGGCGAAGGCCGGAATCCAGAAGCCGGCGCCATGCCTCTCGATACAAGGAGAACCCCATGCCTTTCTGGCCAGCTCTCCGGGCGGCGACCGCGCCCACGGAGCAGAAATCGACCGTGTCGCACCAGATCGTCTCGCTCACCGCGCCGGGCGGGGCGAGCTGGACCGAGCGGGGCTTTGCGAGCCTCGCCGATGCCGGCTTCATGCGCAACCCTGTGGTTTATCGCTGCGTGCGGCTGGTGGCGGAATCGGCGGCGCGGGTGCCGCTTTCGGTGCACGAAGGCGGGCAGCCGCTCGCCGAGCATCCGCTGCTGCAGCTCATCGCGCGGCCCAATCCGCAGCAGGCGGGCGCCGAGCTGTTCGAGAGCGTCTATGCCTATCTGCAGACCGCCGGCAACGCCTATCTCCAGGCGGTGCTGTCGGGCGGCGAGGTGAAGGGCCTGTTCGCGCTGCGCCCCGACCGGATGCGGGCGGTGGCCGGCCGCGACGGCTATGCGCTGGGCTACGATTATACCTCGGGCGGCGCGAC
The DNA here is from genome assembly GCA_035547675.1 of Devosia sp. Classification (GTDB taxonomy): domain Bacteria; phylum Pseudomonadota; class Alphaproteobacteria; order Rhizobiales; family Devosiaceae; genus DASZTU01. Next base: position 3,360 of record DASZUI010000285.1, read on the forward strand.
GCGGCGCTTCGACCAGCTGGCGAGCCCGGTGCCGGAAATCCTGCACCTGACGCTGTTCCATCCGCTCGACGACCATTACGGCTTCGCCCCGCTTGCCGCCGCGGCCCAGGCGCTCGACGTCCACAACGCCGCGGCGCGCTGGAACAAGGCGCTGCTCGACAATGCCGCCCGGCCCTCGGGCGCCCTGGTCTATTCGAGCACCACCGGCATGACGCCGGCGCAGTTCGACCGGCTCAAGGCCGAGCTGGAGATGGGCTTTTCCGGCGCCGCCAATGCCGGCCGGCCGATGGTGCTCGAAGGCGGGCTCGACTGGAAAACCATCGCCCTGAGCCCGCGCGACATGGATTTCATCGAGGCGCGCAACAGCGCCGCCCGGGATATCGCGCTCGCCTTCGGCGTGCCGCCCATGCTGCTCGGCATTCCGGGCGACAACACCTATTCCAACCTGGTGGAAGCCAACCGCGCCCTCTGGCGGCAGACGGTGATCCCGCTGGTCCGCCGCACCGCCGCCGCGCTCGGCCACTGGCTCGCCCCGGCCTTCGGGACGCTGCAGCTGGTGCCCGATCTCGAACACGTCGAAGCCCTGGCCGAGGACCGCGCCGCCCTCTGGACCCGCATCGGCAATGCCAGCTTCCTCAGCGACGAGGAGAAGCGGCAGATGCTGGGGATCGCCGAGGCGCAGAAATGAGGCTGTCGCCGAACGCCGGCGGCCTCGAGCTGTCGATCCGCCTCGCCACGCTGGAGATCGAGCTGAAGCTGCTCACCCAGGCGTTGGAGCGCCGTTACAGCCCCGACCAGCCCAGGGTTGCCGCCGGCAATCCGGATGGCGGACAGTGGACGAGCGGCGGTGGCGCTTCGTCGAGGGCGCTGCTATCGGGCGCTCGCGTTGCCGCGAAGACCAACGACTTCAACTATGCGTGCAGGGTCCTTAGGCTGAATCCCGACAAGGCTAGCGACGTGCTTCACGCCATCAAGAACCGGGAGGGCCTTGGCGGAGCGAATAATTGCACTTTCGATACAGAAACCGGCGACGTCTTCTTTAATGGCGAGCCGATCGGCAATTTGAAGGAACGGCCATGACGAGCCCCGTCGACTTCAAGATTAGCGTGCGCGCCCACAGCGACTCCGTGTCCTTCAAGCCGCTGACGCAGCGTTTGGGCGCCCGCGCGAGCACCGTCTATGACAAGGGAGACCTTACCCACTCGGGGCGCATGTACGGGACCGGCCGTAAATCGGCCGATAACTATTTTACGACCAAGGACATCGAGCTCGCAGGCGTCGCCGACCTCAACCGGACGATCCGCGAGCAACTTGCTCTCATCGACAACGAGCCCACCCTGTCGGCCCTGACCCGCGCCAGCGACGGCCATGTCGTTGTCTGGGTGGCGGTGTTCGGGAAGCAGCCGCGCAAGACCGACACCCTCGGCATCGACTTGCGGCCCTTCGGCCATGGCATCGGGCTGGTCGTGGACAATTTCACGATCCCGGCGGAGAGTGGCTCCGAGGTGTTCGAAATCAAGCCGCATGGGGTTAGCCAGGCGTCGTGATGAGAACAGTAGAAAACATCTCCGTTACAGAACGTGCCGCGGCTCTCCTTGGCGCCCGAAAGGCCGCCGGCAGTCGCAGGAAAGGCAGCCCTTTCGTGCTGGTGTACATGTCGAGCCACACCAATCGAGATGGCGCCACGGTCGAGGGTTTCCGTCCCGGATATATGGCGATGTTTTGGGAGCACGAATATGTTGGCCCGGACTGGTTCTTGGCTCAACCCCCCGGCGGGATGGACTTCTATTATCTCCCGAGGCCCGGCTGGGACGCCGGCGGCCACTATGTCGTCGACGCGATCGACGGGCCCCTCGTGCTGTTTTCGATAGAACCGATCCAGCGATCGGCCTAGCGGCGGAGGGCGGCATGCCGGACGTGACCAATATCTCGATTACCGATCGGGCGGCCCGATTGCTCGGCCGCGAGCGGCTGATGCGGACGCGCCTGACGCCGGACGACGTCTTCACGCTCGACTACATATCGAGCTTCACCGAGCCGGACGGCACGACGGTCGACGGCTTCCGGCCGGGCTATTCGGCCGGCTATGCGCGGGCCGGCGATGTCCGCGCAGCCTGGCTGCACCTGCGTCTCCCCGATGGCACAGCGCTCTGCTTCTGGCCGAGATTCGGCTGGGACGCCGAGGGGCATTACGTGCTCGACGTCATCAGCGAACGATACGCAATTTTGTCGCTGGAGCGGCGCTTCTAGTCTGGGCAGGTCGGATGCCGCCCCGTCTCCCTCCCCCTTGAGGGGAGGGATCAAGGGTGGGGGTCCTTTCCACAGACACCGGCGCGCGTTGTTCACCCCCACCCGGCTGCCGCCACCCTCCCCTCAAGGGGGAGGGGCGCTGCGGTATCGCCGCTGCCTTAGGACATCACACATGGACGAACTGACCCGCACCATCGCCGAGCGCGGCGACCTGGCGCATCTGGCGCTGTTTCTCTGGGCCAGCGGGGCGAGCGGGCTGCTCGTCTGGACGCTGCGCGAACTGAGGGAGGCCAATCGCCGCTTCAATGACTTCGTGCACGAGATCGCCACCTTGAATCAGCTCTTCAGGCGAAAGGACTAAGCCTTGGCCGAAAAACAGCAATCCACCCAAGACGACACGGGCTCGCACGCCGAAGTGTTCCGCCAGTTCGCCTGGAATCTCGCCGGCTCCATCGCCGCCACGCGCGGCAGCGGCAAGCCCGCCAAGACCGGGAGCAAGCGCTGATGGCGCCCATTCCCATCGACGGGGAGGGGCGCTTTGCCGGCTATGCCTCGATCTTCGGCGCGCTCGACGAGGGCGGCGACGTGGTGATGCCCGGCGCCTTCGCCAAAAGCCTCGCCGCGCGGGGCAGGGCGGGCATCCGCATGCTCTTCCAGCACGACCCCAAGGAGCCCATCGGCGTCTGGGAAAAGATCGTCGAGGACGGCTTCGGCCTCTGGGTCGAAGGCCGCCTGACGGGCGGCGTGCCCCGCGCCGACGCGCTGCGGCGGCTGATCGCCGCCCGCGCCATAGACGGGCTTTCGATCGGCTTCCGCACCGTGCGGTCGAGCCGGGAGGCGGCAAGCGGCCATCGCCGGCTGCGCGAGATCGACCTTTGGGAAATCTCCATCGTCAGCTTTCCCATGCTGCCCGGCGCCCGCATCGCCAATCCCTCCAAACCGGCGCCCGACCGGCGCCTCGTCCGGTCGCTGGACGCGGCCATTTCCGCCCTGCGGCAAACTTCCCACTGAGAGGATTTTATGACCGAACTCACCGAAACTTTCGAGATCAAGGCCTCGCCCGCTCCGGCCGGCGCCTATGAGGAGCGGCTCGGCGCCCTCGCCAGCGCCTTCGAGGAATTCAAGCACGCCAATGACCGCCGCCTGGGCGAGATCGAACGCCGCGGCGCCGCCGACGTCATCAGCGACGACAAGGTGAACCGCCTCAACGCCGTGCTCGACGGCGCCAAATCGGCGCTCGACCGCGTGGCGCTGGAGCGCGCCCGGCCCCGCCTCGAAACCGGCGATGCCGGTCCCACCGCCGGCGACGAATACAAGGACGCCTTCTCCGCCTATGTGAAGCGCGGCGAGGAAAAGGCGCTCTCCGTCGGCTCCAACCCGGATGGCGGCTATCTCGTCCCCACCGAAACCGAGACGCAGATCTCGCGCATGCTGACAGCGATTTCGCCCATCCGCTCCATCGCCAGCGTCCGGCAGATTTCGAGCGCCGTGTACAAGAAGCCGGTGACCATCGCCGGCCCGGTCGTCGGCTGGGCGGCCGAAACGGCGGCGCGGACGCAGTCCAACACCCAGACGCTCGACGCGCTGAATTTCGCCACCGCCGAGCTCTACGCCATGCCGGCGGCCACCTCCGCCTTCCTCGACGATGCGGCGGTCGATGTCGGCGCCTGGATCGCCGAGGAGGTCAACGCCGCCTTTGCCGAACAGGAGGGCACGGCTTTCGTCAACGGCGACGGCTCCAACAAGCCGCTCGGCTTCATGCAGGCGCCGCAGGTGGCGGAGACGAGCTGGGCCTGGGGCAAGCTCGGCTTCGTCAAGACCGGCGTTTCGGCCAATTGGCCGGCGAGCAACCCGTCCGACGTGCTGATCGACCTGGTCTATACGCTCAAGGCCGGCTACCGGCAGAACGCCAACTGGGTGATGAACCGCCAGACCCAGGCGGCCATCCGCAAGATGAAGGATGCCGACGGCAATTACCTCTGGCAGCCCGCCGCCGCCCCCGATGGCCGGGCGACGCTGCTCGGCTTCCCGCTGGTCGAGGCCGAGGACATGCCCGACATCGCCGCCGACGCCGCCCCCATCGCCTTCGGCGATTTCAAGCGCGGCTATCTGGTGGTGGACCGCACGGGCGTCAATGTCCTGCGCGACCCCTTCTCGGCCAAGCCCTACGTCCTCTTCTACACCACCAAGCGCGTCGGCGGCGGGGTGCAGGACTTCGACGCCATCAAGCTGCTGAAGTTCAGCGCCTAACGCCCCACCGCGCAGTCCCCCCTCCCATCCTCCCCCGCAAAGGGGGGAGGAGGACGCGCTGCACCGCCTCGACATAAGGCACTCCCTCCCCCCTTGCGGGGAGGGATGGGGTGGGGGTTCTTTCCGGCAAACGCCGGCGTGCGTTGTCTGCCCTCACCCGGCTGCCGCCACCCTCTCCCGCGCGCGGGAGAGGGGAAGAAAAGCTGCAACGGTGCAACTGCATCCCCTCGCCCCCTTGCGGGAGAGGGTGGCGCGAAGCGCCGGGTGAGGGCCTTTCCATCCCATTCGGAAGCCCCATGACCTCTTTCCTGCTCGAAGGCCCGGCCGCCGAGCCGGTGACGCTTGCCGACGCCAAGGCGTTCCTGAAGCTCGATGCGAGCGACGAGGATGCGCTGGTGTCGACCCTCGTCACGGCGGCGCGGCTCCATGTCGA
>DASZUI010000286.1:0-8994 GCA_035547675.1 Devosia sp.
ATGGACGAACTGTCGCTCGGCGATCCCTGGCTGCTCTCGACCGATATCGGCCCGGTCATCGACGCCGCTGCCAAGCAGCGCCTCGACGCCTACGTCGCGGGAAAGCTGTCTGACGAACGACTGCTGCACCGGCTCGCCACGCCGCCCACCGGGCATTTCGTCGCCCCGGCCCTGGTCGAGGTGAGCGGGATGGCGGATCTTCCCGGTGAGGTCTTCGGGCCGATCCTCCATGTCGCGCGCTTCCGGGTGCAGGCGCTGGACAAGGTCCTCGCCGAGATCAACGCCGCCGGTTACGGCCTGACCTTCGCCGTCCATAGCCGCATCGCGAGCCGGATCGCGGCCATCACCGGCGCCATTCAAGCCGGCAATATCTATATCAACCGCAACCAGATCGGCGCCGTCGTCGCCTCGCAGCCCTTCGGTGGCGAGGGGCTGTCCGGCACCGGACCGAAAGCCGGCGGCCGCCGCTATGTCGGCCGTTTCATGCATCCGGCGGGCACGGACACCGGCAGCATGCCAATCGCAGGCCCGGAGATCGGTTTCGATGACGTGCAGACTGCCATCGCCCGGGCGACACCCGACCCCGGCGGCACCCCGACGGAAACCGAGCACTATCCCGGCCCCGTCGGCGAATCCAACGAGCTTCGGCTGTTCCCGCGGGGGTTGGTCCTGTGCCTGGGGCCTACCGTTGACGATTTGCGCCGGCAGGTGGACATGGCGCGACGCCGCGGCAATACGGTGCTCGCGGTCTCGCCGGAGCCGGTCGCGCTGGGCGCCCCCTGCCTCGTCGGGCGCCTTCCGCCTGCCCTGCTGCGCGACCTGACGGGATTTGCCGCGGTCATCAGCTTTGCCGCGCCGGGCGAACGCGCCGCGATCCGGCAGGCGCTCGCCGCGCGGGAGGGTCCCATCCTGCCGCTGGTTTCACGGCCCGAAGACGCCTGGCGCCTCTCCGTCGAACGTCACTTCTGTACCGATCTCACGGCCGCCGGCGGCGATGTTCAGCTGATCGCGTCGGCTTCCGCCTGACCACCTTGCCCGTCAAGCCCTGCACGCTATGCTGCCCGCGAACCGGAACAGGGAGCACGGCATGGCCGCCCAAGGCAATGGCAGCGGGAAAATGACTGCCGCGCAACCGGCAGGCGCGGCCGGTGAGACGCGCCAGCGCGGCCAGGGCTCGCAGATCGTCTATGAAAGGCTCAGGCAGGAAATCCTCGACCTGACGCTGGAGCCCGGCAGCCCGCTCGACGAGGCAAGCCTTTCCGAGCAGTTCGGCATGTCCCGCACGCCGGTCCGCGAGGCACTGGTCCGCCTGGGCGCCGAAGGACTGGTAACCACCCTGCCCAACCGCAACACCATTGTTACGCCGATCGATTTCGTAAGGCTGCCGGCCTATTTCGAGGCCCTGACGCTGATGTATCGGGTAACGACGCGCTCGGCAGCGGTGCATCGCAAACCCGAGCACATGCTCGCCATCAATTCCTACAGGGCTGCCTATGCCGAGGCGGTCGAGCATCGCGACGCCCTTGCCATGATCGCCGCCAATCGCGATTTCCACGTCGCCATTGCTGAGGCCGGCGGCAACAGCTATTTCGCCGGCTTTTTCGCCCGGCTCCTCGATGAGGGCCGGCGGATATTGCGGCTCTATTATCTCTCCTTCGACGACCGGCTGCCGCGCCAATATGTGCAGGAGCACGAGCAGATGGCGGCCGCCATCGAGGCGGGCGACGCCGAGCTCTGCGATCGGCTCGGCGCGGCCCATGCCGCCCAGATTGTTACGCAGATTCAAAGCTATATCGCCCGCTCGGCGACGGCCGGCATGGACCTGTCGGCCGGACCACCGCCCGGTTAGGCGACGCGGTCCAGCCTGGGCCGCGAGGCGAGGCTCTGCTCCACGACGCGCCGCACGGCTTCTTCTTCCGCGCCGATGAGCGGCAGGCGCGGCTGGCGCACCACCGGCGACGTGCCGCGCACAATGTGCTCGGCCAGCTTGATTTGCTGCACGAATTTCGGCCCGATATCGAGATGCAGCAGTGGCAGGAACCAGCGGTAGATATCCAGCGCTTCCTTGATGCGGCCCTGCTGCACGAGCCGGTAGATGGCGACCGTCTCCTGCGGGAAGGCGACGACGAGCCCGGCGATCCAGCCGACGGCGCCCAGCACCAGGCTTTCGAGCGCCAGATCGTCGACGCCGGTCAGGATCTGGTAGCGATCGCCGACCGTGTTCAGCACCTCGTTGATGCGCCGCGTATCGCCGGAAGATTCCTTGATCGCCACGAATTTCTGTTCGGTGGCGAGTTCGGCGAGCGCGCCCGGCTTGAGATCGATACCGTACGCCACGGGATTGTTGTAGATGATGATCGGCAGGCCCGAGGCGGCGGCCACGGCGCGGTAATGCGCAATCGTCTCGCGCTCGTCGGAGAGGTAGCGCATCGCCGGCAGCACCATCAGGCCCGCGGCGCCGATCCGCTCGGCTTCCGCCGCGAGGCTGGCGGCGGCCCGGGTCGAATCCTCGGCGATGGTGAGGATCACCGGCTTGCGGCCGCGCGCCTCGACAATGGCGGCCTCGCAGATCGCGACCTTCTCGTCGCGGCTGAGCGTCGAGGCTTCCCCCAGCGAGCCGCAGACGATGATGCCGTCGACACCGGCCTCGATCTGGAACGTCACATCGGCGCGAACCCCGTCGAGATCGACCTCCTGCGCCGGCGTCATCTTGGTGGTTATCGCCGGCAGAATGCCCTTGAAGTCCGACTTGTTCATTTCGATGCCTCGGGTGCTGGATGGCTTTCCGACCCTCATAGCTTGCTGTATGTAGTTTGTCGACAGAGCGCCGCCGGCGCTGACGGATATGCCATGAACCCCGCTCCCCCTGCCGCCGAACGGTCCCGCCGCGGTCCTAGAAGGGCCGCCTGATGGCCCATGTCGGGATCATCGGCGCCGGCATCATCGGCACGGCAATCGCGCTCGAGCTCATCGGCGGCGGGCACGAGGTGACGGTCATCGACGCCGATCCCGACGGATTGCCGACCTCCGCCGGCAATGCGGCGCTGATCGCGCGGCCGGAAATCGCCCCCATCGCCAGCCCCGGCATCTTGAAATCCGTGCCGAAATGGCTGCTCGATCCACTCGGCCCGCTGGCCGTGCGCTGGCAGGACCTGCCGGCGCTCACGCCGTGGCTGATCGCCTTCCTCGCCGCCGCCGCCCCCGCCCGCGAAGCGGCGGGGCGAAAGGCGTTGGCCTATCTGATGCAGAGCGCGCTCGAGGATCACCAGGCGCTGCGCGATCGCCTCGCCGCGCCGGATCATCTGCGGCAATTGGGTTATATGTCGCTGCACGATTCCTCCGCCGCGCTGGCGGCCGGGCTCGCCGAGCAGCAGAAGGTCAAGGCGGCGCTCGGCTACGATTTCGAAGTGCTCGATCCCGCCGCCGCCCGCCGGCTGGTCCCGCAGCTCGAAGGCGCCTTCGCCGGGGCCATCTACCAGCCGGGCTATTGGAGCGTCGGCAATCCGCTGACCATGCTGCGGGATTACCAGGCGATCGTCAGGGCCCGCGGCACGCTGAAGGCCGGCAGGGCGGTCGCCCTCGAACCCGGCGCGGCGGGCATCGCCATCCGGCTCGAGGGGGGCGAAACCCTCATGGCCGACAAGGCGGTGGTCGCGGCCGGCATCTGGTCGCGCGACCTCGTGCGCGCGCTCGGGCTCAAGGTGCTGCTCGAAACCGAGCGCGGCTACAATACGACCTTTCGCGAGCTGGGCTGGACGCTGCCCATGCCGATCGGCTTCGCCGACCACGGCTTCATCGCCTCCCCGCTCATCGACGGCTTGCGCGTCGGCGGCGCGGTCGAGCTGGCCCGCCCGGAAACCAGCCCCAATTTCCGCCGCGCCGCTGCGATGCGGCAGAGGGCGCGCCGCTATATCCCGGCCCTGCCCGAAGGGGGAACCGAATGGATGGGGCGCCGCCCTTCCGTGCCGGATTCCGTCCCGGTAATCTCGCTGCACCCGCGCGAGCCGCGCATCGCCTTTGCCTTCGGCCACGGCCATCTCGGCCTGACGCTGAGCGCAGTGACGGCCCGCCACGTCGCACGACTTCTGGCCGGAGGGCCGGCGGACGACCTCCGCCCCTTCGGCATCCAGCGCTTTCAATAGGAATATCGCCCATGGCCCGCAAAAGCTTCTTCTGCATCGATGCCCATACCTGCGGCAATCCGGTCCGCGTGGTGGCGGGCGGCGGTCCCGATCTCAAGGGCGAGACGATGAATGCCCGGCGCGAGCACTTCGTCGCCGAATTCGACTGGATTCGTACCGGCCTGATGTTCGAGCCGCGCGGCCATGACGTGATGAGCGGCTCGATCCTCTATCCGGCGCTGCGCAACGACGTGGACGCCTCGATCCTCTTCATCGAAACCTCGGGGTGCCTCCCCATGTGCGGCCACGGGACCATCGGCACGGTCACCGTGATGATCGAAGAAGGGCTCGTCGCACCGCGCCAGCCGGGCCGGCTCCGCCTCGAGGTTCCCGCGGGCATCGTCGAAGCGGCCTACGAGACGGACAATATGGGTCACGTCACCGACGTGAAGATCACCAATGTCCCGTCCTTCCTCTACGCAACCGGGCTCGAGATCGACCTGCCGGAATTGGGGCCGCTGAAATTCGATGTCGCCTATGGCGGCAATTTCTACGCCATCTTCGAGCCGCAGCCCGGCTTTGCCGGCATGGAGCAGCTTTCCGCCTTCGACATCCAGCGCCTGTCGCCGATCGCCCGGCGCCTGATCAACGAGAAATATACCTTCCAGCACCCCGAATTTCCCACCATCAACGGCCTGCGCCATGTGATGTGGACCGGCGCGCCGGTGAACCCCGAGGCCAATGGCCGGAACGCCGTGTTCTATGGCGAAAAGGCCATCGACCGCTCCCCCTGCGGCACCGGCACCTCGGCCCGCCTCGCCCAGAAGGCGGCGAAGGGCGAACTCAAGGTCGGCGACACCTTCGTGCATGAATCCATCATCGGCAGCCTGTTCCGCGGCAGGGTCGAGGCAGCCACCAAGGTCGGGCCGTTCGACGCCATCGTGCCCTCGATCGCCGGGCAGGCCTGGACGACCGGCTACAACACGATTTTCCTCGATGACCGCGATCCCTTCGTGAAGGGCTTTACGGTGAACTAGCCAGATAGGCGGAAACGGCCGCGAGCTGGGCCTCGCTGAGCCGGTGGGCCGCACTCACGCTCCCCGTGCCGCCCGGCGGCCTGCGGACGCCCGAGGCAAGAAGGCGGAGCTGCGCCGCAAGATACCAGGCCGGCTGTCCCGTAAGATCGGGGACCGGCGCGCCCCTCGATTGCGATTGCGGCAGATGGCACGTCCGGCACGCGGCTATGCCGCTGGCGGGATCGCCCTGTTCCACGAGCGCCTTGCCGAGTTGCGCGACGGCCCCGGCGGGCGGCGCCGCGGCGGGCGGCTTTGGCAGCAGTCCGGCATAATAGGCGGCGGCGGCGTCGATTTCGGCATCCGACAGGTTTTCGGTCGCGACCTCCATGAAGCCGCTCGGCCGGTTCCCGCTGCGGAAAGCGCGTAGCGAGGCCGCGATATAGCCGGCGCTCAGCCCGGCGATACGGGGGAAGGCGCGCTCGCGGCCGTTGCCGTCCGCGCCGTGGCAGCGAGCGCAGGGCGCCGGATCGAAGCCCGGCGACGCCGTCGCGGCAGGTTGCCCCGCCTGCCCGCCTGCCGAAAGGCCGGCCAGGGAGGCGAACTGGGCGGGCTTCGTCTTCGGCAATTGCTCGAGGAACGCCACCAGGGCCCAGACCTCGTCGTCGCGCTGTGGCGCCGGCCAGGCGGGCATTGCCGTCATCTTGATGCCGTTCTTGACGATCCAGAACAGCTGTTGCGGGGTGAAGGTGGCGGCCGCCGAATAGAGCGGCGGCGGCGCCGGCGTCATCCGCTGCACGATGGGCAAGGCGATCTGGTCGGGCGCCCCGTGGCAACGCCCGCACGAGTTGTAGAAATGCGTCGCGCCCTGCAGCACGAGCACCGGATCGTCGAGATTGGGGACTGGAATGTCCGGCGCATGGGCCGCGACGGAACGCAGCATCACAAAGTGCAGGAACCTGGCGGTCAGCGGATCGTGGCCGCGACTGGCGGCGACGTCGTAGAGCCCGAACCACACAATGGCGACGGCCGCCGCGATCCCGAGCACCGCTTCGGCGACCAGCAGCAGACCCAGCCGTTTGAGAAACCGGAAATCGGTGGGTTTGCTGCCGGCAGCCATCACCAAGCTATCTGTTAACGGGGCAATCCCGTTAGGAACTTACCCTCGCGGCCACGGGTTCCCGCGCGCCATGCGCTCGACGAGCCGCAGCCACGCCGGCGCGTGGAAGATCGCCATCAGCACATACATCGGCACCATGCCGTCGAACGGCGACGCGGGCGCCATGGACATGCCCATGGACATGGGCGAACCGCCCTCCGCCAGTCCGGCGAGCAGCGCCATCACGGCGAAGGTCGGCGCGGCGGCCAGGGACAGCCAGCCGGCCACCCCGAACCCCCCGTGCCCGAGCCGCGGACGCATCCCGGCCTCTGCCGGGGATCGGATCGCGTTCATTGCGCAGCCTCCCCCGGCACCGCGCAGCAATCGTGCGCGTCCTTGCTGTCGCGCGGATATTCGTCATGCCGCCGCCACCAGATGCCCCTTTCGTCGCGCCCCTTGGGCGCCCGGTCGAGCCATTGATAGGCACCCCAGAGGCCATCGAGCCCGCGGGCATAGGTGGAATAGGTGTGATAGACCACCCCGTCCTCGAGCACGAACGCGCTCATGCCCGGCCGCTCCCGCAAAAATGTGGCGAGATCGGTGCCGCACATGGCTGCAAACTGCGCGCCCGGCCCCTCGCCGGCCGGCAGCGGAACGGGGATCCCCGGCTCCTGGCGGTAGTTGTAGTCGATGCCGGCGCGCTGCTCTGCTTCGCTGAAGCCCACGGCGAAATCGGCATTGAAATCGCCGCCGCCGGACGAGGCCCAGGGGAAGCTCCAGCCCATGCGCCGCTCATAGGCGAGGAGCTTGGGGAGCGGCGCGCGCGACACGGCCCACAGCATCACATCGTGATTGGCAAGGTGCACGGCGAAGCCATCGAAGCCGTCGGCGATCATCGAGCACGAGGGGCACCCGGCGGTATAGTCGGCCCCGAACATGAAGTGATAAATGAGGAGCTGCGAACGCCCCCGGAAGAGTTCCGCGAGAGAGACATTGCCCGCTTCGGTGTCGAACCGATACTCCTTGTCGATGCGCACCCAGGGCAGGTTCCGGCGCTGTCGCGCCAGCTCGTCGCTGCGCCGGGTCAGCGCCTTTTCCTCGTTCAGCAGGGCCAGCCGTGCCGCCAGCCAGTCCTCGCGCGTGGCGGTGAGGTGCTCGGTCATTTCCATCTCCTCTAATGTGGATGGGACAAACCTAAGCCGCGGCGCCGGGGAGCGCGGAGTTACAAGTGTGACGGGATTCCGATGGACTCCCTGATCGGCGCCGCGGCCCATGCCCTGGCGGCGGGCGACCCGCTCGGCGCGCTCAAGCGCGTGGCCCTGCGCGACGACCCGCCGGCACTGGCGCTGCGCGGCATCGCCATGGCGCAGATCGGCGATTTCGCGCGGGCAAAAGCCCTGCTGCGGACGGCTGCCAAAGGCTTCGGCGCCCGGGCGCCGGTGGCGCGGGCCCGCTGCATCGTGGCGGAAGCCGAAATCGCCCTCGCCGCCCGCGACCTCGACTGGCCGGCGCGAACCGTCGAAGCCGCCCGCGCCACGCTCGCGGCCCATGGCGATCGCCTCAACGCCGCCCATGCCGGCAATCTCGAAATCCGCCGCCTGCTGCTCATCGGCCGGCTGGACGAAGCGGAGCGCCGGCTCGCCGGCGTCGATCCCGGCCCGCTGCCCGCGGCCTTGCGCGCCAATCACGAGCTCGCGGTGGCCGGCATCGCCATCCGCCGCCTGCAGACGGCCGAGGCGCAGGCCGCCATTCTGCGCGCCGCCGAAGCCGCCCACCGGGCCGGCATCCCTGCCCTGCGCGCCGAAGTGGACGGCGTGGCCGAATGGCTGCGGGTCCCGGCGGCCCGCCTCATCCGGCAGGGCGAGGCGCGCGCCGTCACCCTCGACGGCGTCGAGGCGGCGCTCAAATCGGCGGCGCTCGTCATTGACGCCTGCCGCAACACCCTCCATGCCGGCGGCACGGCGATCGGCCTCGCCACCCGCCCAGTGCTCTTTGCCTTGCTGCGCGTCCTCGCCGAGGCCTGGCCGGGCGATGCGGCACGACAGGCGCTCATCGCCCGCGCCTTCCGCGCCCGCCATGTCGATGAATCCCATCGCGCCCGCCTCAGGGTAGAGATCGGCCGGCTCCGCGCCGGGATCGCCGCCGTCGCCGAGATCGAGGCCACCCCCGGCGGCTTCCGCCTGCTACCGCTGGCCGGCCGCGAGGTCGTGGTGCTCGCCCCGCTCGCCGAGGAGCAGAACGCCTCGCTGCTCGCCCTGCTCGCCGACGGGGAATCCTGGCCCAGCTCGGCGCTGGCGATCGCGCTGGGCACCAGCGCGCGTACCGTCCAGCGGGGGCTGGAGCAGCTCGCCGCCGCAGGCAAGGTGCAGTCCATCGGCCACGGCCGCGCCCGCCGCTGGATGATGCCGCCGGTGCCCGGTTTTCCGACGGCTTTGTTACTCCCCGGCCCGCTGCCGGGCGACTAGGATGGCGTCATGAAGAAACACCAGGCCCAAATCCTCAGCGAATACGGCCCCTTCCCCGGCATCGACCGGGTGAACGGGGTGACTTCGGACGGCAGCCGCATCTGGTTCGCCTCCGACGACCGGCTCAACGCCCTCGATCCCGCCGGCCGCGCGGTCGAGCGCACGATCGAGGTTTCGGCCCATGCCGGCACCGCCTTCGACGGCCGCTACCTGTTCCAGATCGGCGAGAACAGCATCCGCAAGATCGACCCCGAAACCGGCGCGATCCTGGCCACCATCCCGGCCCCCGAAGGCGG
>DASZUI010000287.1:0-5946 GCA_035547675.1 Devosia sp.
GGGAGCGCGCGGCTCATGGTTCGAGGGTCGCTTCGCTCCCACCTCACCATGAGGTTGTGGAATTTACGCCCAGCTGATCCTGAGGTCGTCGAATTTGCGCTTACCTCATCCTGAGGTGCGACCGGAGGGAGCCTCGAAGGATGGGCCACCGGCACGCCGATTCCGGCGCTGGCGAAGGTGGACGGGTGATGCACAACCTTCTCCCTCCCCCTTGTGGGAGGGTAGGGTGGGGGTGGGCAGCAATCGCCGGCGCGCGCGTGTACCCCCACCCGACCCCTTCGGGGCCACCCTTCCCGCAAGGGGGAGGGAGAAGGGGCGCCTAGAAAATTCCGCGATAGAGCGCGAGGACGCGGCCGGACTGGACGCCGGTGCAGATGGTCTGGAGGGGGAGGTCGTCCCAGGGGCCGGAGGCGAAGTGCCTGCCTTCGGGCTTGATGATGGTCTGGCCTTTGGCGATGCCTTCGGTCGCGACACGGACGGCTCCACGCTCGGTGGCGAAGAATTCGGGGTGGAGCGCATAGGTCACGGCGCTGGCGTCGTGGACGAAGAAGCCGTCGATCCCCTCGCGTGCCTTGCAGAAGCGGGCATAGTGGCGGGAGATCGCCTGGATGAAGCGGCCGTCGGCGCCGGTCGCGGCCAGCTCGGCGACGAAAGCATTGGTCATCGTGACTTCCTGCGTCACGTCGAGGCCGACGATCACCACCGGCCAGCGCGCGGTGAAGACGATGTCGGCGGCTTTCGGATCGCCATGGATATTGGCTTCGGCAACCGGCGAGACATTGCCGTAATGACCGTTGCGGCCGAAAGCGCCGCCCATGACCACGACCTCCTTGACCAGGTCGACGATGTCGGGCGCCTCCGCGAGCGCCAGCGCCAGATTGGTCATGCGGCCGACGGCGATCAGCGTGATTTCCTTGGGGTGGGCACGCAGCAGCTCGATGATCAATTTGTGCGCCGGGCGGGGATCGGGCGTGGCGGCGATCCGCTCGGGGATTTCGATGTCGCCCAGCCCGTTCTCGCCATGGACATGGGGCACGGCGGGCGGCGGCGCCGCGGCATCGATGGCCAGGCCCGCGCCCTGTGCGATGGGCGCGGCAAAGCCCATGAAATCCTTGAGGTAGAGCGCGTTGCGGGTGACCGCCTCGATGCCGCCATTGCCGAACACGGTGGTAACGCCCAGAAGCTCGACATCGGGATGGCGGGCCAGCAGCAGCAGCGCCATGGCGTCGTCGATCCCCGGATCGGTATCGAAAATGACCTTGAGCTTGGGCATGGACATTCCTGTGTTTGCGGCCGCGAAAGCGGGAATGATGGCGGGTGCGGAGACTGGCGGCGGAGGACCGGCGCCGCTACATGGCGAAGCAGGTGAGGATCACGCCATGGGCGCCGGAGAGGTCCATGGCCACGGTGCCGGCGCCGCTGTCGATCTGGCCGATTTCGACGCCGCCCTTGTCCACCAGCGGTCCGTCGGTGAAGGCGATGCCGGATTCCTGCTGCTCGACGCCGCCGCCGCCCGAAATGCCGTCGCCGGCGATCGCCGAGGCGTAGCTGTAGCTTTGCCCGAAAATGGCGAGCAGGCCGTGCGGCGTCGGCGCGTTCGGATCGGCCGGCGCGCCGCCATGACACTCCCAGCGGCCCTGCGTCGACTGGGCGAAGGCAGGCGTCGCGGCGAGCGCGGTCAGGGCGAGGAGAAGGGGCAGCAGGCGCATCAATCGGTCTCGGTGATTCTGGCTGACGGAACTGTCGCACAGCTTGGGGCAATGGTCATTCTCTGCCGGAGAGTTGGGGCGGAAGCGAGACGATGCGACGCGGGTTGGGGGACGGGCTGGCGGCGCGGGTTGTCAAATCCCGCCTTCGCGGGAATGACGTCGGGATTGGAGCAGGGCCTTGCCTCGCTCACTCCGTCATTCCCGCGAAGGCGGGAATCCAGTTTATTCAGCGCCTGCCTGGGGCGGGTCGAGGTCAGCCTGCCGCTTCCCGCAATTTCGAAAACGCCACCAGCTCGGCGCGATAGACGAGTTCGCCGCGCTGATTGGTGGCCTCGATGATATTGGTCAAGAGGCCCCAGCCGGGGAGCGAATTGGAGACGCGCTTGCCGGTGACGCGCAGGGTATAGGTGATGGTGTCGCCCGGCCGCACCGGCGCCTTGAACTCGGCCGCGTTGACGCCGGGCGAGGGGCCGGGCACGCCCGGCTCACGCCCCTGGGCGCGCAGGCGTTCGGCCTCGGCACCGAGCGCATCGACCATGTGCCGCTGGCCGACCGAAACCGTGTGCCAGCCGGAGGCGACGAGTCCGCCGAAGGGGCCATGGCGGGCCGCCTCGGGGTCGATGTGGAAATATTGCGGGTCGTAGGCCGTGGCGAAAGCGATGATCTCGGCCTCGGTGAAGGCATGGCTGCCGAGCGGCCAGTCCGCCCCGATCTCGATATCCTCGAACCAGCGGGTCATGCCGGGATTCCCTCGCGCGCCTCGACGAGATTGGCGAGGCTCATGGTCATGACCGGCTCGCCGCGCTGGTTCAGGACGACCAGGTCGAGCGTCATGATGCCGAGCTCGGGATGGTGGCTGGAGCGGCGGAGGCCGGCAATGGTGGCGCGGGCGGAAATGGTATCGCCCGCCATGACCGGCTGGCGCCATTTCAGATCGGAAAAGCCGAGGCCGCCGGCCGCCGCAATGGAATTGAGGAAGCCGTCGCAAAGCAGGCGCAGCGTCAGCGCGCCGGTCTGCCAGCCCGAGGAGGCGAGCCCGCCGAGCAGGGAGCGCTTTGCGGCGTCCTCGTCGAGATGGAAGGGCAGGGGGTCGAACTCGCGGGCGAAGGCGAAGATCATGTCCTTGGTCACCGTGACGGCGCCGAGCTCGACGGTTTCGCCCAGGGCGAGGTCCTCAAAATGGCGGCGGTGGGCGGTGACGGGGTTCATGGCGGTTGACGTATAGGTCAACCTGCCGCGGGACGCCAGCCATTCGGCTGGACCGGCTTTTCGCGGTGGCCAGGCAGGGTTCGCGCTGCCCATGGTTCGACAAGCTCACCATGAGGTCGGTGGAGGGGTCCGGTCTTCCAGCACCAACGACCTCATCCTGAGCCGTCGAAGGATGGGCAGCGCGCGCGGCGGGGATGCAAAACTGGATTCCCGCCTTCGCGGGAATGACGGCCGTGGCGGGGCGATGTCGTGCCGCACCTACCAAGTCATTGCCGCGAAGCGGAAGCTATCTTGGGCAGGACTGCAGGTTCTTCGATGCAGGCAGGTCGGCGGGGTGGCCATGACGGGACGCGGCTTGAGCGCGTGGCCCATGGTTCGACAGGCTCACCATGAGGTCGTGGAGGTGAACGGGTTGAGCGTCCTCGGCCTCATCCTGAGCCTGTCGAAGGATGGGCAGCGCGCGCTGGGGCGGCGCAAAACTGGATTCCCGCCTGCGCGGGAATGACGGCCGTGGTGGGGAGCACGGCTGTGCTTATCCCTCGATGTCATTCCGCGAAGTGGATTCCCGCCGGCGCGGGAATGACGAAGTGAGCGTGGCGTGGCCTCACAACATCACCGACGTCATTCCCGCGAAGGCGGGAATCCAGTTTTGCAACTTTGACTGCGGCACCCCCTCGTCCGGAGCCGCCCTACCTGCCCACATCGAAAGGCCAGTGCAGGCGAATGCCTGCCTAAGTATTGAACTTGAACAGCATGACGTCGCCATCCTTGACGACGTAGTCCTTGCCTTCGTCGCGGGCTTTGCCGGCTTCCTTGGCGGGGACTTCGCCGCCGAGGCCGACATAGTCGTCATAGGCGATGGTCTGGGCGCGGATGAAGCCGCGCTCGAAATCGGTGTGGATGACGCCGGCGGCCTGCGGGGCCTTGTCGCCCTTGTGGATGGTCCAGGCGCGGGCCTCCTTGGGGCCGGCGGTGAAATAGGTCTGGAGGCCGAGGAGCCGGTAGGCTTCGCGGATCAGGCGATTGAGGCCGGGCTCGGAAAGGCCGAGCGCTTCCAGATATTCCTTCTGCTCGGTATCGGGGAGCTGGGCGAGCTGGCTCTCGATCTCGGCGGAGATGACGATGACGGCGGCGTTGTGCTGTTTGGCATATTCCTCGACGCGGCGGGTCATTTCGTTGCCGGTCGCGGCCGAGCCTTCGTCGACATTGCAGACATAGAGCGCGGGCTTGCTGGTGAGGAGCTGGAGCTCGCGGAACGGCTTTTCCTCGTCCGCGGAACGCTCGACGAGGCGGGCCGACTTGCCCTCGCGCAGCAGGGCGAGGGCGCGGTCGATGAGGTCGAGGGTGAGCTTGGCCTCCTTGTCGCCGCCCTTGGCCTTCTTCTCGACGCCGGTGCGGCGCTTTTCGAGGCTTTCGAGGTCGGCGAGCATCAGCTCGGTCTCGACCACTTCGGCATCGGCGATGGGGTCCACGCGATTGGCGACGTGGATGATGTTGGGGTCCTCGAAGCAGCGCAGCACATAGGCGATGGCGTCGCACTCGCGGATATTGGCGAGGAACTGGTTGCCGAGGCCTTCGCCCTTGCTGGCGCCCTTCACCAGGCCGGCAATATCCACGAAGCTCATGCGCGCCGGAATGATCTGGGCGGATTTGGCGATGGCCGCGAGCCTGTCGAGGCGCGCGTCGGGGACGGCGACTTCGCCCACATTGGGCTCGATGGTGCAGAAGGGAAAGTTCGCCGCCTGCGCCGCCGCGGTGCGCGTCAGCGCATTGAAAAGCGTGGACTTGCCCACATTGGGCAGGCCCACAATGCCCATCTTGAAACCCATGCGAATTCCTTGTTGGCGTGCTGCCGAGTTTGCGTTCCAAATGGTTCGGAACGGGGCGGGAGTCAATGTATGTCGGCGCGCGCGGCTGGATTCCGGCCGTCGCCGGAATGACGCCGGGATAGGGACGCGGTCGTGCCCGATACAACGGGTCATTCCGGCGAAGGCCGGAATCCAGTTACGCGCGCACTGCGCCGCTCGGTCGCAGCGGAACACGGCGCGTGGGTGCGCTAAGCTCAGGCGTCGACTCGACACTTTTCAGGAGGACATAATGAGCAATTCGGAAATTTCCCGCCGCGACAGTCTCAAGAGCATCGCCGCCCTCGGCGTGGCCGGCGCTGCGGTGGCGCTCGGCGCGTCTGCCGTCGCCACCGGCTCGGCCGAGGCCGCGCAGCCCTTCATGCGCAATGCGCTGGGCGACCTGCAGTCGGCCCGCGCCGCGCTTCAGCACGCGCTGGCGGACAAGGCCGGCCATCGCGTGAAGGCGATCGCGCTCATCGACCAGGCGATCGCCGAGGTCAAGGCCGGCATGGTTGCCGGCGCGATGTAAGGCGACAGAGGTTCGCACCGAATCGCCACGGTACCGACGAAGAACCCTCGCCCCTCTGGGGAGAGGGGGCCCGGCGGGGCGGTGAGGGGTAGCCACGCGGCACGGTCTCGGCGCGCGGTTACCCCTCCCCCTGACCCTCTCCCCCGGGGGGCGAGGGGACGGCGCTGCGAGGTTTCTGCCGTGGCCGCAGGATAGGGACCGCGCTTTCCGCTCAGTCCTCTCGCTTGAACAGCTTCTTCAGCATGTCGGCCATGGGGCCGGTTTCGCGCGGCTTGGCCTGCGGCTTCGGGTGGGCCGCGGGGATATGGCTCTGGGCCTTGGGCCGGGCCGGGTCGGCGGTTTTCGGGCGCTCCGGCCGCTCGGCGCCGTCGCCGCTCACGGCGATCGCCAGCCTGTTCATGAAGCCGTTGTCGTCGCCCTTGACGATGAGTCCGGCGGCGTCGGCAACCGCGTCGAGCAGCGGGTCGAGCCAGAGCCGGTCCGCCTTCGAGAAATCGCCGAGCACATGGTGCATGACGGCATCCTTGTGGCCGGGATGGCCGACGCCGAGCCGCACGCGGCGATAATCGGGGCCGATCTGCGGGTCGATGGAGCGGATGCCGTTATGGCCGCCCGAGCCGCCGCCGCGCTTGACGCGCACCTTGCCGGGCAC
>DASZUI010000288.1:0-13374 GCA_035547675.1 Devosia sp.
CCGGTCCGCCGCCTCCGGGAACATGGCCCCGAACGGCATATGACGGCGGCCGTCGAGCATCAGATCGGCATGGATTTCGTCGCAGACCACGACCATGTCGCGCTCGATGGCGAGGGCCGCCAGCGGCGCCAGTTCCTCGCGCGTGAAGGCGCGGCCGGTGGGATTGTGCGGATGGCAGAGCAAGAGGACGCGGGTGTCCGGCGCCAGCGCCGCCTCGAGGCCTTCGACATCGATCGCATAGCGGCCGGCCTGCTCGCGCATCGGATTGAGCACGATGGGCCGGCCGGACTGGGCCAGCAGCGAGAGGAAAGCGGGATAGGCGGGCACCTGCAGCGCCACGCCCTCATGCGGCTCGGCAAAGGCCATTACGGTGCTCATCACCGCCTGGACGAGGTCGTTGAGCACCACGACGCGCGCGGGGTCCGCGGCAAAGCCGAAGCGATCCCGCATGCGGCGCACGAAGCCGTCGACGACCAGGGCCACGGGATTGGCGGCGCCCCGCGGCGCATAGCCGTATTGCTGCTTGTCCACCAGTTCCTGCATGCGGCGCTGGATGCCGGGCGCCACGCCGAAATCCATCTCGGCGGGATTGGACGGAAGCACGTCGGCGCCGAAGCTGCTCCATTTGGAGCTGAGACGAGTGCGCAGGAAATCGGGGGAAAGCTCTTCGATCATCAATGAACGCGGGGGGGCGGGCTACGGGACGGCGGCACCATCGGTGCAAGCCCCCGCGCGAGTCAAGTTCGCCTTTGCCGCAACGAGGCGCCTGTCGGAACAGCAGGCCCGGATGGCCGCCAAAGGCGCCGACATTGATCCGGAGGAGCTGGCGGAGAGGAAGGGATTCGAACCCTCGAGACGGCTCAACACCATCTGCACCCTTAGCAGGGGTGTGCCTTCGACCACTCGGCCACCTCTCCGGCGCGCTGCTTTTGGCCTGAAATATCCGGCGGCGCAAGGGATTTTAGGGCGGGTGTGGGAAACTTCGCTCCTCAATTCCGAGGTTTTGGCGCGTCCTGCTCAGTGGCCCTTGCGGTTGGCTTCGGCTTCGGCGAGGCCGGTCAGCTTGCGGTCGGCGGCCACTTCCTCGCCGAGCGTCGTCTCGAGCAGCGACGCGGCCTCGGCGAGTCCGAGCCGCTTCGCCCAGGTCCTGAGCGTGCCGTAGCGGGCGATCTCGTAATGCTCCACAGCCTGGGCCGAGGCGATCAGGCCGGCGTCGAGGGCCGAGGTGCCGTTGAACTCGCCCATGATCTCCTTGCCCTCCTCGACGATGCCGAGCATGGCCTGGCAGGTCTTGCCGCGCGCCGGGCTGTCGAGCAGTTCGAAGATCTGCTCCAGCCGGGCGACATGCTCCTCGGTCTGTTCGCGGTGTTCCTTGAGGCCGGCCCGCAACGCATCCGACTGGGCGGCGTCGGCCATTTTCGGCAGCGCCTTCAGAATCTGCTTTTCGGCGTAGTAGATGTCCTTGAGGCTATCGAGGAAGAGAGCCTGCAGCGGAGTCGCCTCGGAAGGATTGCCGGCCATGTCTTCCTCCCTCAATGCGCGGTCCCATGCGGGTGCATGACGACCTTGATGCAATTGTCCTGCTTGTCGCGGAATTTGCGGTAGAGCGCCGGCCCGTCTTCGAGCCCCGCCCGGTGGGTGATGACGAAGGAGGGGTCGATCTTGCCCTCCTCGATGAGTTTCAGCAGCGGGGCGAGGTAGCGATGGGTATGGGTCTGCCCGGTCTTGAGGGTCAGGCCCTTGTTCATGAAGGCGCCCAGGGGAATCTTGTCGACGAAACCGACATAGACGCCCGGCATGGAGATGGTGCCGCCCTTGCGGCAGCAGATGATCGCCTCGCGTATGGCGTGGGCGCGGTCGGTGCCCAGCATCACTTTCTTCTTCAGATTGTCGGCGACGGCGTCGATCGAGCCGTGGGCGTGCGCCTCCGTGCCTACCGCATCGATGCAGCGATCCGGGCCGAGGCCGGCGGTCATGGTGAAAAGCGCGTCGCCGACCTCGTGCTCGTCGGAATTGATGATTTCCGCCTTGCCCATGGTTTGCGCCATTTCCAGCCGCTCGGGCACGTTGTCGATGGCGATGACGCGCCCGGCGCCCAACAGCCAGGCGCTTTGGATGCACATTTGTCCCACGGGGCCGCATCCCCAGACGGCGACGGTGTCACCCGGCTCGATCTCGGCGTTCTCCGCCGCCATGTAGCCGGTGGGCAGGATGTCGGAGAGGAACAGCACCTGCTCGTCGTCCAAGCCGTCCGGTACGACGATCGGTCCGACATCGGCATAGGGCACGCGCAGATATTCCGCCTGGCCGCCGGGATAGCCGCCCGTCAGGTGCGAATAGCCGAAGAGCCCGGCGGGCGCGTGGCCCATCATCTTGCGGGCGAGGTCGGCGCCGGGATTGGTGCGGTCGCAGAGCGACCACAGTCCCTTCTTGCAGAAGAAGCATTCACCGCAGGCGATGTTGAACGGCACGACGACGCGGTCGCCGGCCTTGAGCCTGGTATTCCCCTTCCCCACCTCGACGACCTCGCCCATGGTCTCGTGGCCGAGGACGTCGCCCTTTTCCATGCCCGGCATGAAGCCGTCATAGAGGTGCAGGTCCGACCCGCAGATGGCGCAGGAGGTGACTTTGATGACGGCGTCGCGCTCATGCAGGATTTTCGGGTCGGGCACGTCGTCCACGCGCACATCTTCGGTGCCGTGCCAGGTGAGGGCTCGCATCGCCATTCCTTGCTGAATCGATTGGGCTGGTGGCCAAACTTGACGGCTGGCGACTGGTTCCGGCCGGCGTGAAGCGGAACGAACTCACGGGCGCGAGGTTGGGCGGTTAATCGCAACAAGGAGGCCGGGATGGCTGACCAGCAGATTTCCTTCGCCGTTATCACCGGCGCCTCGTCGGGCATCGGCTTCGAACTTGCCAGATGCTGCGCGGAAGCCGGCGCCGACATCGTCATCGCCTCGGATACCGCCGAGATCTTCGAGGCGGCCGACCGGCTCAAGCCGACCGGGGTCAAGGTCGAGGCGGTGCAGGCGGACCTGTCGACGATCTCGGGGGTCGACGAACTCTATGCGCGGGTGCGGCAGTTCGGCCGCCAGCCGGATGCGCTCATCGCCAATGCCGGACGGGGCCTGGGCCAGGGATTTCTCGACGAGGATTTTTCCGACATCCGCCGCGTCATCGACACCAACATCACCGGCACGATCTATTTCCTGCACAAGTTCGGACGCGACCTGGTGCAGCGCGGGGACGGCCGGATTCTCATCACCGGCTCGATCGCCGGGGTCATCCCGGGCGCCTTCCAGGCCGTCTATAATGGCAGCAAGGCCTTCCTCGACAGCTTCGCCTATGCGCTGCGCAACGAGATCAAGGAGTCCGGCGTCACCGTGACCGTGCTGATGCCGGGCCCGACCGACACCGACTTCTTCGAGACGGCCGGCCTGACCGACACCAAGCTCGGCACGGAAAAGAAGGCCGATCCGGCCAAGGTGGCCAAGGAGGGGTTCGAGGCCATGCTGCGCGGCGACGGGCACGAGGTGACCGGCTTCGCCAACAAGATGCAGGTCATGATGGCCCGCTTCGCGCCCGACAGCATGCTGGCCGAGCAGCATCGCAAGATCGCCGAGCCGGGCAGCGCCAGGCATTAGCCAGCATCCCTCGATCAGGGCGCGGCGTAGAGATAGGCCGCGACGTCCCGCGCCTCGGCGGGCGTGATGCCGGTCACCGGCATGGCGCTCTTGGGATCGATCGATTGCGGATCGACGATCCAGTGGACGAGATTGGCCGGGGTGTTCGCCACGACGCCGGCGATATAGGCACGCCGGCCGACGCCCGTGAGGTCGGGGCCGACATCGCCGGTCGGTGCGCTGAGGCCCGGGATATTGTGGCAATCGGCGCAGCCATATCTCACCAGCAGCGCCGGCGCATTATCGGGATTGCCGCCGGTCCGCGTGACGGCCACCCGGCGCTGCTGCTGCTGCGCCGACCAGGTTTCATAGGCGATGGCGATACCGGCGGCCAGGGCCAGCAGCACCAGCGTGCCGACGAGCCAGAGGCCGACCCGGCGGGGCTTGCCGCCGGCGAGGCCGGGGGCAAAGTGCGGCGGCGGCAGGGCGATTGGTCGAACCGCCGCCTCCCGGCGCCGCTCCAGCCGTGACGAGCGCCGATAGGCCAGCCCGGCGCCGATGGCGAGCAGGACGAGCGCGGCCATGAAGCGTCCGCGATGCCGCGGCCGGGCCAGATCAGGGCGCGCGTTCGGCATTTGCCGTCTCCATCAGGGGGAACGGGGCTCCCCTGCCCGACTGCCCGATCCAGCGGAAGGCCAGCACCAGCCCTGCCGCCACATAGACGGTACCCGCCGGCACCCACATGATGAGGCCCGCCAATTGCTGGTCGGACAGCGGATCGAGCCCGTAATGCTGGGACAGCAGCGATTGCAGCGGGTACATGGGGCGCGGCGCGACGGTGAGCAGCACGCCGAGGAAGGCCGTGTGCATGGCGGTGAAGAACAGCTCCAGCACGGCGGCGCCCTGCCGGCTGCGCGCGTCGAACATCGCCCACCAGAAGAACAGCGCGGTGACGAGGAAGCTCAGGTGCTGCAGCCAGTGCAGCGGCTCGGAAAGCAGCGCCGCCTCGAAGGCGAAGGGGATGTGCCAAGCCCAGATGGCCACGGCATGAAGGATGGTGGCGACCAGCGGCCGGCTCAGGATGTCCCAGCCGAAGAGAAAGCCGATGGCCTTGGCGCCCTTCGCCACGCCCCGGCGCCAGCGCGACGGAAAAGCCCAGAGCATGGATGGAAGCGGCCGCGCCAGCACCAATAGCGGCGCGGCGGCGGCCATCACCAATTCATGCTCGACCATGTGGACCGAAAAGAGCCGCAGACTCAGTTCATGCAGCGGGCTGACAAGGGCGGCCGCCATCAGCAGCCAGCCCCCGGCAAAGCAGGCGACCTGCAGCAGGCTCGCGCCGCGCCCAAAACCGGCCGCCCTCCAGAGCCGTGCGACCCCGAGCCCATAGACGAGCCCGCCGATCAGCAGCGGCGCCAGCACGGCCGGATCGGTCGTCCAGCCGGCGATTTCGCTGCCCGAGAAACAGCCGGAGCCGGCGATCAGCCGGTTGAATGCGAGCAGGTCCATCACTCGCACCCGCTGAGGAACAGGCTCGCCACGCCTTGCAGGATGATGGCGGCGAGGAACAGCGCGCCGGCCAGCACGCCGATGCCGGCGAGCAGCTTATGCGGCACGCCGCCTTCGGGTGCATCGGGGCTGGGCTGCGGCCGGTCCCGGCGCAGCGCCATGGCCGAGAGCGCGAGGCCGAAAGCGGCGAGCAATGCCAGCACGAGGGCCGCGATCGGGATCAGCGGCCAATGGGTGGCGCAAATCTTCGGCACCAGCGCGTAGTTGAGCTCGGTGCTGGTGCCCCAGGCCAGCGCGCCCAGGCCGAAGCCGGCGGCGGGCAGCTTTTCGGCGATGTCCGCGAGCCGCATCAGCCGCCTCCCAGCCGGGGAACCCAGTAGAGCAGGACGTAAAGCGGCAGCCAGGCGATGACGACGAAATTCCAGTACATGGCGTTCTCGTCGGCGTCGCTGAAGCGCCGCGTCGGGCAGTGTTTGGTGAAGAACAGCACGGTCAGCACGATGGTATCGACGAGGTCGGTCACCAGATGCGTGGTGTGGAGTCCGAGCAGCACCCAGAGCAGCGAGCCATAGGCATTGGTGTACCAGCCGATATTGAGCTGGGTGAATTCGTAGCCGCGCACCGCCACCGCCGCGAGGCCGATCACCGACATGAGCACCATCAGCGGCTTGAGGCGGTCATTGTCCTGCGCCTGCGCCAGCTTGGTCACGATGAAATTGGGGATGAGCGACAGCACCAGGATGGCCGTGAACAGCGTCGGCCAGAGCAGTTCCTGCGGCGGCGCGCCGGCGCTCCAGGTCGGGGTATGCCAGCCGAGATAGAGAAAGCTGCCGGCGCCGAGCACGAAGCCCATGCCCTCGAGCGACATGAAGCCGAGCGTGCCCCAGAAGGTCGGCAGGCGCGGTCCGAAGCCGTGCTTGTCGAGCCCCGAAATATCGGCGACGACCTTGGTCTTCAAATCTCGTCCTCCGCCGTGCCCTTCGGCCAGAACCAGCCGATAAGGAAAATGCCGACCAGGGCGCTGCCCCAGACCACCGCCCAGGGCGTGAAGATCGAGGCGACGAATCCGATCCCCGTCGCGATGGCGGCGAGCAGCGGCCAGATGCTGTCGAGGGGCGAGGTGTCGAGCACGTCGGCGCGCGCCTCGGTGATGGTCGAGAGCACGAGTTCGCGCGTATCGACGGCAAGGCCGCTGACCACCGGCAGGGTCTCCGGGTCCGACCACAGCGGATAACGGCTCGACACGACGGGAATGCGGTCGAAATTATGGGGCGGCGGCGGCGAGGACGTCGCCCATTCGAGGGTCGGGGCATCCCAGGGATTGTCGGGCGCCGGCTCATCGCTCCTGAGGCTCGAGACGATGTTCCAGACCAGCAAGGCGAAGCTCAGCAGCAGGATCAGCGCGCCGGTTGTGGCGAGCAGGTTCATGCCGCCCCAGCCGGAGGCCTCGGAATAGGTGTAGACGCGGCGCGGCATGCCGGCGAGCCCCAATATGTGCATGGGGAAGAAGGTCAGGTTGAAGCCGATGAAGAGAAGCGCGAACTGCCACTGGCCGAGGCGTTCGCCGAGCATGCGGCCGGTGAATTTCGGGAACCAGTAATAGATGGCCCCGAGCAGCGGGAAGACCGCGCCGCCGACCAGCACGTAATGGAAGTGCGCGACGACGAAATAGCTGTCATGGACCTGCGTATCGAGCGGCACCGAGGCGAGCATGACGCCGGTGAGGCCGCCCACGACGAACACCACGATGAAGCCGATGATGTAGAGCAGCGGCGTCTTGAACACCGGCCTGCCGCCCCAGAGGGTGGCGATCCAGCAGAATATCTGGACGCCGTTCGGCACCGCGATCAGCATGCTCGATGCGGTGAAGAAGCTGGCCCCCAATTGCGGCAGGCCGGTCACGAACATGTGGTGCACCCAGAGCCCGAAGGCGAAAAAGCCCACCGAGAGCAGCGCCAGGACCAGCAGCATGTAGCCGAAGGCCGGGCGGCGGCTGAAGGTGGTGACGATTTCGGACACCATGCCGGTGGCCGGCATGAAAATGATGTAGACCTCGGGGTGCCCGAAGAACCAGAACAGGTGCTGCCAGAGCAGCGCATCCCCACCCTGCTCCGGGGTAAAAAAATGCGTGCCGATCAGCCGATCCATGATGAGCATGGACGAGGCGATCATCACTGCCGGCATGGCGAACATCACCATGAAGGCGGTGACGAGCTGGCTCCACACGAACAGCGGGATGCGGTCGAGGCTCATCCCCGGGGCGCGCTGCTTGAAGACGGTGACGATGATCTCGGCCGAGACGGCGAGCGCCGCCACCTCGGTGAAGGTGATCATCTGCGCCCAGAAATCGACGCCCTTGGTCGGCGAATAGCTGGTCTCGGTCAGCGGCGCATAGGCGAACCAGCCGACATCGGGCGCAAGATTCAGCGCGAAAGCGACCCAGATCATTAGGCCGCCGAGCAGATAGACGTAGTAGCTGAAGGCATTGAGCCGCGGAAAGGCGATGTTCCTGGTGCCCACCATCAGCGGCACGAGATAGACTGCGAAGGCCTCCATGACGGGCACGGCGAACAGGAACATCATCGTCGTCCCGTGCATGGTGAAAAGCTGGTTGTAGAGCTCGGGCGTCAGCAGCCTGCCATTCGGTTGGGCGAGCTGCAGGCGCATGATGATGGCCAGCACGCCGGCGAGCAGCAGAAAGACGAAGGCCGTGACGACGTAGCGGCGGCCGATGACCTTGTGGTCGACCGTGGTCAGGGCGCCCCAGATGCCGGCCTTGGTCGCCCAGGTCCGGGTCAGCCGCTCCCGCAGCTCCTCGTCGGTCATGTCCGTGTCGCGCATGCCCCGGTTGGCGGCGATGTCGCTGAAGCTCATTTCAACCCCATCAGATAGTCGAGCATCGCGTTGAGCTGGTCCGGCGCCAGGCGCACATCGGGCATCTGCGCGCCCGGCTTGATGCCTTGCGGATCGGCGATCCATGCCGCCAGCTGCCCGCGCCCGAAGGGCAGCGTGCCGGCGGCGAGGCTCGAGCGGCTGGCCAGATGCGTGAGGTCTGGCCCCACCTGCCCGCTCGCCGGCGTGCCCGAGACATTGTGGCAGAAGGCGCAGGCGGAACTCTCGAAGAGCGCTTCGCCGCGCTTGGCGCTCTCGCTCGCGGGCGGAGCGGCGGACCGAAGCTGCTGCCGACGCCAGGCCTCGAAATCGGACGGGGTCTCGGCAATGACCCTGATGCCCATATGGGCGTGCTGCATGCCGCAGAACTCGGCGCAGCTGCCATTGTAGATGCCCGGCTTTTCGGCGGTGAAGGTGAGGTCGTTGTGCCGGCCGGGGATCAGGTCGGCCTTGCCCATGAGACTGGGCACCCAGAAGCTGTGGATGACGTCGTTCGAGGTCAGATCGAGCGTCACCGGCCGGCCGACGGGAAC
The DNA here is from genome assembly GCA_035547675.1 of Devosia sp. GTDB lineage: Bacteria > Pseudomonadota > Alphaproteobacteria > Rhizobiales > Devosiaceae > DASZTU01. Next base: position 8,558 of record DASZUI010000288.1, read on the forward strand.
GTGAATTTCGTTCGCCGTGGTGAGGGTCTGGCTGGAATCGGGGCTGTTATAGACGACCTCCCACCACCATTGGTGGCCGACGATGTCGATGGTCAGCGCGCCATCGGCCGGTTCGAAGAGCTGGCGCTGCGCCGCAAAGCTCAGCACCGTCAGTCCGATGACGATGACCCCGGTGAGGCCGATCAGCACCGCCACGACCCGCCCCGACCGCCTTTCGGCGCGCTGGTCGAGCGCCAGCGGGTCGGCGGGCACCAGCCGGGGGCGCCAGATCGCGAAGGCGAGCCCCAGCAGCACGAGTATCCAGATGACCGTGCAAAGGCCGGTGAACCACCAGATGAGGCCGGCGACCGCGCGGCCCTGCGGCGTCTGCGGATCGAGCGCCAGCGGCGGGGTGCATCCCGGCAGAACCAGGACCAGCAGAACCGCCAACGCATCCCCCAAGGCCTTGGCGCTACCGCGCAATTGCACGTTCGATGCTCCTCCCTCAACCGGAATTGAGCAACTTACCTGCCGCCCGGCGGTTCCCCTCGCGAGGGAACCAAGTGGCGCCGCCGAGGTTCAGTCGCCGGCCAGAGGGGCTCCGCATGATGCTGTTGGAAATAGCGATTTCGGTGGGTGCCGGAAAATGTCCGGCGCGGCGGAGCTGCCGGCCGTGATCCAAGCCACCCTCGCCGGGACCGTCGCGGGCCTGATCCTAGCCATCCTTGCCGCCGGACCCGTTTTTCCCCAGGGGACAGCCGCAACGGCCGGCGATGCCGACGACCTGCCCTTGCTCCAGGTGCCGGTCGGCCGGCTGGCGCTGGGCGCCATGGCCGCGCCGCCGCGCATCGAAAACCCGGTCGGCGGCGATCCGGCTGCCGTCACGCGCGGCCAGAACTATTTCAGCCAGTTCAACTGCATCGGCTGCCACGCCCCCAACGGGGCGGGCGGCATGGGGCCGGCGCTGGCCAATCACCATTTCATCTACGGCGCCGCGCCGGCACAGATTTATCTCAGCATCGCGCAGGGCCGGCCGAACGGGATGCCGTCATGGCGCAGCCTGCCCGAAGCGGTGATCTGGGATCTGGTCGCCTATGTCCAGTCGATCAGTAAGGACCCCCGGGACCCGTGGCAGGATACGATTTCGCTCAAGGCGCTCGACGCCGAGCAGGTGCCCGCCGAGGCCGAAAAGACGGCCGATCCCTGGTCCTACGAAGAATCCTTCAGCTACGGGGTTGCGCCCAACCAGCACGGCGACGGGAACTATCCCACGGTCGGCAGGCCCAAGTGAGCGGCGGCCGGTCGCCGCCCGGCTGACGCGGCGCGGGCGGCGGGACGGTCAGGACACGGAATAGCTCGTCGAGATTTCGCGCAGGCGATTGGCGGGGGCCGCGCCCTCGGGCAGGCCCGGCGGGCGGACATTGAGCCGCAGGCCGGAGCGAAGCGGCCGGCGTACCGGCTTGCGGTCTCCCTGCATGGCGACGGCAACATCCAGGGCGGTCGCCAGCAGGAGGAAGCCGAACGAGGCCGCGCCGGCGGCCCGCCTGGGATTGCCCGGCCGCAGGACCGGCGCAGCAGTGGCCAGGTCGAGGAGATCGCCGATCACCCTGCCCCACACCATCCCAACCGGCCGTTCCGAGCCGAGGATGGCGAGCCCGGTGCCGATTTCCCGCACGCCATAGGCCTGCAATACGGCTTCGGGTCCGACGAGCCCGACGCCCTGCTTGATCTTACGCGGGGCGACCAGCTCGGCCATGCCGAGCGCCAGCGAGAACCACCCCAGGGCGCGGGCCATCCGGCGGCCGGCGTCGTTGATCCTTGTCTGCATGATTTTCCTCCTTCTAGGCGCCGGAGACATGGCTCGCTCCGCGGGTCGGCTTGGGGAGCCAACTTGGATGGATGGGCTTTGTTCCGCGCGCCGTCGAACGTTTCGCCGGGAGCAAAGTTGGACCGGCAGGAGATAAAGGAGCTTCCCCATGCAGAGATTGATTCAAAGCCTCTCGCTCGCGCTGGCGTTGACCGTTCCCACGGCGGCCATGGCGATCCAGGCCCCGTCCGCGCCGATTACCGACCCGCAGGTCTTCGTCAACACAGCCGGGCCGGCCAATGAGTTCGAGATCGAGTCGAGCCAGCTGGCGCTCAAGCAGACCAAGACGCCGGCCATCCTCACCTTTGCCCGGCGCATGATCGCCGACCATGGCGCAGCGGCCAAGAAGATGGCGACCGCCGCGAAGGCGCAGGGCGTGTCCGTGCCCGCCGGCCTCGACCCCCCGGGCAAGGAGAATATGCAGCAGCTCAGCCCGCTCAAGGGCAAGGCGTTCGACAGCGCCTATGTGTCCATGCAGGTGATGGCGCATGATCAGGCCGTGGCGCTGTTCAAGGGCTACAGCACCAACGGCAAGCCGGGAGCGCTCAAGAGCTTCGCCGCGGCAACGCTCCCCACGCTTCAATCGCACCAGCGCATGATCCACAGCATCGCCGGCAAATAGCGGGCATAAAACAAAAGCCCCGCCGGTGAGGCGGGGCTTCAAAATCCGGTTGTCGCCGGCCGGTCAGATCAGGCAGCGATGCGGACGGCGGTCGCGGCCGATATAGGTATCCGTGCGGGGATCGTAGGACGGATAGGCGGCGAAGCAGGCCTGCACGTGACGGCGCCAGGCGATGTCGGTGCGGAAGCCCCAGCGCGGACCATAGCTGCGGAAGCGATAGAAATCGCGGTCGTGATAGACATAGTGCGGGCCCATGCCGCCCGCGGCGGCGGCGCCAGCCATGAAGCCCAGCACGCCGCCGGCAATCGCGGCGCCGGTCGGATCGGCCTTGGACGGCGAGATCGCCGACAGGGAGGTCACGACGGCGAGCGTCGCAGCGGCAGTGATGGTCAGGAACTTGTTCATGGGATGCCCCGTGATTGAGAGATGACATGGGTTTAGCCCGCCGCGCCTGAACGCGAAATGAATGAATGCGGGCGGAATGGTGGAGAAATCCGGCCGATGTCGGGGCGGTTCCGTAGGGGCGGCCGGTACCGCGAGGCTGGCATTCTGTCGCCATATCGCCTAAAGGACCGGCGCCGACGGAAGCCAGGGCGCGTTTCGGCACGCGCCCCGGGGTTTCGCGCGAAGGGCTAGGATCATGGCTACCACCGACATCGCCAGGCGCGTCTATAACCACACCTGGAAGCTCGACCCGATCATCCGCAGCCTGCTCGACACGGATTTCTACAAGCTGCTGATGCTGCAGATGATCTGGGGCCTCTATCCGGATGTCGACGCCACCTTCTCGCTGATCAACCGGACCCATTCGGTGCGTCTCGCCGACGAGATCGACGAGGGCGAGCTGCGCGCCCAGCTCGACCATGCGCGCACGCTGCGCCTTTCCAAGAAGGAAATGATCTGGCTCGCCGGCAACAGCTTTTATGGCAGCAAGCAGATCTTCCGGCCGGAATTCCTCGCCTGGTTCGAGGATTTCCGTCTGCCCGAATATGAGCTGCAGCGGCATGACGGGCAGTTCGAGCTGCATTTCCACGGCCGCTGGATGGAAACCACGATGTGGGAGATTCCGGCGCTCGCCATCGTCAACGAATTGCGCTCGCGCTCGGCGCTGCGAGGGCTCGGCCCCTTCACGCTCGACGTGCTCTATGCGCGCGCCAAGGCCAAGATGTGGGCCAAGACGGAGCGGCTGAAGCGGCTGGCCCATCTCAACATCTCGGATTTCGGCACGCGGCGGCGCCACAGCTTTCTCTGGCAGCGCTGGTGCGTGGAGGCGCTGAAGGAAGGCATCGGGGAGCATTTCACCGGCACGTCCAATGTGCTGCTCGCCATGGACAATGACCTCGAGGCGGTGGGCACCAATGCGCATGAGCTGCCCATGGTGCTGGCTGCGCTCGCCCGCGACGAAGGCGAATTGCGCGCCGCCCCCTATAACGTGCTCACGGACTGGGAGAGCTATTATGGCGGCAATCTGCTGATCGTGCTGCCCGACGCGTTCGGGACGGCGGCGTTTCTCCGCGATGCGCCGGACTGGGTGGCCGACTGGACCGGCTTCCGTCCCGACAGCGCCCCGCCCATCGAAGGCGGCGAGCGGATCATCGCCTGGTGGAAGGAGCGCGGCCGCGACCCCCGCCAGAAGCTCCTCATCTTCTCCGACGGGCTCGACGTGGATTCCATCGAGGCTGCCTACCGGCATTTCGACGGCCGGGTGCGCATGGCCTTCGGCTGGGGCACCAACCTCACCAATGATTTCGAGGGCACGGCGCCGCGCGACATACCGGGACTCACCGCCATCTCGCTGGTCTGCAAGGTGACCACCGCCAATGGCCGCCCGGCGGTAAAGCTCTCCGACAACCCCGAGAAAGCCACCGGCGACCCGGAAGAGATCGCCCGCTACCTCAGGATTTTCGGCTCCGAAGGCATGATCGAACAGCCCGTGCTGGTCTAGCGAGGCATTCGCCTCGACTGGACTTCCGATGTGGGCAGGTAGAGAGCGCGTGGCCCATGGTTCGAGGCTCGGCTGCGCCTCGCACCTCACCATGAGGTTGGTGTTGCTTGTGCGCCTTCAGCACCAGCTACCTCATCCTGAGCCTGTCGATGGATGGGCAGCGCGCGCTGCTGGATTCCGGCCGTCGCCGGAATGACGGCGGGGGTGGGGCGAGGTCGTTCCCTGTTCCCGTGGAGTGAGGCAAGGCCGTGCCACGCTCAGCAACGTCATTCCGGCGAAGGCCGGAATCCATTCCAAGCACCCACATGGCGGACGTGCCGGAAGCTATAATTCCCCGGCCATGAAGCGGGGGAACCACGCCTCATGTGCCGCTTTGAGCTCGGCCACCGGCACCGCCCTCGCTT
>DASZUI010000289.1:0-7971 GCA_035547675.1 Devosia sp.
GCGCCAGCGCCGGGCGCTGGCCTGCTCGTCGGCATAGGCCGGCTTGTAGCCGACCTGCGCCCCGCTGTTGCGCTTCAGCTCTCGAGCAACCGACGATGGCGCGCGATCCAGAGCTGCAGCGATTTGCCGGATCGACCGGCCGTCGCCCGATAACCGGGCAATCTCGCACCGCTCCTCAAGACTGAACTGCCGATATCTGTGTCCCATGACAACACCCTAAGGGGGTGTTGCACTTCGTTTGAGAACTCAGGGAATCCAGCCACGGGCACTGGCCTGGGTGTGCGCGTGGCCCCACCTCATGGTGAGGTGCGCGGCGTAGCCGAGCCTCGAACCATGGGCCGCGCGCGCCTGCCTGCCGTCCGCCGCCATGCCGGTGTAGGCCGGAGACGCAGCGCGCGCTGTCCATCCTTCGACAGGCTCAGGATGAGGTCGGTGTTGTTGCTCAGGATGAGCTTGGCGTTGTTCCTCGGTGCTGTCCCTCAGGAATAGGGAAGGCGCTGTTCCGCCCGCTGATGGCGAGGTTCGGCCTAAATTCCGCCCCCCGAACGAGCTTCGCCTAAATTCCCCCGCCTCATGGTGAGCCTGTCGAACCATGGGCCGCGCGCGCCCTACCTCGCCACCTCGAAAAGTCAGGTCCAGCCGAATGGCTGGTGATTCGGCAGGTTTTGCCCACTGCGGCGCGGCCGCGGTTACATTCTGCCTATTGAAAGCCCCGCCTTCCCGGCAGTTTTTGCCGGGCGTCGCAAATTGCGAGCGCGGTTAAGAATCTCTTTACCATCAGCTGGGTAATTTTTGCCTCGTAGTGGCGACATCGGTGTTCGCCGCCGCTATGGGGGCTCGGTTGCAAAGTTTTACGGAATTCCTGAACCGCCTGGGGCTCGCCCGGGTTGCGGCGATGGCGGTAGTTGCCGTTTTGATGCTTGGCTTCTTCGCGCTGCTGACGCTGCGCGTCTCAAGTCCGAACATGGCGCCGCTTTATAACGGCCTGTCGCTCGAAGATTCCTCGGCCATCACCAAGGAATTGCAGAGCATGAACGTGCCCTTCGAGCTGCAGGGCGACGGCGACACCATCCTGGTGCCACGCGACCAGGTGACGACGGTGCGCATGTCGCTGGCCGGCGACGGGCTGCCGACCAAGGGCCAGGTCGGCTACGAAATCTTCGACCAGCAGAACACGCTGGGCGCCACCAGCTTCGTGCAGAACATCAACAATGTGCGCGCCCTCGAGGGCGAGCTCGCCCGCACCATCACCTCGCTCGACCGCATCAAATCGGCGCGCGTGCACCTGGTGCTGCCCCAGCGCGAACTGTTCAGCCGCGAGCAGCAGAATCCCACCGCCTCGATCGTGCTCTCGGTGCGCGGCGAGCTCTCGGCCGGCCAGATCGGCGCCATCCAGCACCTCGTGGCCGCCGCGGTCGAAGGGCTGACGCCGGATCGCGTGGCGATCGTCGACGATGCCGGCCAGCTCCTCGCCTCGGGGGATGGCGGCGACGGCACCTCGCTCGCCAGCGCCGACTATGACGAGCGCGTCACCGGCGTGGAGGACCGCCTGAAGTCGCGCGTCGAGGACATGCTGAACAATGTGGTGGGACCTGGCCGCGCCCGCGTGCAGGTCAGCGTCGAACTCAATCTCGACCGCTCGACCAAGACCACCGAAACCTTCGATCCCAATGGCCAGGTCGTCCATTCGAGCCAGACGCGCAACAGCCAGAACACTTCGACGGGCGGTTCCGACCAGTCGGTAAGCGTCTCGAACTCGCTGCCCGGCGCGGCCCAGAACGGCGGCTCGAGCACCAATCCGGCCGCCGCCACCGCGGGCGCGCCCGGCACGGCGCCCGCCGGCGCCGGCAGCTCGCCCACCGAGCAGGCCCAGACCAACGAAGAAACCACCAATTACGATAACTCCAAGACCACCGAAACGCAGACCTCGGACGCCGGCGGCATCAAGCGGCTGACGGTGGCCGTGGCGGTGGACGGCAATTACAAGGACGACGGCAAGGGCAACCAGGTCTATTCGCCGCGCAACCAGACCGAGATCGACCAGATCCGCACCCTGGTGCAGTCGGCGGTGGGCTTCGACAAATCGCGCGGCGACGACGTGCAGGTGGTCAATCTGCAATTCGCCCAGCGCCCGGCCCCGCCCGAGGTGGGCAGCACCGGCCCCGGCCTCTTCGACTTCACCCGCGACGACCTGATCAACTGGGCCCAGATGGCCGTGACGCTGATCATCGCGCTCGCCCTGGTGCTGTTCGTGATGCGCCCGCTGATCAAGAAGGTGCTCGCCCCCGAAGCCCCGCTCGCCCTGCCGCCCAGCGCCGAATTGCTGCCGGCGCCCGAGCAGGCCGTCGCCGTCGCCGAGGCGCCGCCCGCGCTGCCGCCGGACTGGATGAACCAGGCCCGCGCCCTTGGCGAGCAGCAGATGAAGACGCTGCAGACCATTGGCGGGCTCGTCGACGAAAACCCCAAGCAGGCCGCGACCATCGTTCGCGACTGGCTCCACAGCGCCGCGTGATCCCAGATGGCTGATCTTCCCGCCACCACCGCTCCGGCCCAGCCGCCCGCAGCCAAGCCCGACGGCATGGGCATGCTCGGCCGCCAGCTCGTCATCACCGAGGAATCGGCGAGCCGCGCGCTCAGCGGCCAGGAAAAGGCCGCCGTGCTGCTCCTGGCGCTCGGCCCCGATTTCGGCCGCCCGATCTGGAACGAGCTCGACGAAATCGAGATCCGGGAATTGTCGCGCGCCATGGTCGCGCTCGGCCCGATCAACCAGGACATGCTCGACGTGCTGATGGCCGAGTTCGTCACCGGCATCTCCTCGAGCGGCGCGCTGGCCGGCAATACCGACACCACCGAGCGCCTGCTGTCCTCCTTCCTGCCTTCGGACCGCGTCGCCGCCATCATGGAGGAAATCCGCGGGCCCGCCGGCCGCAATATGTGGGAGAAGCTCTCCAACGTTCAGGAAGACGTGCTCGCCAACTACCTGAAGAACGAATACCCGCAGACGATCGCCGTCGTGCTCTCCAAGATCGCCACCGACCACGCCAGCCGCGTGCTCTCGGTCCTCCCCGGCGAGCTCGCCCTCGACGTGGTGCGCCGCATGCTCGGCCTCGATCCGGTGCAGAAGGAAATCCTCGAAAAGATCGAGTCGACGCTGCGCAACGAGTTCATGTCGACCCTTTCGGCCACCAAACGCCGCGACAGCCACGAGCAGATGGCCGAAATCTTCAACTCCTTCGACCGCCAGACGGAGGCGCGCTTCATCAATGCCCTGGAGGAAAGCTCGCGCGAGGACGCCGAGCGCATCAAGCAATTGATGTTCACCTTCGAGGACCTGACCCACCTCGACAATTCGGCCATCCAGGCGATCCTGCAGAAGATGGACAAGAAGGAGATCGCGCTCGCCCTCAAGGGGGCCAATGAGCGCGCCAAGGAGGTCTTCTTCGCCAATATGTCGGCCCGCTCGTCCAAGCTCCTCAAGGACGACATGGATGCCATGGGCCCGGTCCGCCTCAAGGACGTGGACGAGGCGCAGGGCCGCATGGTGGCCGTGGCCAAGGACATGGCCGCGCGCGGCGAGATCATCATCAACAAGAACCAGGCCAGCGAAGAGATGGTGGCCTGATGCCGGTGATCCCCGCCAAATTCACCTTCGACCTGGACCTCGGGCGCAGCCCGGCCGAGGGCGAGGTACTGACCGAAGCCGTCGAGGGCGAAATGCGCGCCGCCGCGCGGGAAGACGGCTACAAATCCGGCTACGACGCCGGCTATGCCGCGGGCGAGCGCAACGCCGCCTCCGTCGCCGGGCAGGCCCTGGCGGTCGCCGCCTCGATCCTCACCGACCGCGCCGCCTCGCTGCTCGGGCAGATCGACAAGGCCCGCGCCGAGGCCGCGCGCGATGCGGTTACGCTCTCGGCCGTGATTGCCGGCAAGCTCACCGCGGCGCTCGTCGCCCGCGAGCCCGCGGCCGAGCTCGATGCGCTGCTCACCGAGTGCCTCGCCTCGCTGGAAAACGTGCCGCATCTGGTCATCCGCTGCCATCCCGACCTCGCCGACAGGCTGCGCGACATCGCCACGGAGCGCGCCGCCGCCGCCGGCTTCACCGGACGGCTGATCGTCATGGGCGAGCCCGAAATCCCGCTTGCCGACGGCCGCATCGAATGGGCCGACGGCGGGCTCGTGCGCGACATGGACGCCATAGGCGCCGAGATCGATGCGCGGATCGCCACCTATCTTGCCGCCCGCGGCATACCCGTTTCCGAGGAGACCGACCGATGACCCCTGGCGACACCCCCGAGCAGAGCGCGGGCGTCACCTTCGAGGAGATGCGCCCCACCGCGCATGACGACCCCGAAATGTTCGGCGACAAGACCGCCGCCGACCTCGAGGCCGTCTTCGACGTTCCGGTCCGCATTTCGGTGGTGCTGGGACGCACCAAGATGCCCGTGGCCGAACTCCTCAAGATGGATATCGGCACGGTGGTCGAGCTCGACCGGCAGGTCGGCGAGGCGGTGGAAATCTATGTGAACGACCGCCTGGTGGCGCGCGGCGAGATCGTGCTGGTGGAAAACCGCCTCGGCGTCACCATGACGGAAATCATCAAGGCAGCCTAAGCGACGGGCGGCCCGCTGGGGCCGCGGGACCGATAGAACAAGAAGGAATTGCCAATGCGTCTGCTGATCATCGGTGCTCTGGAGGGACAGCTCACCGAGGCGACCAAGCTGGCCATGCAGGGCGGGGCGAAGGTGGCCCACGCCGCCGATGTCACCATTGCGCTCAACACCCTGCGCGGCGGCCGGGGCGCCGACCTGCTGCTGGTCGACGTCACCGCCGACATTCCGGGCCTGATGGCGGCGCTCGAGGCCGAACGCTTCCATGTGCCCGTCGTCGCCTGCGGCACCGAAGGCAATGCCGCCGCGGCGGTGAACGCCATTCGCGCCGGCGCCAAGGAATATATTCCTCTTCCGCCCGATGCCGAACTCATCGCCGCCGTGATTGCCGCCGTCGCCGTCGACAGCGGCGATTTCCTCTACCGCGACCCAGCCATGGCGCGCGTCGTGCAATATGCCGACCAGATCGCGCCCTCCGAGGCGAGCGTGCTGATCACCGGCGAGAGCGGCACCGGCAAGGAGGTGATGGCCAAATACCTCCATGCCAAGAGCCGCCGCGCCGCGCGCCCCTTCATCTCGATCAACTGCGCCGCCATCCCCGAGCAATTGCTCGAAAGCGAGCTTTTCGGCCATGAGAAGGGCGCCTTCACCGGCGCCGTGGCCCGCCGCATCGGCAAGTTCGAGGAGGCCAATGGCGGCACGCTCCTGCTCGACGAAATCTCCGAAATGGATATCCGCCTGCAGGCCAAGCTGCTGCGCGCCATCCAGGAGCGGCTGATCGATCGCGTCGGCGGCAACAAGCCGGTGCCGGTGGATATCCGCATCCTCGCCACCTCCAACCGCAACCTCGCCGAGGCGGTGCGCGACGGCCGCTTCCGCGAGGACCTCTGGTTTCGCCTCAACGTCGTCAACCTGAAGCTGCCGCCGCTGCGCGAGCGGCCGGCCGACATCGCCGCGCTCTCCGACCATTTCGTCGAGAAATATGCCAAGGCCAACGGCCTGCCGCCGCGCCGGCTTTCCGACGCCGCCCGCGCCGAGCTGCTGCGCGCGCCCTGGCCGGGCAATGTCCGGGAGCTGGAGAACACCCTGCACCGCGCCGTGCTGCTCGCCAATGGCGAGGTGATCGGCCCCGAGGCGATCGCCATGCCCGACGGCACGGGGCTTTCCGAAGTGGTGCGCGCGCACGCTGCCGCCGCCAATGGCGCGGCGCCGGAGGCGGGCCCGCAAGCCCTGGTCGGCCGCACGGTCGCCGATGTCGAGCGCGACCTGATCCTCAACACGCTGGTGCATGTGCTCGGCAACCGCACCCACGCGGCCTCCATACTCGGCATCTCGATCCGCACGCTCAGGAACAAGCTCAACCAATACGCCGAAGAAGGCGTCGACATCCCCGCCCCCGGCGAGCACCGGGCGGCATGAACCGATGGAGCGCGTTCCCACCCCCACCCTGCTGCCGCTTCCCTCCAAGGGGGAGGGTGGCCCCGAAGGGGTCGGGCGGGGGGCCGTGGCACCCCGCTTGCGAAGCACCCCCACCCCGTCCCTCCCCGCAAGGGGGAGGGAGACGATGATCTCCGGACCTCGCCCCAGGCACTCCCTCCCCCTTGCGGGGAGGGATGGGGTGGGGGTCCGCCTCGCCTGCGCCTGAAACTTCGCTCCAGGACCCCGCCAGAATGGCTGAAATAACCAACTCCTCCGATCTTTCCGACCTGCTCGGCGACAGCTCCGCCCCCGCCGCGTCGGGCGCGAATCCGCTGGCGGGGCTCAAGCTGCCGTCGCTCAAAAGCGTCACGGATATCCTGCGCTCGACCGATATCGGGCTCGCGATCGGCGTCATGGCGATCATCGTCGTCCTGATCCTGCCGATGCCGTCCATGCTGCTCGACGTGCTCTTGGCGATCTCGATCGTCTTTTCGGTCCTCATCATGATGACGGCGCTGTTCATCCAGACGCCGCTCGAATTCTCGTCCTTCCCGACGGTGCTCCTGATCGCCGCCATGCTGCGCCTGGCGCTGAACCTCGCCTCGACCCGGCTGATCCTCTCCAACGGCCATACCGGCACCGACGCCGCCGGCCATGTGATCGAGGCCTTCGGCCATTTCATCATGCGCGGCAATTTCGTCATCGGCGTCGTGGTGTTCGCGATCCTGGTGATCGTGAACTTCGTCGTCATCACCAAGGGTTCGGGCCGTATCGCGGAAGTCGCGGCGCGCTTCTCCCTCGATGCCATGCCCGGCAAGCAGATGGCGATCGACGCCGACCTCTCCTCCGGGCTCATCAACGAGGCCGAGGCCAAGAAGCGCCGCGCCAATCTCGAGGCGGAAAGCGCCTTCTTCGGCAATATGGACGGCGCCAGCAAATTCGTGCGCGGCGACGCCATCGCCGGCCTGCTCATCACCTTCATCAACATCATCGCCGGCATGATCATCGGCGTGCTGCAGCAGGGTCTTTCCTTCCAGCAGGCCGGGCAGAACTACACGCTGCTGACCGTAGGCGACGGCCTCGTCAGCCAGATTCCCTCGCTGATCGTCTCCACCGCGGCGGGCCTGCTGGTCTCCAAGGCGGGCGTCGCCGGCTCCGCCGACAAGGCGCTGGTCAGCCAGTTCACCACCTATCCCAAGGCGCTGGGCATGTCCTCGGCGGTGATGACGCTGCTCGCCTTCCTGCCCGGCATGCCCTTCCTGCCCTTCCTGGCGCTGGCCGGCGGGGCGGGCTGGCTCGCCTACACCTCCAACAAGAAGAAGATCGCCGCCAAGGCGCAGCAGCTGGCCGAGGCCGCCCGCGCCGCCGTCGCCGGCCCCGCCGGCGAGCCCGGCGCGGTGGGCGAGGACGAGGTGCCGATCAAGGAAAGCCTCAAGATCGACGAGCTCAAGCTCGAGCTCGGCTATGGCCTGCTGGGGCTCGTCAAGGAAGACGAGATGGGCAATGACCGGCTGACCGAGCAGATCAAGGCACTGCGCCGCCAGCTCGCCAGCGAGCTCGGCTTCGTCATGCCGCCGGTGCGCATCCTCGACAATATGCAGCTCGAGCCCAACGAATACCGGGTCAAGATCAAGGAGGTCGATGCCGGCAAGGGTGAGGTGCGCGCCGCCCAGCTCATGGTCATGGACCCGGCCGGCCGGCCGATCACCCTCCCCGGCTTCCACACCACCGAGCCGACCTTCGGCCTGCCCGCGACCTGGATCGATGCGGCGCTGCGCGACGAGGCCGAGCTCAAGGGCTATTCGATCATCGACCCCTCGACCGTGGTCTCGACGCATCTGACCGAAGTGCTCAAGGCCAATGTCGCCGAACTCCTGACCTATTCGGCCGTGCAGTCCCTGCTCTCCGGCCTCACCAAGGAACAGCAGAAGCTGATGGACGATCT
>DASZUI010000290.1:0-6247 GCA_035547675.1 Devosia sp.
GACTTCTCCAATCCCGGGATGCTCTGGGTGGACGAGGGCGCCAAGCTCTGGGCGACGCTCGCCGGCCCGGACGGAAAGTCCTGCCAGAGCTGCCATGGCGACGCCAAGACCTCGATGCGCACCGTGGCGACCCGCTATCCAGCGTTCTCGCCGCAGCTCGGCCGGGTCATCAGCCTGGAGCAGCAGATCAATTACAGCCGCACGGCACACCAGCACGCCGACGCCTTCCCCTATGAATCGGAGCAGCTGATCGCGCTAACCGCCTTCATTTCGAACCAGGCTCGCGGCCTGCCGATGAACGTCAAGATCGACGGCCCGGCGGCGGCGAGCTTCGAGCGCGGCAAGGCGTTCTTCTACCAGCGCCGCGGCCAGTACAATCTCTCCTGCGCCAATTGTCACGTCGAGCACGCCGGTGACCATCTGCGCGGGGAAAGCATCAGCCAGGGCCAGATCAACGGCTTCCCCATCTATCGCGAGCTCTGGCAGGCCATGGGATCGGTTGACCGCATGTTCGCCTGGTGCAACCAGGCCGTCCGCGCCGAGCCCTACGCGCCCGGCTCGCAGGAATATGTCGACCTGGAACTGTTCGAGCGCTGGCGGGGCAGGGGCCTGCTGATCGAAAGCCCGGCGGTAAGGCGCTGACCAGCCATTCGGCTGGACCGACCTTTCGATGGGGGGCAGGTAGGTGCAGCGCGACTCCCTCCCCCTTGCGGGGAGGGTGGCGGCAGCCAGGTGGGGGTAAGCTACGCGCGCTGGCGTTTGCTGAAGGCCCCCCACCCTTGATCCCTCCCCGCAAGGGGGAGGGAAACGAGGCGGCACCCTACTTGCCCACATCGAAAGCGCGGTCCAGCCGAATGGCTGGCGAAAGTTCATCTTGGCCCCGGCCCACGCCCCCGCTACAAGGCACCGGGCTTTCTCGGGGGAGATCCATGCCGGATTACGTCATCGACGAACTGATCTCCGCCAAGGCGATTGCGGCGCGGGTCGAGGCGCTGGCCAAGGAAATCGCGGCCTATTACGGCGAGACCGACAAGCTGGTCGTGGTCGGTCTGCTACGCGGCTCGTTCATCTTCATCGCCGACCTGGTGCGGGAGCTGGAGCTGCCGGTCGAGGTCGATTTCCTCGAAGTCTCCTCCTATGGCAACGCCACCGAATCGAGCCGCGAGGTCCGCATCCTCAAGGATTTGCGCGGCGAGATCGAAGGGCGCGACGTGCTGGTGGTGGAGGACATTGTCGATACCGGCCACACGCTCCGGCACGTGCTCGACCTGCTGGCGACGCGCCATCCGCGCCGCATGGAGGTCTGCGCGCTGCTCGACAAGCCGTCGCGCCGCGAAGTCGACGTCCGGGCCCGCTGGGTCGGCTTCGAAATCCCGGATCGCTTCGTCGTCGGCTACGGCATCGACTATGCCCAGCGCAACCGCAACCTGCCGCATATCGGTGCGGTGAGGTTCGTGGACAAGCCGTGAGAGCCCGTCGGCCGCGTATCAGCGCGCGAGAAAGGCGCCGAGTTCGGCGTCGAGCGGCGTATCGACCACGAGCATGAAGACATTGGTCGCGACCATGATGCCGGCGAAGGCGACGAGGTCGACCAGCGTCTTGTCGCTGTAGCGCGAGGCCAGCGGCGCCCAGAGTTCATCGCCGACAGAATGGGGATCGCGCCCCAGCGCTTCGCCGAACCGGACGAGATCGGCCTCCTCGGGCGTGAGGTCGAGCGCATCGGGATCGAACCCCATCTGGATCAGCGCGCGGCGCATGAAGGCGATGCCGGTGGGGCTCGCATTGCCGCGGCTGATCGCGTGAGCGAAGATGAAGATGCTGCGGTCGCCGATTGCCGGCAGCAATTCGTCGCGCAGCGTGAACCACTCGCCATAGACCCTGAGCGCCATCGGCGAATGCAGCAGCGTGCGCTTCATATTGGTCATGCGCCCGCGCAGGCGCAGTTCCTCTTCCTCGGCCCGCTGCTGCTCCAGGGTCATCGCCCGCGGGTCGACCTGCGGAATATGCGCCATCAGGCGACCACCGCCGGTGCAGGCGCCACGTCGCGGATGACCGCGCCGCGCTCGAACGTGTTGCCCACCGTGCAGAGCTCATGCGCCTCGGCGATCAGCGTCGCGCGCTCTTCCTCGCTGAAATCGCCGACGATATCGAAGGAGCAGTTGAACGCGGCGACGCGGGACGGCTCGTCGGGTGCCTTCTCATGGGTGACGACGGCATCCACCCGCACCAGCCTTTCGCCCCAGCCATGCTTGCGTGCCGCAATCCGCACCGAAAGCACGAGGCATCCCGACAGCGCCGCGTCGAGGAATTCGAGCGGCGTGAAGCCGGGTTCGGCGGCGAGCCCCGCCAGCACCGCGGAGGCACCGGACTGCGCCGTGACGCTTCCCTGGCCGGTGCCGGCGAGCGTTGCCGAGACTGTAGTGGGGCGGGGCGTGATGTGGGCGACCATGGCGAGTCCTGCGATAGGATGAGTATATTCGGCCCGCCGTCCGGCGGTGCGCAGGCAGCTTTTTCCCCTGAGGAGAAAAAAGCGGGTCGCTGCGTTCTTGCCGAAAGATAGGCTGCCGGTGGATAAATCTCCACTGCTCGAATAGGGTAATTTCTTTCGCAGCAGCCGCGTTTTCGGGATGACGTTATCCCATTTTCAGGTTCCGAGGGTTTCAATGAAAACCAGATTTCTAATTTCGGCGCTCGCGTCCTTCGGCTTTTTGGCCTCGACGGCGCTCGTCGCCAATGTGGCCCAGGCCGCGACGCCGCCCAATGTGCTGGTCGTCGCCCAGTCGATCGACGACATCGTCAGCCTCGATCCGGCCGAAGGCTACGAGCTCACCACGGTGGAATCGTTCAACAGCCTCTACCAGCGGCTGATCGAGTCCGACGCGAACGATCCGACCAAGCTCGATCCGGTGCTGGCCGAGAGCTGGACGCCGGCGGCCGACGGCAAGAGCATCACCTTCACGCTGCGCCAGGGCGCGACTTTCGCCTCGGGCAATCCGGTCACCGCCGACGACGTCGTCTATTCGCTGACCCGCGCGCTCAAGCTCAACAAAACCCCGGTCTTCATCCTCCAGACGCTGGGCTGGACGGCCGACAACATCGCCAGCAACGTCAAGAAGATCGACGACACGCACGTCCAGATCTCCTGGCCGGCCAATGTCGGCTCTGCCTTTGCGCTCTCGATCCTCTCGGCTCCGGTCGCCTCGATCGTCGATCAGAAGGTCGTCGAGGCGAATGCCAAGAACAACGACTACGGCAACGCCTATCTGCACAACGCCTCGGCCGGCAGCGGTCCGTTCAAGATCCGGGCCTACACGCCCGGCGAAGCGCTGGTGTTCGATGCCAATCCGACCGCGCCGACCGGCGGGCCGAAGCTTTCGGGCATTATTTTCAAGGATGTGCCCGATGCGGCCGCACGCCGCCTGCTGATCGAGCAGGGCGATGCCGACATCGCCCGCGATCTCGGCGCCGACCAGATCGCCGCGCTGCAGGGCAAGCCGGACCTCACGGTCCTGCAGGCGCCCTCGGCCGAAAGCGACTATATGGGCTTCAATACCTCGAACAAGGACAATCCGGTCCTCGCCAACCCGGCGCTCTGGGAAGCGGCCCGCTGGCTCGTCGATTACGACGGGATCGCCAACGGCCTGCTCAAGGGCCAGTACAGCGTCCACCAGGCCTTCCTGCCGGCCGGTTTCCCCGGCGCCTATAACGAGAATCCGTACAGCTTCAACCTCGACAAGGCCAAGGCGGCGCTCGACAAGGGCGGCATCAAGCCGGGCACGACGATCAAGCTCGAGGTGATCAACCAGCCGCCTTTCCCTGACATCGCCCAGGCGCTGCAGGCGAGCTTCGCCAAGGCGGGCATCACCTTGAACGTGGTCCCGGAAGTGGCGGCGGACTTCTATGGCAAGGTGCGCGCGCGCCAGACGGAAGCGGCGCTGCTGTTCTGGATTCCGGATTATTTCGACCCGCACTCCAATGCCTCGGCCTTCGCGTTCAACCCCGAGGACGGGTCGGGCACGATCGCCTGGCGCTTCGGCTGGTCGATCCCCGAGCTTTCGAAGGAGACCCAGCAGGCCGTCGCCGAAACCGATCCGGCCAAGCGCATCGCGCTCTACCAGGACATCCAGAAGAAGGTGCAGGAAAATTCGCCCCTCGTGCTGATGTTCCAGGCCAAGAGCGCTATCGTGCTCCGCTCGAACGTCAAGGGCTTCATCCAGGGCCTCGACGCCGACCAGGCCTATTTCAACGGCGTGACCAAAGGCTAAGTCTTGCCGACTTCTTCAGCGCTTCCGCTCGTTGCGACCCGCCGTCCTCTGGGGCGGCGGGTCGTCGATTCGGGCAAGGCATTCCTCGTCTGGCTGGCGACCTTCGTGCTGACCTTGTTCGGCCTTCTGGTCGTCACCTTCGCGCTGAGCCTGACCTCGGCGGCCGACCCGGCGCTGCATCGCGTCGGCGAACACGCGACCGAAGCGGTCTATCAGCAGGCCCGCCACGATTTCGGGCTCGACCAGCCGATCCCCGTCCGCTTCGGCCATTACGTCTGGGGCATCCTGCACGGCGATCTCGGCACCTCCTGGTCGAACAGCCGGTCCATCGCCGCCGATCTCGCCCGCGTCTTTCCGGCCACCGTAGAACTCGCCGTCGTCGCCATCGTCTTCGGTGCCGCCATCGGTATCGCGCTCGGCCTGCTTTCGGCGCTGAGGCCGCGCGGGCTCGTCGACAACATCCTGCGTCTGGTCTCGCTCGTCGGCTATTCCGTGCCGATCTTCTGGCTGGGCCTGCTGATGCTGCTGGTGTTCTACGCCATCCTGCACTGGGCCGTCGGCCCCGGCCGGCTCGACGACATCGTCCAATATTCGATCACCTGGCACACCGGCTTTGCCCTCATCGACACGCTCGTCGACGGCGACTGGGCGTCCTTCCGCGACGCCGTGGCGCATCTGGTGTTGCCGGCGACCGTCCTGGCCTTCTATGCCATCGCCGGCATCAGCCGGCTCACCCGCGCCGCCTTGTTCGCCGAACTCGGCAAGGATTACGTCACGGCCGCCCGCGCCCGGGGCGCAAGCCAGGGACAGATCGTTCTGGGGCAGGCTTTCCCCAATGTGGCGGGCGTGGTGGTAACGATCGTGGCGCTGTCCTTCAGCGTGCTTCTGGAAGGGGCTATCCTGACCGAAACCGTGTTTGCCTGGCCGGGCCTCGGCCGCTATCTCACCTCGGCCATATTCGTGGCCGACATGCCCGCAATCCTCGGGGCCACGCTGGTGATCGGGGCGAGCTTCGTTACCGTCAACGCCGTCGCCGACCTGCTGACCCGGCTGCTCGACCCGAGGCTGCGCACATGACGCTCGAGCGCGCCGAAGCCGCCACCACCATTGCCGCGCCCGAGGCCATTGCGACCTCGCGGCGCGTCCTGCGGAGCATCCTCGCTTCGCCGACGGCCACGCTGGGGATCGTCCTTATCGTCCTGCTGCTGCTCGCCGCGATCCTGGCGCCGGTCATTTCGCCCTACGATCCGATCGCGCAGGACATCGCACAGCGCCTGCTGCCCCCCTCGGCCGCCCACTGGCTGGGCACAGACGGCTTCGGCCGCGACATGCTGAGCCGGCTGATCTTCGGCACGCGGCCGTCATTGAGCCTGCTCGCCCTCGTCGTCGCAACCTCGCTGCCCATCGGCCTTCTCGTCGGCATCTGCGCCGGCTTTTCCGGCGGCTGGGTGGAGCGCGCGCTGATGCGCTTCACCGACATCGTCATGGCCTTCCCGCAATTGGTGCTCGCGCTGGCTTTCGTCGCGATCCTCGGTCCGGGCCTCATCAACAGCGCGCTGGCGCTCACCATCACCGGCTGGCCGGCCTATGCCAGGCAGGCGCGCACCGAAGCGGCGGCGATCCGGCAGTCGGATTTCCTGGCCGCCGCGCAGATGGCGGGCATTGCCGGCCCGCGCCTGCTGTTCGGCCATGTGCTGCCGCTGGTTCTGCCCGGCGCCATCATCCGCGTCGCGCTCGATCTCGGCGGCATCATCCTCAATGCGGCGGCGCTCGGCTTCCTGGGCCTCGGCGTGCAGCCGCCCACGCCCGAATGGGGCACCATGGTTTCCGACGGCACCAAGGTGATCTTCGACCAGTGGTGGATCGCCGCCGCGCCCGGCGCGGCCATCCTCATCGCCAGCCTCGCCTTCAACCTGCTGGCCGACGGCCTGCGCGACATACTGGACCCGCGCCGTGACTGATCTTGTGGCCGTCGAAAATCT
>DASZUI010000291.1:0-17539 GCA_035547675.1 Devosia sp.
CGGCATCGAGCCGAACGGGCAATTCATCGATTTCGCCATCCGCCACACGCGGGGCAGGGGCCGCGTCACCTATCTCCAGCGCCCGGCGGCCGAAGTGACGGTCGAGCCGCGCAGCTTCGACATCGTCATGTGCCTGGGCGCGAGCTTCGCGTTGGGCGGGCTGGTCGAGGCGCTGGACTGGATGGTCGCGGCGGCGAAAATCGGCGGCAGCATCGTGCTCGGCGAAATGACGCTGAAGCACCGCCCCTTCTCGCCGCAGGACCAGATCCTGCCGCATGACGCGCTCGACACCATCGGCATTATCGAGCGTCACGGCGCCGAAGTGTCGGCCATGATCAGCGCCTCGGACGCCGATTTCGAGCGCTATATCAGCCACCACCGCCACGCCACGCTCGCCTGGGCACGAGGCAATCCCGATCATCCCGACAACGCCGACGTGCTGAAACGCAGCCGCGCCGAGTGGGACTACTACCTGAAATGGATCAGGCCCTATCTCGGCTGGACGATCTTCGTGGGGCGGACGACGGGGCGGGAGTGAAGGCCTGTGGCACCCTCTTGCCTTCTCCCCTCGCGGGAGAAGGTGGCGCGAAGCGCCGGATGAGGGGGCCTACTCCGCGAACACCGGCTCGGTATGCTGGCGATATTGCTCGCCCACGCCGAACAGCTTGCCCTTTTCGGCAATGAGGATGCAGACCAGCGTCAGCGCCGCCACCGTGAGATAGCCCGTCGAGACCGGCCCCACCGTGCCGTCGAAATGCTGCCCGGTAATGCTGCCGATCACCGCCCCGCCCACCGTCTGGATGAAGCCGAACACCGCCGAGGCCGTGCCGGCGACCTCGCCGAGCGGCTCCATGGAGAGCGAATTCAGGTTGTTGGGCGCAAAGCCGTAGAGGAAGAGCACGAGCGTGATGAGCACCGCGAAGGCCGCGAACGGCACCGGCGCGAAATGGCTCCAGATGGTCAGCGTGCCGGCGAACAGGATGATCAGCAGCACCGCCGTATGCGACAGCCGCCGCATGCCGAGCCGCTGCACGATGGCCGCATTGGCGAAGTTCGAGCCCATCATGATCGCCGCCATGATGGCGAAGGCGACCGGGAAATAGGGCCCGAGGCCATAGACTTCGACATAGACCTGCTGGGAGCTCGAGATATAGCCGAACATGCCGCCGAACAGCAGCCCGCCGCAGAGCCCGTAAAACAGCGCCGTCCGGTTGCTGAGCACCAGGCGGAAGCCCTCGGTCACCGCGGAAACGGAAAGCGGCCGCCGCGCTTCGGCGGGCAGCGTTTCGGGCAGGCGGAAATAACTCCAGATGCCGATCAGCGTCGCCAGCACCGACATGAAGACGAAGATGTACCGCCACGAGCCCAGGAACAGGAATACCTGCCCGATGCCCGGCGCCACCACCGGCAGCGCCATGAAGACCGTAAAGACCAGCGACATCACCTGCGCCATGTCGCGCCCGGCGAAGCGGTCGCGCACCGCCGAAATCGAAATTACCCGCGTCGCCGCCGCCCCCAGCCCCTGCACGAAGCGCAGCAGCAGCATCAGCCAGAAGCTTGGCACCAGGATCGCGAGGAAGGCCGCGACGACGTAGATGACGACACCCACCAGGAGCGGCGCGCGGCGACCGAAGCGGTCGGAAATGGGCCCGAAGATCAGCTGGAAGATGCCGAAGCCGATCATGTAGGCGGCGATCACGAACTGCCGTTCGTTTTCGCTGGCGACGCCCAGCGTCTGCCCAATATCCGGCAGGGCCGGCAGCATGACGTCGATGGCAAGCGAATTCAGCGCCATCAGCGCCGCGACAAGGGCGATGAACTCCGGCCGGGAAATCGACCGTCCCGCCGGCTGCGATTGTGACATGAAAGTAGTCCGAAACATTGGGCCAGGAGGAGAGCGGCCCAAATCATCCTACGATCCCCTTTACTCCCATTGTTGCACTTGGCAAGTCGCCGGGAGGATCAAATGTCAAAAATGGCCGCACCGTTGTAACGATGCGGCCATCAAGACTGTTTCCGAAGGAAACGGATGCCGGTCAGGCGGTCTGCTTGACGGGGATGCCCTGCTCGGCGAGATGCGCCTGCAGCTCACCCGACTGGAACATTTCGCGCGCGATGTCGGCGCCGCCGATGAATTCGCCCTTGATGTAGAGCTGCGGGATCGTCGGCCAGTTGGAATAGACCTTGATCGCCTCGCGCAGTTCCTGGTCGGCCAAAACATTGGCACTTTGATATTCGACGCCGAGATAGTTGAGGATCTGCACCACCTGGCTCGAGAAGCCGCATTGCGGGAAATCCGGCGTGCCCTTCATGAACAGGAACACGTCGTTCGTCTTTACCGCGTTGTCGATGAATTCGTTGATGTCAGCCATGGTCCACGCCTTTCGTCGGCCGGGGCCCCAGGTTTGCGTGTCTGGCCCGGCAATTGCCTCGTAAATAGGCCTTCCGCCCCCGGGTGTCGAGGGAGCCCAGCCATTCGGCTGGACCTGATTTTCGGGGTGGCGGGGTAGGGTGCATGCTGCCCATCCTTCGACAGGCTCAGGATGAGGAGGAGTTTGCCTCCACGACCTCATGGTGAGGTGCGAGGCGAAGCCGAGCCTCGAACCATGGGCCACGCGCTCTCTACCTCTCCGCGTCGAAAATCAGGTCAAGCCGAATGGCTTGGCTTGCGTCGGAACCACATGGGCGGGGCCTCGCCGAGGCCGTTGAGCACGATGGGCGGAATGTCGAGCGCGCGGATCACCTCGGTATGGCCGCGGAAGCCGATGAGTTCGCGCTGCACGAAATAGGCCCAGACGGCCTGCCGGGCCGGGCCGAGATGGGTTGCCCTGTCGGCCTCGGCGGCATTGCGCCAGGCGGCGAGGGTCGCGATCACCTTCTGCTCGGCGGCCAGCAGCGAGGAGGCGCGCTCCTGCTGGATTTCGCCCTCCAGCGCCGCCTGCCCGGCCTCGGGCCGGACCATGCGAATCAGGTCGAGGGAATCGCGCAGCGATGACATCAGTCGGGTACGCCGGTCTGCAGCGCCAGCGCGTGTAGCGCGCCGCCCATGTCGCCCTTGAGCGCCGCGTAAACGAGCTGGTGCTGCTGCACTCGACTCTTGCCGCGGAACTGCTCGGAGATCACCGTCGCCGCCCAGTGATTGTCATCGCCGGCAAGGTCCCGGATTTCCACCTGGGCGTCGGGAATGGCCGTCTTGATGCGGCGCTCGATTTCGGCGGCGGGCATGGGCATGGCAGGCACTCCTCGGGGTGGTTGGCCAAGCATATGGGACGGCGGGGCAGGGGCGTCAATCGGGGAGGCAGTTGCGCGTGCGGGGACGCACGGTGCGCGCGGCCCATCCTTCGACAAGCTCAGGATGAGGTCGTGTTTGCTCAGAATGAGTTCGTTTTTGAACTTGAACAAAGAACACCAGCCTCATCCTAAGCTTGTCGAAGGATGGGCAGCGCACACCCTACCCCGCCACATCGAAAAATCAGGTCCAGCCGAATGGCTGGCTGGCTAGGAGGCGCTGCGTTCGGCGGAGCGGGCTTCGCCCTGCAGCATGGCGAGGGCGGGGCGGAGGTGGTCGTGGGCGCGTTCCAGTAGCGTGCGGGCGGTGCCGAGCCCGTCGGCGCCGGCGGCGAGCAGGATGGCCGTCTTGACCGAACCGCCGGCGGTGTCGAGCGCGGCTGCGGCGTCGTCCTCGCCGACCCCGGCGACGGCGGCCACGATGCGCCTGGCGCGCTCGCGCAGCTTCAGATTGTCGGCGATCACATTGACCATGTAGCCGTCATGCACATGCCCGAGGCGCGTCGCCATCATCGTCGAGAGCATGTTGAGCGCGATCTTCTGCGCCGTGCCCGCGCCCATGCGCGTCGAGCCGGCAATGACCTCGGGCGGCGTGGGCAGGCAGATGGCGATGTCGGCGCCCTCAAGCACCGGCGTGCCGGCATTATTCGCCATGCCCACGATTCGGGCACCCCGCGAGCGCGCCGCGGCCATCGCGCCGAGCGCATAGGGCGTAGTGCCGCTGGCCGAGACCGCGATCAGCAGGTCGCCCCCCGTGAGCCCGGCATCGGCGGCGTCGCGCGCCGCCTGCAATTCGTCGTCCTCCGAGGCGCCGGCGAGGGTGACGGCGAGCCCGGCCATGCCGCCGGCAATGAGGATTTTGATGCGCTCGCGCGCGATACCATAGGTGCCCGGCAGCTCCAGCGCGTCGGCCATCGCCATCAGCGCCGAACTGCCGGCCGCTGCATAGACGAGATTGCCGCCGGCCGAGATCGTATCGGCGGCAGCTTCCGCGGCCCGGGCGATCCCGGCAAAGGCCGAGCGCACCGACCAGGCGGCGCCCATCTGCGCGGTGGCCAGGATGTCGAGGGCTTCGGGCATCGGCCGCAGGTCGAAGCCCCGGGCGCTGACATGGGTCTTTTCGGTCTGCGCGATAGCCATGCGACACCTCCGGCATGCCTGACCAGGATATAATGCCAAAAACATACCACTTGTCCAGCGGCCATCACTCTGCAACAGCCAAGGGCCGGAAATCACGACGAAATGCCCCGGAATTGCGCTGGCTTGACGGGATGCGATGGCTGGGCGATGCTGCCACCCGCGAAATGGTCTCCGATTGGTATTATCATATTTCCAGGCGGAGGCGGGTGGCGCTATTGTCGGCGCGCATGGGAAGCGGCGGAGCAAAGCAGCATGGCGGAACTGTCGGGCAGCCTGTTCGCCATCGCGCCGGTGCTGTCCGAGCGCGACGGGCCGCTCTATCTGCAGCTCAAGCGCTGGATCGAGGAGGCCGTGCAGAGCGGGCTGGTGAAGCCCGGCGACGCCTTGCCCTCGGAACGCGATCTTGCCGCGCGCGCCGAGGTATCGCGCGTGACCGTGCGCAAGGCGGTGCAGCATCTGGTGCGCGACGGCGTGCTGGTGCAGAGGCACGGCTCCGGCACATTCGTTGCCACCCATGCGCCGCGCGTCGAGCAGTCGCTGAGCCAGCTCACTTCCTTTACCGAGGACATGGCGCGGCGCGGCATGTCCGTGCGCGCGCTCTGGCTCGACCGCGGGCTCTATGTGCCCTCGCCCGAAGAGACGGTGGCCCTCGGCCTCTTTCCGGGCGAGCGAGTGGCGCGCATCGCCCGCCTGCGCCTTTCCGGCGAAACGCCGCTCGCCATCGAGCGCGCCTCGCTCGCCGCGAGCATACTGCCCAATCCCGCGGCGATCGAGAATTCGCTCTATGCGCATCTCGAAAAGCAGGGCAACCGGCCGATCCGCGCCATCCAGCGCATCCGCGCGGCCAACCTCGGCGAGGAGGACGCAAACCTGCTGCAGGTGCCGGCGGGCTCGGCTGGGCTCAATATCGAGCGCACCTCCTATCTTGCCTCGGGCCGCGTCATCGAGTTCACGCGCTCGATCTACAGGGGGGACGCCTATGATTTCGTCGCCGAGCTCCGGCTGGGCGAGCAACCGCAAAACGGACTGATCCGATGACCGAAAAGACCTATATGCGGCGCGAGATCGAGGAGATCCCCGAGGCCGTGCGGCGCTTCATCACCGGCAGCGAGCGCCTGCTCGCCGAAGCCGGGCAGGCGCTGAAGAAGCGCAACCCGGCGGTGGTCGCGACCGTGGCGCGCGGCTCTTCCGACCATGCGGCGAATTTCCTCAAATATGCAATCGAGCTGACCGCCGGCGTGCCGGTCGCCTCCGTGGGGCCCTCGATCGTTTCCATCTACGGCCGCCAGCTGAAGCTCGACCGCGGCGTGGCGATCTCGATCTCCCAGTCGGGCAAGAGCCCCGACATCGTGGCGCTCGCGGAATCGGCGAAGAAGGGCGGCGCGCTCGGCATCGCCATCACCAATACGCCGGCCTCTCCGCTTGCCGGCGCGGCAGACTTCACCATCGACCTCATGGCCGGCCCGGAGCGCAGCGTCGCCGCCACCAAGACCTTCGTCAGCTCGGTGGTCGCCGGCCTTGCGCTCGTCGCCAACTGGGCCGCCGACCAGCGCCTTCTCGAAGCGCTGGCGGTGCTGCCGGTGGCGCTGGAGGCGGCCGTCAAATGCGACTGGTCGCCGCTCATCGAAGCGCTCGATGGGCACCAGTCGCTCTATGTGCTGGGGCGCGGACCGGCCCTTGCCATTGCCAGCGAGGCGGCGCTGAAATTCAAGGAAACCTGCGGCATCCACGCCGAAGCCTATAGTGCCGCCGAGGTGATGCACGGCCCGGTCCGCATCGTCGAGGGCGGCTTTCCGCTGCTGGTATTTGCGGCGCGCGACGCGGCGGAACCGTCGGTCGCCGGCATGGCCGACAAGCTCGCGGCACGGGGCGCCGCGACCTTCATCACCTCCGAGCGGGTCAGCGCGGCCCGGCAATTGCCCTTCGCCGTTTCCGGCCATCCGCTGACCGACGCGCTGGTGCTGATCGTCTCCTTCTATGGCTTCGTCGAGGCGCTGTCCCGCCATCGCGGCTACGACCCGGACCAGCCGCCGCACCTCAACAAGGTGACCGAAACGCTATGACCTCCCATGCCTTCACCGGCGCCCGCCTGTTCGACGGCGAGCGCTGGCACGACGAGTCCGCCCTGCTGCTGGGCGATGACGGCGTTGCCGGAATCGTGCCCGCGAGCGAGGCCGGCGCCGATGCGGTCCGGCTGGACGGCGGCATGCTGGTGCCCGGCTTCCTCGACCTGCAGGTCAATGGCGGCGGCGGCATCCTGCTGAACGATTCCCCGACCGTCGAAGGCCTCGCCACCATCTGCGCCGCGCAGGCGCCCTATGGCGTGACGGCGCTGCTGCCGACCCTCATTACCGATACCCGCGAAATCACCGCCGCCACCATTGCCGCCGGTATCGCCGCGGCCGAGGCCGGGCTCCCCGGCTTTCTGGGCCTCCACCTCGAGGGCCCGCATCTCTCGCTCGCCCGCAAGGGCGCGCACGATCCGGCCCTGATCCGGCCGATGGACGGGGCCGACCTTGCGGCCCTCGTCGCCGCCCGGCCGAAACTGCCCAATCTCCTGGCGACGGTTGCGGCCGAAACGGTCGATCCGCAGCAGATCGCGCGACTCTCCGCCGCCGGCATCGTCGTCAGCATCGGCCATTCCGATGCCGGCTATGCGGCGGTCGAAGCAGCGGCCGGGGCAGGGGCCACAATGGCCACCCACCTCTTCAACGCCATGAGCCAGATCGGCAATCGCGAGCCGGGTGTTGCCGGCGCCGCCATTTCGGACGGCCGGCTCCATGCGGGCCTCATCGCCGACGGCATCCATGTGCACCCCGAAACCATCGGCATCGCACTTCGCGCCAAGCGCGGCCCCGGCCGCATCTTCCTCGTGACCGACGCCATGGCGGTCGCCGGCACCGATCTCGCCAGCTTCACCCTAAACGGCCGCACCATCCACCGCGCCAATGGCGCGCTCCGCCTTGAGGACGGCACGCTGGCCGGCGCCGACCTTGCCATGATCGACGCCATCCGCTTCATGCACCGCACCATCGGCCTGACGCTCGAGGAATCGCTGCGCATGGCCACGGTCTATCCCGCCGAAGCCATCGGCGTTTCCGCGCGCCACGGCCGGCTGGGGCAGGGCAGCGCCGCGGATTTCGTGCACCTCTCGGATGATTTGCAGGTGCGCGGCACCTGGATCGGGGGCAGGCAGGTATTCGCGGCGTAAGCGCGCGTTGCTGGATTCCGGCTTTCGCCGGAATGACACGGTGGAATTTGGCAGGACTTCGTCCCGCTCCCGGCGTCATTCCGGCGAAGGCCGGAATCCATGACGAGCACGGTGGTCCGGGCGAGCCTCAGCCCCGCCCGATATAGGGCATGTTGGTCGCCATGATGGTCATGAACTGCACGTTCGCTTCGAGCGGCAGGCCGGCCATGTAGACGATGGCGTCGACGACGTGGCGAACGTCGAAGGTGGGCTCCTGCCGCATTTCGCCATCGGCCTGCAGCATGCCGCGGCTCATGTCCCTGGTCATGTCGGTCAATGTATTGCCGATGTCGATCTGCCCGCAGGCGATGTTGAACGCCCGGCCATCCAGCGAAATCGCCTTGGTCAGCCCGGTAATCGCATGCTTGGTGGCAGTATAGGAGGCGGCCCCCGGCCGGGGGACATAGGCGGAAATCGAGCCGTTATTGACGATGCGGCCACCCTGCGGCGACTGGTCCCGCATGGCGCGGAACGCCTCGCGCGCCACGTAGAAGGCACCGTTGAGATTGGTATCGACCATTTCGCGCCAGATCCCGAGGTCGAAATCGCCGAAATTGGTGGTCGGCGCGAAGCGCCCTGCATTGTTGAACACGAAATCGATCCGCCCGAAGGCCTGCCGCACCGCGGCGAAGAAGCGCGCCACGTCCTCCGCATCGGTGACGTCGCAACGCTCCGCCAGCGCCAGCCCGCCCTCCGCCTTCACGGCGGCGAGCTCGGCCTCGCGCCGCCCGCATATGGCAACCGTGTAGCCCGCCCTGGCGAGCCCGATGGCCGAAGCCCGGCCTATTCCCGACGTGCCCCCGGTGACGATGGCGACCTTTGGCATCCGCTCCTCCCTTGTTCGTCTGTCGCTATAGAGGTGGGGCGGAGCACCGGGTCAAGCCCGGCCATCACGATGGGAAGGGCCGAAGCGCCTCCCGGGTCGCGCCGACCTGTTTCCATTGCCACAATCGGCCGGCGTCAATTGTGGCAATCCCTTACGGTTCGGAGGCAGGAAAACCCCCGTTAATCGCGTGTTTACGCCCGTTAATCAGGCGTTTCCATCTGTGTGCTGAATCTGCAACAAAGGTTGGGCAACCACATTGCAGGGCCGTGATTTGGCCTTTTGTGTGGTTGCGTCGGGAACCGCCATCGCTAGAGTGATTACTGCGAATCCATGCATGGGATCGTTTGTCGGTCGCAACGCGACGGCAACACACTGCACCACGATAGTGTGGTCGCGTTTCGGCAACCGCCGGTTTACTCCGGCACAGATGACTGACTTTGGAGGTCAATAATGAAAATCAAGAGCCTGCTTCTGGGTTCTCTTGCTGTGGCGGGTCTTGCGACCGGCGCCAATGCGGCGGACCTGGCTAAGGGCGCGCTGACGTCGCTTGACGTCTGCGATGCTCTCGGCCTTTCGGGTCTGACGATTTCTTCCGATACGGACTGCCTGCAGATCAGCGGTTCGGTGAGCTACCAGTTTGCCTGGGGTGACTACAAGTACGGCCATTCCGGTCTCGGCATCATCCGTACCCCGGATGATAACGTCCGCATTCCGCTCCCGGGCGACGCTGGCTCTACCACGGGCCGGTCGAACGACTGGGACAGCCAGGTCATCGCGTACCTGACGGCGGTCGGTACGGCCGACTCCGACTTTGGCCCGGCCAAGGTCGTCGTCACCCTGAAGAGCGAGCAGTACCGTCACTCGGCCAATGGCTTTGGTTGGTACGACGGCGACGACACCGGCGGCGCCACCACGGCCTACCACTTCGGCGGCAGCGACGGCAGCCAGAAGGGCATCTTCGCCGCTACGACCGGCGATTGGCAGGAAGGCCCGTCGGGCAGCGTGATCATCGACAAGGCCTATGTGTCTGTCGGCGACTCGACGATTCTGACGGCTGGTAAGACCGGCTCGGTTGCCAACACCGATGACGACACCCCGCTGAACTATCTCGGCCTGTTCAACTCGGACAACGTCGGCACGGGCGTTCTCTGGTCGGTTGCCGGCGGCGCTGGCGGTTCGACCTATGGTGGCACCGACGGTTCGGGCGCCGACATCCAGACCGGCGGTCACTCGATCCAGGTCGTGTCCTCGCTCGGCAACGGCATCACCCTCAAGGGCGGCCTCGAAGATCTGCAGGACAAGAACCCGGCTCGCGCCGGTACCGCTGTCGGCGTGATCTCCTATGCCGGCGACAACCTCACGGCTCACCTGACCCTCATCGAGGCCGGTATCCTCGACGGGACGAGCACCGTGACCGCCTACCATGCCGGCTTCACCGGCACGTTCAACAACTTCAAGCTCGTGGCCGCCATCGCCGGCGACTCCACTGGCTACTACGACGGCTTGGCGTCGGCTCAGGTTGGGCTCGACATGTTCAAGCTGGCGGCGTCGGTTGAAGCCACGCACAACAGCTCGAGCGCGACGCCGTTTGGCGCGGCCTTCGGCGCTGGTGCCAATGGCATCGGCTACGGCCTGTCGGCCAGCTTCGCCGTCTCCGATGGCGTGTCCATCAACCTCGGCGGCCGTTACTTCGACGGCGACACCAGCGTGGCTGGCGACGAGGGCTACCAGGTCGCTGCCTCTCTCGTGGCCGCGATCACCGATACGCTCACTCTGACGGGCGAAATCGGCGTCTACGGTTCGGACACGATCATCAACAACAACGGCATCGCGCCCGGCAGCACCGTGTTCTCCCCGATCTCGGGTGGTGCGGCTACGCTCAGCGGTCCTGGTTCGTGGTACTCCACGGGCTATGGCGCTGCGTCTGTGGCTTGGGCCCCGGGCGGCGGCTTCACCTCGTCCCTCAAGGGCGAAGTGTACGGCAACGGTGCCTACCGCGCGACGTTCAACGCGGCCAAGAAGTTCCAGTAATCTGCTGGCACTACGCTTTGGGAAAGGCCCGGCAAATGCCGGGCCTTTTCTTTTGCGCCCCTATCGCGGCGCACGCCATCGCCGAGCCGAGAGCGTTTTCAGGAAAGGTGGTTCCACTTTTCCGGTTCGAAAACGCGACAACTCAAGAACTTAGAGCTCGCGTTCTGACTCAGTCAGAACGTGGAATGCTCTAAGCGCACGATCTTGCTCCCGCACAAATCACTCACCCGGCAATTGCCCGCACGGCAAACGCCCCTCGGGCAAACCCGGCGCCGTTGCGCCGCCTGCGCCCTCGATTGCTCCACAGGAAGGCTATCTGCCTCCCCCGAGATTCCGCCGCCGGCGAATCTGCTCTAGATAGACGGGCGGCGGTGCGGCCGCCGATTCGAAGGGGAGTTGACATGGGCGGCGGCGGATACAGAACCCGGAAGCTGGCAATCGCGGCCGTGCTGGCGGGAAGCGTGCTCGCGCCTTCGCCCCCCGCCTTCGCCGCCGGGCTGTCGGCCGCGGCATTGCTCGTCGCGCAGGCCGACGCCGGCAAGCCGGCCGCCCCAGCCGCCAATAGCACCGCCGATGCCGGCTCTCCCGCCGAGCCCGCGCTGCCGGCAGCTGATCCCTATGTGTGGTCGGCAAGCAAGGCCGCTGACGGATCGATCGCCTTCGCCGGCGACCTGCCGAGCGGCGACACCCGCGAAACCCTGCTCGACAGCATCGGCGGCACCGTCGCCGATTCCACCGAGCTGGCCTCCGGCGCGCCCGACGATTTCGCCGCCAATGCCGTCGCGGCCCTCGGCATCCTGGCGGACCTCGACAGCGGCAAGGTCGACTTCGACGGCACGAGCTGGAGCGTCACCGGCAAGGTCGACAGCGCCGACAAGGGCGTCGCCGCCCGGGCAGCCTTCAACGCCTCGCCGCTCAAGGCGCTGGGCGCGAGCTATAGCGTCGACGCGCCATCCACCGCCTCCGCGCCGGCAAAGCCGACCGCCGCCGATACCGGCGCCGCCAAGCCGGTCGCCCAGGCCGCGCCGGCTGCGCCGGCGGCGCCCGCCGTCTCCCCCAATTACGCCTGGTCGGCGGAAAAGGCCGGGGACGGTACCATCACCTTCAATGGCACGGTGCCCACGCCGGCGCTGAAGAATGTATTGGCCGGCCGCGCCGGCAGCAGCGAAATCGACAATTCCACCGTCGCGCCCGGCGCCCCGCCGGATTTCGTCGACGGCGCGCTTCATGGCCTCGGCGCGCTGGAGGCCTTGCAATCCGGCAAGCTGCTTTTCGCGAATGGCGAGTGGAGCCTCGCCGGCCTCGCCAAGGACGACGCGGCCGAAAAGGCCGCCCATGAGGCGCTTGGCGTGATCGACACCAGCCATTGGCGTTTCGACATCCGCACGCCGGTCGCCCGGGCCGCCGAACCGCCGGCCGCGCCCGCGCCCGCCGCCGCAAACCCGCCGCAGGAGGCTGCCGCCACGCCGGCTCCAACAGCAGCCGCGCCTGCCGCAAATCCGACGCCCGCCCCAACCACGGCAGAAGCGGCCGCGCCTGCCGGGGCGACCAGCACCGGGGCCAGTACACCTGCCGCTTCCACTCCAGCCGCCTCCACTCCGGCTGCGCCGGCGCCCGCCGCAAATCCGGCGCCAGTGGCGAGCCCGCCGCCAGCCGCGCCGCCGGCGCCGCCCTATACCTTCGCCGCCACCAAAACGGCCGATGGCAAGGTCACCCTCACCGGCGATGTGCCGACCGAGGGCGCACGCGGCTATTTCGCCGATTCGGTCGGCAAGGCCGACGCGTCGCGGCTCACAATCGTGCCCGGCGCGCCCGACGATTTCGTTTCCGGCGCGCTGGCCGGCCTGCCCGAATTGGCCAAGCTCGAGTCGGGCGAGCTTCGCTTCGACGGCAAATCCTGGTCGCTCAAGGGCCAGGCGGCGACGGCCGATGTGCAGAAGGCCGTTGAGGCGGACATCGCGGCGCTGCCGGCGGCGCGAGAATGGACGACGGCTATCGAAGGCCCGTCGCCGCTCGACGTCTGCCAGGCGCAGCTGGCGAGCTTCAACGCGGCCAACAGCATCGTGTTCGATACCCGCACCAATTTCGCCAAGGGCAGCGGCCCGCAGCTCGATGCGCTCGCCAAGCTCCTCGCCGCCTGTCCGGATGCCAAGGTCGACATCGAGGGGCACACGGATTCGGATGGCGACGCCAAGACGAATCTCGCTTTGTCCGTGGCGCGCGCCGAGGCGGTCGTCGCCGAGCTGGTCAAGCGCGGTGTGGCGCCGAGCCGGCTCTACGCCATAGGCTATGGCGAGACCGTGCCGCTGGTGCCCAATACCACCAAGGCGAACAAGGCGAAAAACCGCCGCATCGAGATCAAGCTCGAGGACCCGTCCGTCCCGCAATAGCGGCTCCCGCAATAGCGCTCAGGCGCGGCGGGCGGGACGCTCGCCGGCCTCGGCGGCGCGCAGCAGGAATTGCGCGATCGGGGCGACGTCCTCGCGCCGGTCGAGCAGGGCGGGCGAGCCCTGTCCGGCGATGGCAAGCACCTCGGCATCGGGCCGCCTCTGGCGCATTTCCGCCAGCAGCTCGGTGGAAAGCTGGTCGGTGAGCGCCGTGCGGGCGATGAGCATGGGCGCGATGCCCAGCAGGTCGAACAAGCCCCATTGCGGCTCGAGCACGTCGTCGGCGCCGAAATCCCGCAGCCGCTCGATCAGCGCCGGGTCATAGAGCGGCGTTGCCCGCCCTTTCGGGTCGATCCACTGGAAGCGGGCCGCCAGCCGGTCGAGCGTCTCCGGCGTCCGATCGGGGTAATCGGCGGCCAACATGCGGCGGAGCATCACGGTCAATCCGCCGGCGCCGCGCAAATTGCCGATCGCCTGGGCGTTGCTGCGCAGGCGGATCAGGCTGCGCGGCGCCAGCGCCGGGCCGGAATCGACCAGCACGGTCCCGGCGATCAGCGTCGGCCACTGTGCCGCAAGCGCCATCAGCACCTGCCCGCCATGCCC
Source organism: Devosia sp. (assembly GCA_035547675.1). Taxonomy (GTDB): domain Bacteria; phylum Pseudomonadota; class Alphaproteobacteria; order Rhizobiales; family Devosiaceae; genus DASZTU01. The sequence continues at coordinate 13,526 of DASZUI010000291.1, forward strand.
CTGACCAAGGAATACCGCGCGCTCCACCGCGAAAGCCCGCGCGACCTCGCTGACGTCGCGTGCATCGGCCAGCGTGGAATAGTCCTTCGCCCGCGCGCGATCAGCCGAGCGGCCGCGGCCGCGCAAATCGATCAGCAGCACTGGCCAGTCGGCGCCGGCTTCCGCCTGCAGCAGCGGTAGGAAATCCAGAAAATCGACCATGTTGCGCGTATAGCCGGCAAGGCAGACCAGCGGCGTCCGCCCGGGCGCGAGCACCCCCGCCACATGCACCGCGATGCGCTCGTCGGGGCGGCCTGCCGTAAGCATGCGGACGGGCAGGGCGGCAAAAGGCGGGTAATCTGCGGGAATGCTGCGGCGGGCCATGGTGTCATCCGGATAGGAAACCAGTTGGAGGACGGCTGCCCGGCCGGGTCAAGCCCGCCATGAGGGTGTGGACCCCGCAACCCGCCGGGCGCAACTAAGCCTAGTCCGCGATCCGCCGCAGCGCCTGTTCCATGGTCACGGTGTCGCCCAGCCGGGCCCGATAGATCACATAATTGGCGAGCACGCGCTGCACATAGCGGCGCGTCTCCTCGAACGGGATGAGCTCGACCCAGACCACCGGGTCCACATTGCTGGCCCGCGGGTCGCCGAAAGCCGCGATCCATTTGGCGGCATTGCCCGCCCCGGCATTGTAGGCGGCGGCAGCCAGCGCCAGCGAATCGTCGAACTGGTGCAGCTGTCCGGCCAGATAGGTCGAGCCGATCATGGCGTTGTATTGCCCGTCGCTGGTCAGCCGCGCGGCCGAATATTTGAGCCCCATGCGGTCGGCCGTCTCCTTGGCGGTCGCCGGCATGAGCTGCATCAGCCCGCGCGCCCCGGAACTGGAGACGGCGTCGATGCGGAATTTGCTCTCCTGCCGGGCGATGGCGTAGATCGCCGCCTTGTCGATGTCGGCGAGCTTCATGTCGGGCGGCAATGGGTCGATCGGGTAGTTGAACAGGTCGAGCGGCGCCCCGCGCTTGTCGGCGAGATCGGCGATTTCGATGGCGAGGTAATGCGCGTCGATCGATTGCGCCAGGCGCGCCGCCAGCACCAGCTCGCCCCCATCCTTGAGGCTGGCGGCGAAATTGCGCAGCAGCGGCGCCGCCAGTTCGCCCTGACCATTGGCGGCGAACAGGTGGACCGCCTGCACGATCTGGTTGGCCTCGAAGGCCGGCTGGCTCGGCTGCCAGGCGGGCAGGGGCCGGAAATCGACGATCTTTTCGCCAAGCGCGCCGCGCGACAGCAGCCCGTAATAGCTGGTGCCGTATTGCGCGGCCTTGGTGAAGGCGACCCGGGCCGCGGCGTTGTCGCCGAACGACAGCTCGGCGCGGCCCAGCCAGTATTCGCCCTGCGTGATGCTGTCGGGCAGCGTCGAGTAGGTGAGCATCTTCTCGAACTGCGCCTTGGCCGATTTGGCATCCTTGAGGAAGGAGAGGGCGATCCAGCCCGCGTGGAAGCGCGCCTCGACCAGCCGCCCCTCAGGCCCGCTGGTATAGGTAGCGGCCGCCTCATAGGCGAGCGAGGCGTCGCCCTTCATCAGCAACTGGCGGATCAGCGTCCGCCGCTCATACCACCATTGCGCGCTGTCGGGCACCGAGCCATGCGGTGCATTGAGGTCGGCCAGGGCGCGCGAATAGTCGCCCACCTGCCGCGCCTGCTGCGCCGCCATGAAATAGAAGATCGCAGAGGTCCTGAGGGAGGGATCGACCTTGTCGAGCAGCGGCTTGGCGTTCCCCGCCCCGTCGATGACCGCCACCGCCGCATTGACCAGCGAGGCCTGCGCCGGCGACAGCAAGTGCAGCATCCGCTTGGCCGCTGCCGCGTGATCGGTCATCAGCAGGTGCACGGTACGCGCCCAGTGGCTGTCGCGCGTCAGCATCTTGCCCAGGCTCGAGAGCACCAGCTTCTCGCTGTCGGCGTCGAGGATGCTCCCGGTCCAGAGGTTCCGCGCGATGCGGACCGCGCGCTCGTGCTGCCCGGCCGCATCATAGGCGGAGGCCAGCATCACCTGGCCCTTGGCCGAATAGGGTGTCGCCCCGCCGAGATAATGGATGATGTCGGCCTGGCTCGGATTGGAGCTGACGAGCGATTGCTCGAGCCGGCTCCGATAGAGGGCGTCCGAGGCGAAGTCCGGCGCGTCGGCGGCGAAGCGCTCGACGGCGTGGTAGTCGATCTTGCCATTGCCGTAATAGACGGCGGCCCATTGGATCGCGCGGCGTTCCACATCGTCGGGCAGGGTCGCGGCGAGGGCATAGGCGCCGACCTGGTCGCCGCCGGTCAGCAGCGACAGCGCCTTGCGGAACGCGGCCGAGCCCTGCTGCGTTGCCACTGTCGAGGATTGGTCGATGGACCCGGTCGTAACGGGGTCGATGGCCTGGGCCGCGGCGGCCTGGCTCAGGGAGATCATACCCGGACCGGCATCAACTGCCAGGACCAGGCCGGCGAGAAGGCCAAGGGCCTTGAGCCGCGCTGCAATCATGGTGTTGTCCTGTTGGCTTGGCAGCAACGCCACCGGAGAGGTGTAGTCCACCCTCGGGTCGGCGGCGCGGCAGCTTAAAAAACCCAGTCGCCCAACAAGGTGCCCCCATACCCTGCGGTTAACTTCTGCTTACCCTTTCGGCATGAACAATTGGTTTCCGGACCCATATTGCGGCGCGCCGCGGCGGCAAAACCGCGCCGCTTGTGGCCCGGCGCCTGAAACTCTATGGTGCCCAATCATGGCCCTTCCAAGGTAGGGCGCCGGGCGGGAGGCTCCGGGATCGGTCGGTCGGCCCCGCGGGGCCTTTTTTGTTCTGAGGAAATGAAATGCTGAGAGGATCGCTGACGGCGCTCATCACCCCCTTTGCCAATGGGGCGGTGGACGAGAAAGCCTTCTCGGCACTGGTCGACTGGCAGATTGCCGAGGGTACGACCGGCCTCGTCCCCATGGGCACGACGGGCGAGAACCCCACCGTGACGCATGAGGAGCATCGGCGCGTCATCGAGATCTGCGTCAGGACGACCAACAAGCGTGTGCCGGTCGTCGCCGGCTGCGGTTCCAATTCCACCGAGGAAGCCGTGGGGCTCACCCGCTTTGCCGAGGAGATCGGCGCCGATGCGGTGCTCTCCGTCGTGCCCTATTACAACAAGCCGACCCAGGAAGGCATGTTCCAGCACTTCTCGGCCGTGGCGCAGGCGACCTCGCTGCCGATCCTTCTTTATAGCGTGCCCGGCCGCACCGGGGTGGACCTCACCGTGGAAACGATCGTGCGCCTGCGCGAGGCGCATGACAACATCGCCGGCGTCAAGGACGCGACCTCCGACATGGGGCGCGCCACCATGCAGCGAATGAAGCTCGGGCCGGATTTCATCCTGCTTTCGGGCGAGGACATGACGGCCCTCGGTTTCAATGCCCATGGCGGCTCGGGCTGCATTTCGGTCACCGCCAATGTCGCGCCGCGCCTCTCTGCCCAGTTCCAGAACGCCTGCCAGCAGGGCAATTACGCGCTCGCGCTCGAGCTGCAGGATAAGCTCGCCCCGCTCCATCGCAGCCTTTTCCTCGAAGGCAATCCGGGCGGCGTCAAATATGCCGCCTCGCGCCTCGGCCTCTGCCGCAACGAGTTCCGTCTGCCCGTCGTGCCCATCGGCAAGGCGACCGAGCAGGAGATCGACGCGGCCTTGGCGCATGCAGGCCTGCTTCCCAATTAACTCCTTATGGCCCAGGCTAAGAAATCTTCACTGCTGACCACCGGGACGGTGGCGGAGAACCGGCGCGCCCGCTTCGACTATGAAATCCTCGACACACTCGAGGCAGGCATCATGCTGACCGGCACCGAGGTGAAATCGCTGCGCTCCGGCAAGGCGCAAATAACTGAGAGCTATGCCTCGCCGGAGGATGGCGGCCTATGGCTCATCAACGCGCATATTCCGGAATATCTGCAGGCCAACCGCTTCAACCACGAGGAGAGGCGGCGGCGGAAGCTGCTTGTTTCCAAAAAGGAACTTGCCCGG
>DASZUI010000292.1:0-3287 GCA_035547675.1 Devosia sp.
CAGGATGCCCAGGATATCAGCCATGCCGTCTTCGCCGGCTCGACCAAGGAAGACGATGCCTATGGCGCCTATCAGCGCGGCGAGTACCTGACGGCGCTGGCGCTCGCCCTGCCGCGGGCCGAAAAGGGCGATGCCGCGGCACAGACGCTGATCGGCGAGATCTATGGCCAGGGGCTCGGCGTCGGCGAGGACGACAAGAAGGCGGCCGGCTGGTTCGACATCGCCGCCAAGCATGGCGACATGCTCGCGGCCTTCGAGCTCGCCACCCTCTATGAGAACGGCACCGGCGTGCCGCAGGACAAGCAGCGCGCCGCCCAGCTCTTCAAGCAATCGGCCGATGCCGGCTATATGCCGGCCAAATACAATCTCGCTTTGCTCTATATCGAGGGCATCTTTGTCGAGCCGGACATGGTCAAGGCCGCCGCGCTGATGAAGGAAGCCGCCGATTCCGGGCTCGCCGAGGCGCAATATGATTATGGCACCATGCTGATGGAGGGCGGCGGCGTGGTGCCCGACGAGAAGGCCGGCGCCAAGGAAATCGGCCTTGCCGCGCAGAACGGGCTCATTGCCGCCCAGGTCGATTATGCGACCCTGCTCTATCTCGGCAAGGGCGTGCCGCGCGATCTTGCCGGCGCCATCCGCTGGTACAAGGCCGCCGCCGATGCCGGCAATCCGGTGGCGCAGAACCGCTATGCCAAGCTGCTGGCGGTGGGCGAGGGTGTCGATCTCGATCTCGAACAGGCCGCCATGTGGCGTTCGCTGGCGCGGCGGCAGGGGCTGAGCGATCCCGTGCTCGACAAGCTCCTGGTCTCCATTCCCAAGGACGAGCTGGAGAAGGCGGAGGAGGCGGCGCGCTTCTGGCCGTCCGCGCCGCCCGATGCCAATACGCCGACCCTGGCACAAAGCGCGCCGCCCGCGGCTCCGGCCGCGGCTTCCCCCGTACCCCAGGCTGCCGCCGCGCCGGCCGCCGCCACGGCGAGCGCGCCGCAAAAGCCTTGAACGGCGGGCGCAAGTGCGGCATGAGACCGCGACTTTCCCCCGATTTCGTTTCCGATAGGCCCGTTCATGGCTCGCTCCGCCCTTCTCACCGTCATGGTCAATGCTGCCCTCAAGGCCGGGCGGGCGCTCACGCGCGATTTCGGCGAGGTGGAGAATCTGCAGGTGTCGCGGAAGGGGCCGGCGGATTTCGTCTCCAATGCCGACCGGCGGGCCGAGCAGATCGTCTTCGACGAATTGCGCAAGGCGCGGCCGACCTATGCCTTCCTGATGGAGGAGGGCGGGGAGGTCGCCGGCACCGATGGCCAGCATCGCTGGATCGTCGATCCGCTCGACGGCACGACCAATTTCCTGCACGGCATTCCGCTGTTCGCGGTCGCCATCGCGCTCGAGCGCGGCCAGGAAATCGTCGGCGCGGTGATCTACAATCCGGTAATGGACGAGCTCTTCACCGCCGAAAAAGGCGGCGGCGCCTGGCTCGGCGACAAGCGGCGGCTGCGCGTGGCGGCGCGGCGCACGCTTGCCGATTCCGTGGTGGCCACCGGCATCAAGGTGCAGGGCGTCGCCAATGACGCGCTGCAGCTGCGCCAGCTCAATCATATCGCGCCCGCCGTGGCCGGCATCCGCCGCACCGGCAGCGCCTCGACCGACCTCGCCTGGCTCGCCGCCGGCCGCTTCGACGGCTATTGGGAAGCCGGCCTCGCCCCCTGGGATGTCGCCCCCGGCTGGCTCCTGCTCCGCGAAGCCGGCGGCACGATGAGCGACTATGCCGGCGCCACCGGCAGCATCTGGAACGGCCAGGTCGTCGCCGGCAATGAAGACATCCAGCGCCAACTGCTCAAGGCAGTCCAGTCCGTCCAATAACCACCAGCCATTCGGCTGGACCGAATTTTCGATATAGTGAGGTAGGGCGGTCCGAAAGAGCCGCCCTGTCTTTTTGGACGTCACAAGATGGATTGGCTGAGTTCTCAAACGAAGTGCAACACCTGTTTAGGGTGTTGCGATGGGACGAGGATATCGACAGTTCAGCCTTGAGGAGCGGATTGAGCTTGCCCGCTTATCGGCAGAGGGGGTCTCGATCCGGCAGATCGCAGCAGCTCTGGATCGCGCGGCATCGTCGGTTTGTCGGGAGCTGAAGCGCAACAGCGGCAGCAAGATTGGCTACAAGCCCGGCTATGCCGACCAGCAGGCGCGGGCGCGGCGCTGGAGTGGCAGCCGGCTGGATCGGGATGCGAGCCTGCGTGAGATGGTGCTGGGGCAACTGGCCTGTGGCTGGTCGCCCGAGCAGATCGTGGGCCGCGCGCGGCTGACGGGCCGGGCCTTTATAGGCGTGGAGAGCATCTACCGCTTCATCTATGCCCAGATCGCCCGCCACAAGGACTATAGCTGGCGCCATTACCTGCCGCGCGCCAAGTCCAGGCGCGGCCGGCGGCCCGGCAAGGGCGGCAGCCCGGCCTTGCATATGAGCGGCAGGGTGCCGCTGAGCCAGCGCCCCACCGAAGCCTCGAGCCGGCAAACCCCCGGCCATTGGGAAGCCGACCTCATGGCCTTCTCCCGCCACGGGCAGAACATCCTCATGCTGCACGAACGCATGAGTCGCGTCCTGATCGCGGCAAGGCTGCCCTCCAAACGGGCCGAGCCGGTGGCCAGAGCTCTCGGCGCCGCGCTGCAGGTGCTCCCCGCTCCCCTGCGCCAGACCCTCACCTTCGATAATGGCACCGAGTTCGCCCGCCACCACCGGCTCAACCCCATCGGCATCGCCACCTTCTTCTGCGATCCGCACGCCCCTTGGCAGAAAGGCGGCATCGAGAACGCCATCGGCCGCATGCGACGAACCCTGCCGCGCAAAACCGACCTCGCCACCCTCGACGACCAGCGCTTTAGGCTGCTCCTGCTCGCCTACAACAATACCCCACGAAAATGCCTTGACTTCAAAACCCCAGCCGAAGCCCTCTCAGCTCAACTGTTGCACTTCGATCGAGAATCCACCTTCCCGCTTTCGCGGGAATGACGGCGGAGTTGTTGCAAGGCATTGCCACCAAGGAACCCTCGCCCCTCCGGGGAGAGGGTGGCCGGCAGGCCGGTGAGGGGCAATCATCGGCACGGCGCGTGAACCCCTCATCCTGGCCCTCTCCCCAGAGGGGCGAGGGGACGACGTGGCGAGGCCTCGCTACAATTGCGACGCTGGCGCAGGCGGGAATCTATCTCCGAGCCGCGCGCGCTGCCCATGGTTGGAGCCTCCCGCCGGTCGCGCCTAATGCGCGTCAGGTCCTCTCCGGATAGCCCTTTCT
>DASZUI010000293.1:0-28447 GCA_035547675.1 Devosia sp.
CCGCCAGCATTCGCCCTGCTGCTGGCCCGTGACGGTGATGAAGCCGAAATTGCGGATCGAGGCGCCGTTGGCTTGCGCGTCGCGATCGAGAACGATCACTTTCAGCCCGCGCCGGGCGGCGGCCAGGGCATGCGCCAGCCCGCAGATTCCAGCACCGACAACGGCGAGATCGTAGACCATGCGCTCTCCCTTTCCGTGCCAGCTATGATGCAATCGCAACAGCAGCATGACAGTCGGCAGGATCGCCCCGCGCCGGTGCTAGCTCGCGACGGCCTCCCTTAGCCAGTTGCGGAACTGCCTGAACCGCGGCGAGCGCAGCTTGGATTCGGCAAAAGTGAACGAATAATGTTCATGGACGACGTGCTCGGGGAACAGCGCGACGAGCCGGCCGGCATCGATCTGGTCCTTGACGAGCCTCAGCCGGACAATGGCGACGCCCAGGCCTTCCTCGGCGGCGGTGAGTTCGAGGCCCGAGCTTTCGAAATCGATGAAGCGGGCGCGGGCGAAGACTTCCGCCGCGTCCGGCCCGAGCCAGCGTTCCCAGTTGCGGGTATATTCGGCTGAGCGCAGCAGGGTGTGCCGCGCCAGGTCGTGCCGGTTTGCGAGCGGCGGCGCCACGGCGAGATAAGACGGGCTGCAGACAGGAGAGAGGTTTGCCGGCGCAAGCGGCTCGGTCACAAATCCCCGGCGCGGGCCGGCGCCGACGAAGATGGCGCCGTCCAAGCCCTCCAGTTCCGGCTGGCCGGTAACGAACCTGACGACCATGCCGGGATGCCGGCGATAAAGCGAGCCGAGCGCGGGCATGACGCGGATCTGCAGGAACATGCGCGGGGCCGAAATCACCAGCGGGCGGTCGTCCGCATCGGCCGAAAGCGCGCGCGTGACATCGCGCAATTCAGACAGGAGCGTGTGGATTTTCGCCCAATAGGCCTCGCCCGCCGGCGTGAAGACGATGCGGCGGTGCCCGCGCTCGAACAGGGACAGCCCGAGGAAGGCTTCGAGATTCTGCACCTGCCGGCTGACCGCGCCCGCCGTGAGATGCAGTTCCTCGGCCGCCCGGGCAACGCTGAGGTGCCGCCCGACCGCCTCGAAGACGGGGAGCGATGTCATCGGCGGCAATCTCCGGCCGGCTTTGGGCTCCACCTTCTCCTCGCGCGATACCAATGGACATTCCCATAGCCGATCATTGAGAAAAACTCAAATGAGCGGACAAAATTTGGATTTTTCCATGCGGAACCCCGTCCTAGCCTTCGAGCAACCAGACCCTCAAAGGCAAATATGGGAGGACGACCTTGAGAAGCCTTTCCGCGGCAGCCATCGGCGCGAGCCTGGTGGCGGCCACATCCATCGTTGCGGTGCCGGCGTTCGCCGATGAGCTGAAGGTGGGCCTTGCGGCCATTGCGACGTCGGTCGATCCGCATTTCCACCGCGCCGGCTTCAATTTCGACCTGCGCGAGAATGTTTCGGATGCGCTTGCCTATGCCAATGGCGTCAATGGCAAGGTCGAGCCGCGCCTCGCCGCCTCGTGGCAAATCCAGGGCGACAAGACCTGGATGCTGACGCTGGAGCCCAAGGCCAAGTTCGACGACGGCAAGCAGCTCTCGGCCGCCGACGTGATCTATTCGCTCTGCCGCGTCCGCAACGTGCCCAACAGCCCGGGCCTCTATTCGAGCTTCATTTCCACCATAGCGAGCGTCAAGGACGCCGGCGGCGGCAAGCTCGAGATCGACACCAAGGTTCCCGATCCGAACCTGATGCGTTCGCTGGCCAATATCGGCATCGTCGAGAATCCGACGGGCAAGACGCTGACCTATGACGACAAGACCTGCGGCAACGACAACTGGCTCGACACCGCCAAGTTCAACGACGGCACGCTGTCGCCGGGCATCGGCCATTACCGCGTCGCCAGGTTCACGCCCGATGTCGAGATCGACCTCGAGAAGAACCCGAACTATTACGGTACGCCGGCTTCCTACGACAAAGTGACGATCAAGGCGCTGCCCGACGACAGCGCCCGCATCGCCGCGCTGCTCGGCGGCTCGGTGGACGTGATCAATGCGGTGCCGATCAACAGCGTCGATTCCGTGCAGTCGGCCGGCAAGTTCCAGCTGATCTCGCAGCCATCGTCGCTGCTCATCTTCATCCTTCCCGACCAGGGGCGGGATTCGACGCCGAAGGTGTCGGGCACGAACGGCAAGAACCCCTATCTCGACCCGCGCGTGCGCAAGGCGTTGAACCTGGCCATCGACCGCAACCAGATCGCCGAGCAGATCATGGGCGGCATGGCGGCGCCGACCAGCCAGATCATCGTGGACGGCGTTTTCGGGCATGACCCCGATCTCAAGCCCTATCCCTACGACCCGACCCAGGCCAAGAAATTGCTTGCCGAGGCGGGCTATCCGAACGGTTTCGGGCTGACGCTGACCGCCCCGGCCGACCGCTATACCAATGGCGCGCAGGTGGCGCAGGCGGTCGCCGCCATGCTGACCCAGATCGGGCTCAACGTGACGCTGGAGACCTTCCCCAAGAGCGTCTATTTCGACAAGGCGAGCAATTACGAATACAGCCTCTACCTTGCCGGCGCCGCGGCGGATACGGGGGAGGGGCTGAGCCTCCTCATCAATGTTGCCGGCACGCGCGATCCGAAGAAGGGCTGGGGCGGCGCCAATCGCGGCCGCTATTCGGACCCGAAGACGGACCAGCTGCTCACCGAAGCGCAGTCGACGCTCGACGACGCCAAGCGCGAGGATCTGCTCAAGAAGGCGTCCGACCAGGTCTATGAGGATGCCGGTTTGATCCCGCTCTATCACGAATATGGCGTGTGGGCGGCCCGCAACGGCGTGCATTTCGAGGCCAACGCCAACCTCACCAACATCTTCTATACCGCGCACCCCGACTCCGAATAGGCGCGGCCGGGCAAGGCCGGGTGCGCTCCGGCCTTGCCCACTTAGGGCCGAAGGCAATCGCCGCCGAACCACGAACGCCGACCGCTTTTGCCGAAAGCGCTCAAGCCTCCGAAAGCTCCCTGACAGATGGCTACAGAATTCAACCAGGCCCTGTCGTCGCAATTCGACTATCGCGGGTTGCGCGATGCCTTTGCGCCGGCGGCCATGTACCAGGCGTTTCTCGATGTCGAGAAAGCCGTGGCGCTGTCGCAGGCCGAGCTGGGCATGATCCCCGCGGAGTCGGCCGAGGCCATCGCCGGCAATTGCCGCTATGACCTGCTCGACCTCGGCCGGATCGAGGCGGGCTATCGCACGACGCGGCATCCGCTGATGCCGCTGATCAACGAGCTGGTGCGGCTTTCGGGCCCGGTTCACGGCGGCTATGTGCATTGGGGCATTACCACGCAGAACGTCATCCAGACCGGCCTGCTGCTGCTGGCGAGCCGTGCGCAGCAGACGCTGGACCAGATTGTTCGCGACATTCTCTCCCATCTCGGCCGGCATGCCCGCACTCACGCCGCGACCACCATGGCGGGGCGCACACATTACCGCCATGCGGTGCCGATCACCTTCGGCTTCAAGGTCGCCGTGTGGATCGAGGAACTGCTCGAGGCCGTGGACCGCCTTGCCGAGGCACGCAGCCGGGCCTTCACCGTCATGTCGGGCGGTGCCGTGGGGTGCTTTTCCGCCATCGGGCGCGCGGGGCCGGATTTCCAGTCGCTGGTCGCGCGGCGGCTCGGCATGGGGGAAATGGCCATCCCGTCGCGCGCCATCCGCACGCATATCTGCGAATATGCCAATGCGCTGGCGCTGATGGCCTCGGTCTGCCACCGCATTGCCGAGGAGGTCTACGAGACCTCGTCGGAGGAATATGGCGAACTCGCCGAAAGGCGCTTCGAGGGCTCCATCGGCTCCTCGACCATGCCGCAGAAGGTCAATCCGGTCGTCTGCTACGGCATCATCGCCAATGCCAACAAGCTCTACAGCCTCGCCGGCATGATGATGGCCTCGGCGCACCGGCCGTTCGAATCCGACGGCGCGGCCAATCAGCTGTTCGAGGATGGGCTGGTGGAGGTGATCGAAGCGATATCCGACGTGCTGGTCCGCACCGAGGCATTGCTGCGCGATCTGGACCTCGACGTGGCGCGGATGCGGGCCAATCTCGATCTTTCGCATGGCGCCATCTTCGGGGAATTTGCGATGATGCGGCTCGGCGAAAGCGTGGGCAAGCATCGGGCCCACGAGATGGTGCATGAGGCGGCGCTGGCCGCGGCCGGCGGCAAGGGGGCGTTCCTCGACGAGCTGGCGCGACTCCCCGGCGGGGAGGCCGTGCGCGCCGAGATCGAACAACGCCTCGCGACCGATGGCGCCTCCGGCATCTGCAAGGAATATGCGCTGTTCTTCGGCGGGCTCGTCGAGAACCTCGAACCCGGGACGGTACCGCCGCCCGAAAAGCGCCGCATCAATGCCTATCTGAAGTCCGAAGGGCCATGATTTCCTTCGTACTCCGCCGCCTTTTCCAGAGCCTCGTCGTCGTCCTGCTGCTGTCGCTGGTGCTGTTCGTCGGCATCTGGCTGATCGGCAATCCCGTCGACGTGATGATTTCCTCGGAAGCCACCGAGGCCGACCGGCTCGCGGCCATGCACTCGCTCGGCCTCGACAAGCCGCTCTGGGAGCAATACCTGATCTTCCTCTCCAATGCGGCGCATGGGGATTGGGGCGCGTCTTTCGTCTATAAGGTGCCGGTCACGGACATCCTGATGCAGCGCCTGCCGGCGAGCCTCGAACTGGCCGGGGTCGCGTTCGTCCTCGCCATCGTCATTTCAATCCCGGCGGGGCTTTACGCGGGGCTCAGGCCCAATTCGCCGATCGCGCGCTTCATCATGACCTTTTCGCTGGTCGGCGTATCCATCCCGACCTTCTGGCAGGGCATGCTGCTGATCGTCGCCTTCGGCATTGCGCTGCCCATCCTGCCGGTCGGCGATCGGGGACAGTTGGCGACGCATTTCGGCGTCACCACGAGCCTCTTTACGCTGGATGGCTGGCGGCACGTCATCATGCCCGCCTTCAGCCTGTGCCTGCTCAAGATGTCGCTGCTGATGCGGGTCACGCGGGCGGCGACGGTCGAAATCTCCAAGCTCGACTATGTGAAATTCGCCTATGCCAAGGGCGTGAGGACCTGGAAGGTCGTGATCGGGCACATCCTCAGGAATGCGCTGGTGCCGCTCATCACCGTGATCGGCATCGAGATGGGCAATCTCCTCGCCTATGGCGTCATCACCGAGACGGTCTTTTCCTGGCCGGGGCTCGGGCAGCTTCTCATCAATTCGATCAAGGTGCTCGACCGGCCGATGATCGTCGCGCAGCTCACCTATACGGCGCTGCTCTTCATCTTCATCAATTTCGTCGTCGATATCCTTCACATGACCATCGATCCGCGCATGAAGGCGGTGATGGGGAGGCGCGGGGCATGAACCGCGGCTTCGTCGGTTTTGCGAGGCGGTTTGCCGAAAGCCCGGTGGGGGTGGCGAGCCTCGTCGTCACGCTGTTCTTCATCTTCTGCGCCCTGTTCGCCCCCTGGATTTCGCCGACCGATCCCTATGACCTTTCCAAGCTCCAGCTCACCGACGCGCTGAAGCCGGTCGGCGCGCATAAGATGGTGCCGGGCGAGGAAATCCGGCTCGATTTCGCGGTCACTGGCGGCAAGGCCAGTGCGCAGGGGGATGCCAGGGGCATTTCGGCCGAGCCTTGCGGCGACAATTGCCTGACGGTCGGCATGAAGTCGGGCGGCCTCGCCAGCCTGCAAATCCGCAACCTGCCCAAGGGCGCAACGGTCGAGGGCGCGACCAAGCATCCGATCCAGCCCTGGTGGACGGTCGCCAATCCCAAGGACGGCATGGTGAAGATCACCTCGGCCGATCCGCTGCCCAGGGACTTCAATTTCTCAGTCGTCGCCAAGACGGCCGACCATCCGACCGATTTCGTGTTCCGGCTCGGCACGGACGCCTTCGGGCGCGACATGCTCTCGGCTATCCTTTACGGCATCCGGATTTCGGTATTCGTCGGGATCGTCGCCGCCGGCACGGCGCTGGTCATCGGCACCGGGCTCGGGCTGCTGGCGGCCTGGCGGGGCGGCGTGACGGATGCGATCATCATGCGGGCCGTCGATTTCATGCTCGGCTTTCCGTCGATCCTCGTCGGCCTCGCCATTCTGGCGGTGCTGGGCAGCGGCGTCTCCAAGGTCGTGCTCGCCATCGTCATCGTGCAATGGTCGTATTACGCGCGTACCTCGCGGGCGCTGGCCATGAGCGAGCTCGGCAAGGAATATGTGGAGGCGGCGCGGTGCCTGCGCCTGCCGGCCTGGCGCATCATGGTCCGCCACGTGCTGCCCAATTGCCTGCCGCAGATCATCGTGCTGTTCACGCTCAACATCGCGGCGGCGATCGCGCTCGAATCCTCGCTGAGCTTTCTGGGCGTCGGGCTGCCGCTCACCCAGCCCTCGCTCGGCATGCTGATCGCCAATGGCTACCAGTACATCTTCTCCCGGCAATATTGGCTGAGCCTTTATCCGGGGATCGTGCTGCTGGTGATGATCATCGCCATGAACCTGCTGGGGGACCGCCTGCGCGACCTCAACAATCCGCGGCTCGACAATTAGGAGCCTGCGGTGACGGAAGCATTCTTCAAGGTCGAGGGCCTCAACACCTGGTTTTTCACGCGGGCCGGCGTGATCAAGTCGGTGCGCGACGTCTCCTTCGACCTGAGGCCGGGCGAGGTGCTGGGCATTGCCGGCGAATCCGGCTCGGGCAAGTCGGTGACCGGCATGTCGATCATGGGCCAGATCGACGAGCCGGGCAAAATCGTCTCGGGCTCCATCCGGCTCAACGGCGAGGAGCTGACGGCGCTCAGCTTCGAGCAGATGCGCCGGGTGCGCGGCAAGCGTATCGCCATGGTGTTCCAGAACCCGCTGATGACGCTCAACCCGGTCATGCGGGTGCGCGACCAGATGTACGAGGCCATTGGCGAGCACGAACACGCCTCGCACGCCGAAATGCGCGAGCGCTCCATCGAGGCGCTGCGCGCGGTGGGCATACCCTCGCCCGAAGAGCGGCTCGCCGCCTATCCGCACGAACTGTCGGGCGGCATGCGCCAGCGCGTGGTGATCGCCACGGCGCTGCTCAACGGGCCGGACATGATCATCGCCGACGAGCCGACGACGGCGCTCGACGTCACCATACAGGCGCAGATCATCTACCAGATGCGCCGGCAGATCGACGAGCGCGGGCTCGGCATGATCTGGATTACGCACGATCTCGCGACCCTCTCGGAGCTCGCCGACCGCATCATGGTCATGTATGCGGGCGCCCGCATGGAGATCGGTACGACCGCCGAGATCATCGGTACGCCGCGGCATCCCTATACGCGCAAGCTTCTGGAATCGGTGCCCTCGCGCAATGTGCCGGGGCAGAAGCTCAGGCAGATCCAGGGTTCCATGCCGTCGCTGCTGATGCTGGGGGAGGGATGCCCCTTCGCCAGCCGCTGCGAGCGGGCGACGGACATCTGCCGGCACACCCTGATCGAGCAGGAATTCTCCCCCACGCACCGCGTCTGGTGCCATCATCCGCACGAGGCCTGAGTATGGGCGCGCCCGCCGTCGAGGCCCCGGTTTTCGAAGCCCGAGACCTCACCCGCATCTTCGAGCCGGCGCGCGGACCGCTGCGGCGCCTGTCCGACCGCATGGCGCATCGGGAGCCGGAGCGCGTGCGGGCCGTCGATCGTGTTTCGCTCGCGGTGAGGCAGGGGGAGACGCTGGGAATCGTCGGGGAGTCCGGCTGCGGCAAGTCGACGCTCGCGCGCATGATGGCGGGCATCCTGCCGGTGTCCTCGGGCGAGCGGCGCTTCAAGGGCGAATCTTACGAAAGCCTGCTCGCCCGGCGGCGCGATGCGCTCAAGGTGCAGATGGTGTTCCAGGACCCGCTGTCCTCGCTCAATCCGCGCCTCAAGGTCGGTGAGATCGTGGGCGAGGCGCCGGTGCTGCACGGCATCGTGCCGCGCTCGAGAGCCAGGGACTATGTCGCCGAGACACTGGAGCGGGTAGGGCTGCCGGCCGACACGATCGGCCGCTACCCGCACCAGTTTTCGGGTGGCCAGCGGCAGCGCGTCGGCATCGCCCGGGCGCTGGCGGTCGAGCCGGAACTGCTGATCTGCGACGAGGCGGTGGCGGCGCTCGACGTGTCGGTTCAGGCGCAGATCATCAACCTGCTCATCGACATCAAGCGCGCGTCCGGGCTTTCGATGGTTTTCATCAGCCACGATCTCGGGCTGATCCGGCACCTCTGCGACCGGGTGGCGGTGATGTATCTGGGGCGGGTGGTGGAACTGGCCGACACCGAGGAACTGTTCGCCGCGCCGGCCCATCCCTATACGCAAATGCTGCTCGCCGGCATGCCGAAGATTTCGCTCGAACGGCGGCAATTCATGCCGATCCAGGGCGAGATTCCGTCGCCGCTCCACCCGCCGGCGGGCTGCCATTTCCATCCGCGCTGCCCCATCGCCACGGCCCATTGCAGCACCACGCGCCCCGAGCTGCGCCCGATCCGGCCCGGGCAGGTCCATGCCTGCCTGAACGCTCCGGCGGGCTGACCTGGCGGCCCCCCTGTTTCCGAACGCAAGGGCAGGGGCCCGCGTTATGGCTTTGGACACGCCGTATCTCAATGGATCGGAAAATGGGAGGATCGGGGCCAGTGCTGAACCGCCGGGAGTTCCTCGGCTCCGCCGCCGGAGCGGCATTGTCCGGGCTGGCGCCCGGCGGCGCAGCGGCCGAGCCTGTCGCGGCCGCGCCCGGCAAGCCCAGCCTCGGCCGGGTACCGGCCGATGAGATCAGCATCCAGCTTTTCACGCTCCGCGACCAGCTCGCCCGGGACTTCGACGGCACTCTGCGCCGATTGGCCGAAATCGGCTATCGCTGCGTCGAACATGGCGGATTCGCCGGCCGCACGGCCGCGGATTTCAGGGCCGCGCTGGACCGGGCCGGCCTCTCGGCCACATCGGGGCACGTGGCCATCCCGCAGCCTTTCGATGCCGATATCTGGCGGGCGGCGCTGGCCGATGCCCGGCAGATCGGCGCGAGGCACATCATCCACCCGCTGTTCGGCGTCGATGCCAGGGGGCCGATCCGCGAACGCGCCAGGTGGGAGGCCTTCGCGCACGACCTGAACGCGGCCGGAAAGCTCGCCAGCGAGGCCGGGCTGCTGTTCGGCTATCACAACCACAACAGCGAGTTTTTCCGGCTCGCGGACGGCACGGGCGAGACCGGCTATGGCGTGCTGGCGGCGGAAACCGACCCCGCCCATGTCCACTTCGAAGTGGATCTGTTCTGGGCCTGGCGCGGCGCGGTCGACCCGGTCGATCTGTTCGCGACGGTCGGCCCGCGCGTGCTGCAACTTCACGTCAAGGACCTCGACCAGGCGGGCAGCTTTGCCGATCCGGGGCAGGGGCTCATCGACTTCGCCCGGATTTTCCGTGCGCAGGCCGTCGAGGAATATATCGTGGAGCGGGACGATGCCGGCACGGCGCCGCGCGCCCCCGCCGATGCGCTCGACACGGCCCGGGTCGGGTACGATTCCTGCGCTCGGTTTCGTTTTGAGCGCTGCGGCAGCGCCCCCGGTCAGCCCTCCGGCTGGTGGCCGCCGGTCAGCGGCACGAAGGGGATCACCTTGCCGCCGAACAGATCGGAGCGCGAAACATTCGCCGTTCCGTCCGGGCCGACCTTCTTGACCACCTTGAGGATGTGCTGGACGCCGGGCGGGCCGATGGGAATGACCATGATGCCGCCCGGCTTCAACTGCTGCAGCAGGGGTTCGGGAATGTGGTCGATGCCGCAGGTCACGATGATCTTGTCGAAGGGCGCCTCGGACTCCCAGCCGTAATAGCCGTCGCCGGCCATCGTGTGGATGGCCGCATATTCGGTATAGCCCTTGGCGATGAGGCCGTCATAGACGGCGCGGGTTCGCTGGGCGAGCGCGGGAATGATCTCGATCGACCAGATGCGCGGGGTCAGGTAGCTCAGGAGCGCCGACTGATAGCCCGAGCCCGTGCCGATCTCGAGCACCTTGTCGCCGGGATGGACGGCGATGGCGCTGGTCATGCGGCCCATGGTGCCGGGCGGGGTGATGGTCACGCCATAGCCGATCTCGAGCAGATGGCCGACATAGGCGTTCTCGCGATCCTCGGGCCGGACGAATTCCTCGCGCGGGGTCAGCAGGAAGGCGCGCTTGTCCGCCGCAGTCCAGAGATCGTTGAAGGAGAGGAGCACGCGATAGCGGTCATAGCGCCGGCCGAGATAGACCGGGTCCTCGCCGCGATTGGCCGCCATCCATGAAATGAAGGCGGCGCGATTGTTCAAGGGCGGCCAGAGGTCCGGCTGGAACGGCCTGGGCGCATCGGCATAGGCGGGGAAGGTGGCAAGGCCCGCCGCGGCACCGATCAGAACATCCCGTCTGCGCATCAGCATCTCCTCTCGAGTGCCTGGCTCAAAGAATATTTGCTCGAATGAATACTTTGCCTGCCATGCGGCTTGATCAAGATCATTTCCGCTGTGCGAGCTCCGTGGCGAGGAAATCGTGGAGCGCGGCCTGCGATTTTGCGGCGGCGTCCGCATCATATTGCAGCCACATGCCCAAAACCTTCCTGCCGCCGGCGAATTGCGGGTCGTCGAAAACATGACCGGCGCCCGGATAGACGAGCAGCCTCGCCTCGGGCTGGCCATGCGCCAGCTCCTCGCAATAGCGGGCGGGCGTGACGGAATCCGCGGCGCCGACAAGGATCAGGGTCGGTATCGTGAACCGAACGCCCAGCCGGCCCTCGCAGGGCGGATAGAAGGCGATTGCAGCCTTGAAGCCGAGATCGCCGGCGGCGATCTGCAGCGCGGTATCGCCACCCTGCGAATAGCCGATGGCGGCGATTCTCGTGCCGTCCACGAAAGGCTGCTTCGCCATATAGGCCAGCGCGCCGGCGGCGTCGGCGAGGCCCTCGGGAAAGTCGACCGCGCAGGTCTCCCTCAGGCCACGCGTGGCGAAGTCATCGACGAACAGCGCCACATAGCCCCAATTCGCCAGCTCCCTGCCGATCGATCGGCGGTTGGACGGCAGGCCGAGGCAGGAGTGCAGCAGCACGACGGCGGGGAACGGTCCCCGGCCTGGGGGCCTGGTCAAATAGCCCTGGATTGCGATCGGGCCGGCGCCTGCAGATGCCCTGAAGCTGACCAGTTCCTCGGCTGCCGCAGGCGCAGGCGAAAGCAACTCCAGCGACAGGAGCGCGGCACTGGCGAAACAGCGGCCAAGGAAACCGCCCACGGCTCGATACTCCCCGTCACTAACGGCTCAGCCAACGTTGCGGCGGCCCGCATGGTTCCCCGCCTTCGCCGGCGGGAGTTTGCGGCCGCCGGATTGTCCGGCATATTCGCGGCCATGCATCGCCATGACCTCTCCATCCTGATCATCGACGAAAACCGCCTCCGCGCCGCCATCATCGAGGATGGACTGCGCGAGGCCGGCCATGACCGCGTCACCGTAATCAACGCCACGGACGAGGTGGCGCGCAAGATTACCGAGGTCGCGCCGGATGTCATCGTCATCGACCTGGAGAACCCCGACCGGGACCGGCTGGAGCATTTCTTCACGCTGTCGCGGGTGCTGCAGAAGCCGGTCGCCATGTTCGTCGACAGATCGGACGCCGCCGCGATCGGCGCGGCCATCGAGGCGGGCGTCTCGGCCTATGTGGTCGACGGCCTGCGCAAGGAGCGGGTGAAGTCCATACTCGACATGGCCGTGCTGCGCTTCAACGCCTATGCGAAGCTGCAGCGCGAACTCGAGGAAGCGCGTACCGCGCTGGAGGAGCGCAAGCTCATCGATCGCGCCAAGGCGATCCTGATGAAACAGCGCCAGCTCTCGGAGGCCGACGCTTATGCGCTGCTGCGCAAGGCGGCGATGAACCAGAACCGGCGCATCGCCGACATTGCGCAGAGCCTGATCACCGCCGCCGGACTTTTGGAGCCTTGAATGAAGGAATTTCGCATCACCGCCGGCTTCCTGCCGCTGCTGGACAGCCTGCTGCTGGTCATCGCGCGCGAGAAGGGACTGGCCATCGCGCAGGGCATCGACCTGGCGCTGGTGCGCGAGACCTCATGGGCGAATATCCGCGACCGGGTCGCGGTCGGCCATTTCGACGTCGCCCATATGCTCGGCCCGATGCCCATCGCCGCCAATCTCGGGCTCTGGCCCATTGCGGTGCCTGTCGTCGCCCCGATGGCGCTGGGGCTCGGGGGCAATGCCGTCACGGTGAGCGTCAAGCTCTGGCAGGGCATGCTCGACGCGGGCGTGCCGGCGGGAATCGAGCCCGGCCCGGCGGGCGCGGCGCTGCGCAAGGTCGTTGCCGAAAGCGGGCGGCGGCTGCGCTTCGGCGTGGTTCACCCTCATTCGGGGCACAATTACGAGCTGCGCTACTGGCTCGCCTCCAGCGGCACCGTGCCCGGGCGCGATGTCGACATCGTCATCCTGCCGCCGCCCCTGATGGCCGATGCGCTGCTCAACGGCACCATAGACGGCTATTGCGTGGGCGAGCCCTGGAACAGCGCCGGGGTCGCCAATGGCGCCGGGCGCATCGTCACCGTCAAGCAGAAGATCTGGGCGGGGAGCCCCGACAAGGTGCTCGGGGCCAGCGAGACATGGGCGGACCACAATCCCGAGGCGCTGGCGGCGCTGCTGCGCGCGCTCTATGCCGCCTCGCTCTGGTGCGCCGATCCGGCCAACCATGCCGAGGCTGCCGCCATTCTCGGGGGGCCGGCCTATCTCGACTGTCCATCGGACCTGCTGCAGCGAGGGCTGTCCGGCCGGCTCGAGCTCATCCGCGGCGAAGTCGCGCGTGTTCCCGGGTTCTACGAGCCGCATGCGCAGTCGGCCACCTTTCCCTGGACCACCCATGCCCTCTGGTTCTACAGCCAGATGGTGCGCTGGGGCGACATCGCGCACACGCCGGACAATGCGCGCCGCGCTCTCGCCAGCTACCGCCCCGATCTCTACCGCGCGTCGGTCGCCGCCGCGGGCGCGGCATTGCCGGTGAGCGACGCCAAGGTTCTGGGGCCGGATGTGTTCTTCGACGCGGTGGTTTTCGATCCCGTGCAGCTCGACAACTACATCTCGGCTCAATCCGTCTGCTGACTTATTGGGCATGGCAAAATCAGTGCTGCTGAAATAGGCGGCACGCCAGGAAGCCCGGATACGAGCTAAGTCCCTGAAATCGCTACATCGGGCTTTTGGCACGCTTCCTGCATCCAAAGCTGCAGGCGCAACAGCGCTCCTCCTCGCGTCCAATGACGGGCGCACCTAACGGCAAGGCTGCCAATTGGAATGCTCCCCGAACGGAGAGCGGACCGATCGGCGGCCTTTTCTTTTTCCGGCCCCTCCGGGGCAGAAAGGACGAGCATGTATCAGGAAACGATCGAGCAGCTCGCGAGCAGCGCAGCGGCCAAGGTCAAGGCGATATCCGACAATCCCCTGGGCTTCTTCATCGCGGCGATGCTGGCCGGCGCCTATATCGGGCTCGGCATCATCGCCATCTTTTCCATCGGGCAGGGACTCGATCCATCGGTCCGCTCGCTCGGCATGGGGCTGACCTTCGCCCTTGCGCTGACGCTGGTGGTGTTCGCGGGCGCCGAGCTCTTCACCGGGCACACCATGCTGATGACGCTGGGCGTCGCGAAGGGCCGCATCGGCTATGGCGGGCTTGCCAGCTCCTGGGCGATGACCTGGGTCGGCAATCTCGTTGGGGCCGCGATCCTCGCTGCGATCTTCTGGATGGGCGGCGGCGGCGCGATCCTCAAGCAGGGCGCGGACCTCATCTTCAGCACCGCCGACGCCAAGATGCACGCCGCGCCGCTGGCGCTGGTCGCCAAGGGCATTCTCTGCAACTGGCTGGTCTGCCTCGCGATCTGGATGAGCGCCCGCACCAGCAATGACGTGGCCAAGCTCATCATCATCTTCTGGTGCCTTTTCGCCTTTATCGCATCGGGCTTCGAGCACTCGGTGGCCAACATGACCATCTTCGCCATCGCGCTTCTCGGCCAGCACCCGGACAGCGTCACGGTCGGGGGCATGTTCTACAATCTGGTCTGGGTCAGCCTGGGCAATATCATCGCCGGCGTGGTGTTCGTGGGCATGGCCTATGTTGCCGCTTCGGGCCGCGTTCCCCAGCCTGCTCCCGCCGCTGTCGCCGAGGCTGTGCCGGCAGAATGACGGGCGAAACCACCGATTTCACGCCGGAGCAGCGGCGCTACCTCGAAGGGCTCGTGGCCGGCATGAATGCGGCGCGGACGGCAAGCCTGCCGTCCGCACCCCCGACGCCGACCGGCCCTGACGCGCCGCAGCTCCTTGCGCAGCTCCGCGCCGAGGCGGAAGGCGGCAAACTGACCGACCAGGAGAAGTTCAAGCGCGACGAGCACCCGCTCGATGCCTATCACCGGCTGAAGAGCGAGGCCTCGGGCGGCGCCTATCCCAAGCCGCCGGACAATTTCCGCTGGCGCTGGCACGGCCTGTTCTATGTGGCTCCGAACCAGAACAGCTTCATGTGCCGTCTGCGCCTGCCCAACGGCATGCTGAATCACTGGCAGCTCGCCGGGCTCGCGCTGCTGGCCGCCTCGCATGGCGGCGGTTATGCCCATGTCACCACGCGCGCCAACCTGCAGATAAGGGAAATCCCCGCCGAGCGCGCGCCGTCGCTCCTCGAAGCCATCCAGGATCTGGGGCTGGTGACGCGCGGCTCGGGCGCCGACAATATCCGCAACGTCACCGGCACGCCGACGGCCGGCATCGATCCTCGGGAGCTCATCGATACCCGCCCCTTCGCCCGGGCATGGCATTTTTACATCCTCAACTCGCGCGCCCTCTACGGCTTGCCGCGAAAGTTCAACGTTGCGTTCGACGGCGGCGGCAGCATCGCGGCGCTGGAGGACACCAACGACATCGGTTTCCAGGCCGTCGAGGCGGTGGAAGGCGGTGGCGTCGAGCCAGGCGTGTGGTTCCGCCTGATGCTCGGCGGCATCACCGGCCACAAGGATTTCGCGCGCCCCACCGGGCTCTATGTGCGGCCGGAGGAGACCACCGAGGTCGCCGATGCGATCGTGCGCATCTTCATCGATCACGGCGATCGCACGGACCGCAACAAGGCGCGGCTCAAATATCTGCTCGATGACTGGGGTTTCGACAGGTTCGTGGCCGAGGTGGAGGCCCGGCTCGGGTACGCGCTCGCCCGCATCCCGGAGGATTGCATAAAGGACCGCCCGCGCCCCGACCGGCTCGCCCATATCGGCGTGCACCGCCAGAAGCAGCCGGGGGAGAACTGGATCGGCGTGGCGCTTCGGAGCGGCCGGCTCGAGGCGACGCAGATGGCGGGCCTGGCGCGCATCGCCCGCGAACTGGGCGACGGCGATATCCGGCTTACCGTCTGGCAGAACCTGCTGCTTTCCGGCATCGCCGACGAGCGGGTGGACGCCGCTGTGCGCGCCATCGAGGAGTTGGGCCTTTCCACCACCGCCACGCCGCTGCGGGCCGGTCTCGTGTCCTGCACCGGCAATACCGGCTGCAAGTTCGCCGCCTCGGACACCAAGGGAACGGCCGAAGCCATTGCCGAATATGTGGAGGCGCGGATCGCGCTGGATACGCCGATCAATGTCCATCTGACCGGGTGCCACCATTCGTGCGCCCAGCATTATATCGGCGATATCGGCATGCTCGCGGTGAAGATTCCCCGGGGCGAGGATGCCGACCCGGTCGAGGGCTTTTCGATCTATATCGGGGGAGGCGCCGGGGCGGATGCGCGCATCGGGCGCGAACTCTGGCCCGATGTCGAAGCCGGTCGCTGTCCTGCTGCCGTCGAAAGATTGCTGCGGGTCTATCTCGAGCACCGGCGGGACCCGGCCGAAAGCTTCCTCGATTTCACCGCGCGCTACGACATCGCCGCGCTCAGGCAATTGGCCGGGGAGACCGCGCCGTGAGCATCAATTTCGTTCCCCAGATCGTGCCGGCCGATGCGCCGTTCACGGAGGCGCAGCGGACTTGGCTCAACAGATTCTTCGCCGACGCGCTGCTGAGCAGCCTGCCGGCGGGGGACGCGCCCGTGGCGGCGCCCGTCGAGGACGAGTCCACGCCGTGGCACGATCCCGTCATGGCCATCGAAGAGCGCATGGCGCTCGCCGAAGGCCGGCCGGTCCGCTGGCGGCTGATGGCCGCGATGGCGCAGCAGGATTGCGGCCAGTGCGGCTATAATTGCGCCGACTATTCGAAGGCCATCTTCGAACAGGCGGAGGACCGGCTCAATCTCTGCACGCCGGGCGGCAAGGCCACGGCGCGCATGCTCAAGAGCCTGATCGAGGAGATGGGGGGCGGCGTCATCGACCCCGAGGAGGTCGCGGCCAAGGCAGCGGCCGCGCCGAAGGGACATCGGGATGTGCGCCCCGGCTACAGCCGCGAACAGCCGGTCAGGGCGAAGTTCCTCGGCCGCACCCGGCTCAACGGGGCGGGTTCGGAGAAACATACCTGCCACATCGAGATCGACCTTTCGGAATCAGGGCTCGCCTATGAGGTTGGCGACAGCCTCGGCGTCTTCCCGCGCAACGATCCCGCCCTCGCCGATGCCATCATTGCGTCGATCGACGTGCCGCCGGACTTTCCGATCGCGGGAGAGGCCTTTCGAGACGTGCTGATCGAGCGGACCTCGCTCGGGGCCGCCCCGGACGCCCTGTTTCAGTTCATCTCCTATCTCACGGGCGGCGAGCGGCGGAAAAAGGCGCAGGCGCTGGCGCGGGGCGAGGACCCGGACGGCGACGCCGCCACGCTCGACGTGCTCGCGGCCTTGCAGAAATTCGCCGGCATCCGGCCCGACCCCGAGGCGCTGATCGAGGTTTTGGAGCCCTTGCAGCCGCGGCTCTATTCCATCTCGTCCTCGCCCAAGGCCAATCCCGGCCGGGTCAGCCTGACGGTGGACGCCGTCCGCTATCTGGCGCTCGGGCGCGAGCGCCTCGGCGTCGCCTCGACCTTTCTCGACGAGCGGGTGGAGGCAGGTGCCGAATTGCTGGTCTATGTGCAGAAGGCACATGGCTTCGGCCTGCCGCTGGATGGTGCAACGCCGATCATCATGGTCGGTCCGGGCACCGGCGTTGCGCCTTTCCGCGCCTTCCTGCACGAACGGATGGCGGTCGGCGCAAGCGGCGCGGCCTGGCTGTTCTTCGGCCACCAGCGCGAGGCGCACGACTTCTTCTACCGCGACGAATGGGAAATGCTGCGCCGGCGCGGCACGCTGACGCGGCTGTCGCTCGCCTGGTCGCGCGATGGCGGTGGCAAGACCTATGTCCAGCATCGGCTGCTCGAAGCCGGTGCCGAGCTCTGGGACTGGCTGCAGCGGGGAGCGCATTTCTATGTCTGCGGCGATGCCAAGCGCATGGCCAGGGACGTGGAGGCCGCCATGGTCGAACTGGCGGCGACGCATGGCGGAAAATCACCCGAGGAGGCGCGCGTCTTCGTCGAAGCGCTGAAGCGGGAAGGGCGGTACCAGGCGGACGTCTATTGAGCGCCCCTTCGGTAGAGCCTCGCGCCCGCCGCCGGACCGCAACCCGGGACCGGGAAGATGCGTTAGGCGGCCGTCGGTGGCGGCTGGGCGCATCAGGGGTCTTGGCCGCCGCCTTTCCCTTCAGTTTGACCATGCGAGGATGAGCAATGACTCCGATCTTCGATGACCCGGCTGAGTTCGATTTCGAAGACGACCAGATCACCGATAGCGATTTGGTGGGTTATTTCAGCCCGAAAAACATCGTGGACGACCCCACAATCACCGTGAGCCGGAAGCGCGCGCTGCTCGCGCACTGGGCTTCCGACGTGCATGCGGTTGCCGGCATGCCGTCGCTGCGGCGAGGCGCCGGGGTGACCACGACGATCGACGCCATCATGTCGGCATTCGCCCGGCTGGACGAGATGGTCGACGCCGCCGCCATTCCGACGAAGGCGGGGACGGGCCTCGTCTCCGCCTGACGCATTCGCGCCCGCTGGCCGACAGCGGGCGCAATTCCGGGGGCGTGCGTACCGGGTCAGTTGAACTGGCGCACTTCGACGGGCGCCCGGCAGGCGATCGCGGCCTTTCGTCCCCATTCCAGCGCTTCGTTGAGGCTGGCGGTTTCGAGCACCCAGAAGCCGCCGATATGTTCCTTGCTCTCGATATAGGGCCCGTCGGTGGCGACGACCTTGCCGCCGGGCTGCGGCCTTAGCGATTTGGCGCCGGCGGCCGGGCCGAGGCCGCCGACGAAGACCCTGACGCCGGCCGACTTCATCTCGACGTTCAGCGCGCGAATATCGCTCCGCATCGCTTCGTCTTCGGTGGACGGGTCATAATTGTCGGGGTGATGGATGGCGACAACGAATTGGGGCATCGCATTCTCCTGAAGGTGGCCGGGCGCTCCGTCCGGCTTCACCTACCCGACGAGCGGCCCGAGCGGAATTCGACAGGCGGATGTGGAAAGTTTCGGGACCCGCCAAGTCTCCCCTCCAAGCCTCTCTCCCCTCAGGAATAGTTCAGCACAAAGACGTTCCAGGATTGGGGCGCGAGCTGCGCCGTCAGCGTCGTTCCCTCGACCCTGGCGGCCTCATGGCTGGCGGGCCGCACGCGCTCGGCGGCGGCCGAGTTGGTCGCGGCGAGGTCGAAGCCGGCGAGGACCCGTCCTTCGGCCAGCCCGAGCGGGCCGGGCAGGCCGCGCAGCTCCACCGATAGGTCCATCGCCTCGGACAGGTGGCGATTGAGGGCGAAAACGCAGACCCGCCGGTTCGCTTCGTCATGCGTGACGCTCGAGAGCAGATAATTCAGCTCGCCGAGGCTCTTGGTCGGAAAGCGCTCCGACCGGACCGACTGGCGCAGCGAGTGCCCGCGCGCCAGATTGGCCACGTCGGCGAAGGGGAAGAAGATCGGCTGCCGCCAGGCCTTGCCGCCGGGCTCGGCCATGATCGGCGCGATAACGTTCACCAATTGGGCGAGGCAGGCGATCTTCACCCGATCGGCATTGTTGAGGAGCGCGAGCATGGCGCCGCCCAGCACCAGCGCATCCTCGAAATTGTAGATTTCCTCGTTGAAGGCGGGCGCTTCGGGCCAGTCCCGTGGCTTCTTCAGCTTGCCGCCCGGCCGCGCCTTCCACCAGACATTATATTCGTCGAAGGACAGCATGATCTTCTTGGCCGACCGATGCTTCGCCCCGACCGCGTCGCAGACCGCGACGATCTCGCGGATATAGCGGTCCATGAGGTCGGCGGCGCCGAGGAATTCGGGCGTATCGCCGTCGTAATTGGTGAAATACTGGTGCAGGGACAGGAAATCGACCTGCTCATAGCACTGGTCGAGCACTTCATATTCCCAACTGGCGAAGCTCGGCATCTCGCGGCCGCTTGAGCCGCAGGCGGAAAGCTCGATATCGGGGTCCGCCCAGCGCATCAGCTTGGCGGTTTCGCGGGCGATGCGGCCATATTCGAAAGCCGTCTTTTCGCCGATCTGCCAGGGGCCGTCCTGCTCGTTGCCGAGGCCCCAGAGCCGGATGCCGTGGGGCTCGTCGTAGCCGTGCTGCCGCCTTAGCTCGGAGAGGTCGGTGCCGCCGGGATGGTTGCAATATTCGAGCAGGCGCCGCGCGTCGTCCGGGCCGCGCGTGCCGAGATTGACGCAGAACAGCGGCTCGACGGCGGCCGCCTTGCACCAATCCATGAATTCATTGGTGCCGAAAGCGTTGGATTCTGTGGCGAGCCAGGCCAGGTCGAGGCGCCTCGGGCGGTCCTCGACCGGCCCGACGCCATCTTCCCAATTATAGCCGGAGAGGAAATTGCCGCCCGGATAGCGCACCAGTGTGACGCCGAGCTCGCGCGTCAGGGCCAGCACGTCGCGCCGGAAGCCGCGCGCGTCCGCCTCGGGGTGCCCAGGCTCGAAGATGCCGCCATAGACGCAGCGGCCGATATGCTCGATGAAGCTGCCAAAGAGCCGGTGGTCGATTTCGCCGACGGGAAAGCTGGTGTCGGCGACGATGCGGGCGGTTGTCATTTCGCGGGCACCTCGGGCTTGGCGTGGCGGCGATAGGCGTCGGCGGCGGGGGTCGCGACGCGCCGGATGTCGCCGCCTGCCGCTTCCAGCCGGCACAGCCCCATGCGGCGGAAATAGGCGTCGATGGCGGAGCCGCGCGAGGGCGGGAAGATCGGGGAGATTTCGCCGTCGATCCAGGAATAGAATTCCTCGATTACCTGGTCGCCGGTCGCCCAGCTCCAGTCGACGAAATCGAAGAGCGGCCACCAGACGAGCCCGACGATCGGCACGCCTTCGGCGCGCAGCCGGTGAAGCAGGGCGACGACGGCTTCGAGCCAGTCGGTCCGGTGCGCGTCGTCGCCCTCGACCGCGGTCTCGGAGACGAGAATGGGGAGGCCGTAGCGGGCGACGAAACCGTCGATGATGCCGGCAAGCCCTTCGGTCCATGCGTTGAAGGTGACGCCGACCACGGCCTCGCCATAAGGGGCGAGCTCGCGGGCGGAGAGTTCGGGATAGTAGTTGAGGCCGATGATGTCGGGCACTGCCGCGGCCTCGGCCAGTGCGGCGAGCCGCGTTGCAGCGATGCCATGCGCGACCAGCCAATCGTGGAGAGGGTGGTTCGGGCCGACCCGGCCGAGCAGGAGGTCGGTCGGCAGATAGTTCTTGTGGTCGAGCAGCTCGCGTTCGGCCTCGAGCGCCGGATTGCCGGTGCGCCAGACATGGGTGGCTTCGACATGGACGATGCGGGTTTGCGGCGCGGCGGCACGGATGGCGTGGATGGAGCGCTGTATGCCCTCGGCGAGCGAGACAACGACGCGGGCCCAGCCTTCCTGGCCCGTCTCGTGCGGCGGCCAGATGCCGCGCAGGCCGACGAAGGAAGCGGTCACCAGCGGTTCGTTGAGCGGCGTGATGCCGGCGATGCGGCCGGCATAGCGGCGCGCGACTTCGCAGGCATAGGCGGCAACCGCATCGGGATAGCGGGGGTCGGTGAAGGATCCGGCAAGCCAGGTCGGCGTGCCGTAATGGACGAGGTCGATGATGAGGCCGAGCCCGAGCCGGTTGGCCTCCTCGACCACCTCGTCGGTCCAGGACCAGTCCCATCGGCCTTCGGCGGGGTTGAGGCGGTACCAGGGGAAGCCGTAGCGGATCTGGGTCGCGCCGAGCGAGGCGGCGAGCGCCAAATCTTCGCGCCAGTGCTCGTAATGGCGGGTCAGTTCGTATTCGTCGAGGCCCGAGGGCGAGCCGGGCAGGGGCCAGCCGACATTGGTGTCCTCGATGCCGAGGGCCCAGACGAAGGGGGCATCGAACGGGGTTCGATCGGTCATTACTTGATTCCCGTGGTGGCGATGCCCTGCACGAAGTAGCGCTGGGCGAAGAGGAAGGCGATGGCGAGCGGCAGGAGGCTCAGCGTCGCGCCGGCCATCAGCACGGCGTGCTCGATGACGAACTGGCCCGAAAACAGCGCGAGCCCGGCGGGGAGCGTGCGCATCTCAGTGGAACTGGTGATGACCAGCGGCCAGAGGAAATCGTTCCAGTTGTTCATGAACAGGAAGACGCCGAGCGTGGCGAGCGCCGGCCGGGCTAGGGGCAGCATGATCGACCAGTAGATGCGGAACTCGCCGGCGCCATCGAGCCGCGCCGCCGCATCGAGCTCGCGCGGCACGGTGACGAAGAACTGGCGCAGCATGAAAATGCCGAAGGCGCTGGTGGCGCGCGGCACGATAAGGCCCTGATAGGTATTGAGCCAGTGGAGGTCGAAGACGGTCTGGAACAGCGGGATGAGGGTGATCTGGTAGGGCACCATCAAGGTCGCCAGCACCAGGTAGAAGGCGAGCGTCTTGCCGGGAAAATCGAGCCGCGCCAGGGCATAGGCGGCAAGCGAGTCGAAAAAGACCGACAGCGCCGTGGCGCCGCCGGCGAAGACGATCGAATTAAGGAACAGCCGCGCGAAGGGCAGTTCGCTCCAGATGCGGACATAGGCGTCGAAATCGAGGGCGCCCGGCAGCAGGTTTCCCGGCGCCGCGAAAATCTCCTGCTGCGTCTTGAGCGAGGTCAGCACCATCCAGACGAAGGGAAAGACCATGAAGGCGGCAAAGACCAGCAGCAGGATCCAGCCGAGAGCCCGCAGGATGCCGTGCAGCGGCCCGCGTTCGGCCCGAAGATAGGGGGGCAGGGCGTCAGTCGACATCGCGATACCTGAAGATCCTGAGCTGCAGCACGGAAAGCAGCATGATGAGGATGAACAGCACCCAGGCGATCGCCGCCGCATAGCCCGAGCGGTATTCGGCGAAGCCCTGCTCGTACATGTAGGTGACGAGCGTTTCGGTGCGGAACAGCGGGCCGCCGCGCGTCATCACATAGACCTGGTCGAAGACCT
This sequence comes from Devosia sp., assembly GCA_035547675.1. GTDB lineage: Bacteria > Pseudomonadota > Alphaproteobacteria > Rhizobiales > Devosiaceae > DASZTU01. The sequence continues at coordinate 22,417 of DASZUI010000293.1, forward strand.
GCAGCGAGACGATCACCGCGATGACGCTGGCAAAGAGCAGCGCCTGGCGGAGCGAGGGCAGGGTGACGTGGATGAAGCGCCCCCAGGCGCCGGCGCCATCGAGCACCGCGGCTTCGTTGAGGCTTTCGGGCACGTCCTGCAGGGCGGCCAGCAGGATGACCATGGTGAAGCCGACATTCTTCCAGAGGCTGACGAGAATGATCGCCGGCAGCGCGAGATTGGGCGTGTGGAGCGCGTCGATGGGCGCAATGCCGAGGCTGCGCATCCAGGCGGCGGTCGGCCCGACATCGGCCGAAAGGAGGAAGCGCCAGACGATCGCCATGGTGGCGAAGGAGCTGATCACCGGAAAGAAGAACACCGAGCGCAGGAACACCGTCCACCAGCTCGAGCGCATGAGCCTTATGGCGAGCAGCAGGCCGATGGCGATCTGGACCGGCACCGTGACGACGGTGAAGACCACCGTGTTGGCGAGCGCATTCCAGAAGCGCCGGTCATGCAGCAATTCGACATAGTTGGCGAGGCCCAGAAAACGGTGCACCACCTGGAACATCGACCAGTCGTTGAGGCTCATCCATAGCGACTGGACGATCGGATAGACCACGAAGACCAGGATGATCAGCAGGCTGGGCAGCAGGAACATCAGGCCGGCGCGGGAATTGCCCCGGCGCCAGCGGCCCGCAGTTGCAGAAATCGCCATCATGCGCTCCCCAAGGGGCAGGCGCCGCGCGGCGCCTGCCTTTTAGGATTTTACTGGCAGCCGAGAAGGCTGTTGAGCTGGTCGCTTGCCGACTTCAGCGCGTCGGCAGCATTGCCGTTCTGCTCGGCGCTCTGGATCGCCGGGATGAAAATGCCCGTGTCGATCTTGGAGAAGTCCTTCTCGGTCGGCAGGTAGAGCCGCGAATTGCCGACCTGCGCGGTGAAGGCCGCGACGGTCGGATTGCCGGTGATCGCGGGGTCGGTCGCCATGTCGGTGCGGCTCGGCGCGTAGCCGGCCGAGTTGGAGAGCTGCGCCTGCGTCTCCTTGCTCAGCCACCAGGCGAGGAATTCCTGCGCCTCCTTGGGATGGGCGGTCTTGGAGGAGACGATGGTCGGCACGGTGCTGGCGAGCGTCACCGGCTTGCCGGAAGCGCCGACCGGCACGGGCGCGACGTCGAAATTGATCTTGGCGGCGCGATACTGGCCGGCCGCCCAGGGACCGTTGATTTCGAAGGCGGCTTTGCCGGCGGCAAAGAGATTGTCGGCATCCTGGCCGGTCGAGCCGACGGGGCTGATCTTCTTGTCGCGGATCAGGGAGGCCCATTTCTCGACCGTGCCGACGGTCTTGGGGTCGGCGAGCGCCGAGCACTTGTTGGAAATGAGGTCGCCGCCATCGGCCCAGATCAGCACCGGCCACATCTGGATCGTCGCATTGTCGGCGAGGGCGATGCCATACTGGCCCTGGCCGTTGGAGAGCTTGACGGCGTCATCCTGCAGTTCCGTCATGGTCTTGGGCGGGGCGGCGATGCCGGCGGCCTTCAGCAGATCCTTGTTGTAGTAGAGCAGCAGGGTCGCGAAATTGGCGGGCGCCGCGTAGAGCTTGCCGTCGACGGAGAACGAGTCGACCACCGTCTGCGGCAAGACCCCCGGCGCGACCTGGTTCTGGCCGGTGCCGATCAGGTCGAGCGGCAAAGCGAGGCCGTTGGCGACATATTGCTGCAGGGTGGCCACATTGTAGTCCGGCGTTGCGAGGTCGGGGCCGGAACCGGAGATGATGGCGGTCGGCAGCTTCTGGGCGATCGAGTCCCAGGGCTGCTCCTGATAGTCCACCTGAATGTCGGTGTGCGTGGAATTGAACTTCTTGATTAGGTCTTCATAGGCCTGCTTGTCGCCGCCGGTGAAGCCGCTCCAATAGGTCAGCGTCACGGGTGCCGCCCAGGCATGGCCGGCGAGGCCGATCACCAGCGCCGTGCTTGCGGCGAGCGCCGCGAGCAGAGTGTTGCTCTTCATGATAAACTCCTCCTCAGTTTGTCGTTGGGGCTGTTCCGAAGCCTTTGAAAGCGCTCTAGCCGTGCGCGTCCTCCCCCAGACATCCGCACGATTTCCGGACGATGAGCCCGGTCGGAAATTCGATCGGGGCGAGTTCCGTCTCCCCGCCGATCAGGCGATGGAGCTGGCGCAGCGCCCGGTCGCCCACGCCGACCATATCCGCGCCCACGGTGGTGAGCGGCGGGCTGGCGTGGCGGGACATGGGATGGTTGTCATAGGAGACGACCCGCACGTCCTCGGGCACCCGAAGCCCCGCCCGGCGCCATTCCTCCATGGCGCCGATGGCCATCTGGTCGTTGGAAAAGAAGATGGCGTCGCCCGGTTCGAGATGCGGCAGCAGCGCCATGGCCGCGCGCCGGCCCGAGGCTTCCTCGTAATCGCCTTCGAAGAAGAGCCGCGGGTTCATGGATAAGCCGGCCTGAGCGAGCGCGCCGACATAGCCGTCGCGCTTGTCGATGGCCGATTGATGGTCGAGCGGCCCCGACACATGGCCGATGCGCCGCGTGCCATGGACCTCGATGAGGTGCCTGACGACCGCCTTCGCGCCGCCGATATCGTCGATGCCGACGCTGGCGACCGCACTCGAACGCGGTAGCCGCCCGATCACCACGACCGGATAGCCGGCGCGCTGCATGTCCGACGGGCTCCGGTCGTGCACCGAGGCCGCCGCGACGATCACGCCGGCCGCCTGCCGGCCGCGGATGATGCGCGAATAGGCGGAGGTCTCATCCTCCGCCGAGCGGGCCGTCGAGAGCATGACCGAGAGATCGAGCTCGTTGGCCGCCGCCGAAATGCCTTCGAGCAGGTCGATGAAGACGGGATGGGAAAAGACGTGCTGGGCCACATGCGGCAGCACGACGGCTATGGCGTCCGCCCGCTGCGACCGCAGCGCTGCGGCCGCGGCATGGGGAACGTAGCCGAGTTCGGAGGCGGCCCGGCGCACGCGCTCCTTGGTTTCGCCGGCGACGCGCGCGCTGTCGGCGAGGGCCATCGAGGCCGACGCCTTCGATACTCCCGCCAGACGTGCCACATCGGCCAGCGTCACGCGCGCCTGCATCCGGTCTGCTCTCCCCATATCGAATCGATTTGATCACGCAAATACAGCCTCGGCTCCATGCTGGACCGAGTGGTTCACATTGCCTGTCAAATCGATTTGACAACGGGCTTTGTGTCGCATGGCAGGCGGTTGGCGTCAAGAAGGGACGGGGACAGCGCGCCGGCGCCGGATCGACAAGCGCGGGCGGGCGCGCCAGTATGGGAACATGGCTACACACCGCTTCGCGCCTTCCGTCTGGTACAACACCATCGGCTCGCATCCACCGGCGCTTACCGTCGCCTCGGGCGATACGGTGGTGACGGAGACCATCGACGCCGGCAGCTTCGACAAGCACGGGGTGCAGCGCAAGCACGGCCCCAATCCGATGAACGGCCCGATCTATGTCGAAGGCGCCGAGCCGGGCGACAGCCTGCGCGTCGATATCGGTGCCATGCGTCCGATCCGTTCGACCGGCTGGACGATGGCGCCGCTGTCGGCACTGGTCGTCGAGCCGGAAGCGGCCCGTGACCTGCCGCCGCGCCAGCAGGTCACCTGGCTGATCGATTGCGACGCCCTGACGACGCGGCTGGCCGAGCCGCCGCCGGGGCTCGAGCAGCTGGTGCTGCCGCTCGAGCCGATGATCGGCTGCTTCGGCGTCGCGCCGGCGCTGGAACAGGCGATTTCCACGGCGACCAGCGGGCCCTATGGCGGCAATATGGATTATCGCGGGTTCGGGCCGGGGACCACGGTCTGGCTGCCGGTGTCGGCGCCGGGCGCGCTGTTCCATCTCGGCGATTGCCATGCCGTGCAGGGCGATGGCGAGATCGTGGGGACGGGCATCGAAACCTGCTTCGAGGTGACGGTGACGCTCACGGTCGAGAAGGGGCGCCGGATCGCCTGGCCGCGCGGCCGCAAAGGCGAGGACATCTTCACCATCGGCAATGCGCGGCCGCTCGATCAGGCGCTGCAGCACGCCACGACGGAAATGCTGAGCTGGCTGATGGCCGATTACGGGCTGAGCCCCGTGGCCGCGAGCCATTTGCTCGGGCAGGTGGTCCGGTACGACATCGGCAATGTTTTCGACCCGGCCTACACGATTGCCTGCCGCGTAGCCTCGCATTGGCTGTCGGCAGCAGGCTGAATATGGGCCCGGCCCGACGCCTCTAGGCGGGCTGCAGGCTGCCCGGTTCCGCTTCGCGGCGCGGCGGGGGGAAGGCGAGCGCCATGCCGGCGGCGCCGAGCCCAACGGCGGCGGAGGCGACGTAGAGCCAGTAATATGTGCCGAAGTGATCGAACAGCCAGCCGCCGCCGACCGGGCCGAAGGACATGCCGATGCTCGAGGTCATGGTCGCCGCGCCGAGCACGGTGCCCATCACGCCCTGCTTGAAATAGTCGCGGGCGAGGATGGCGTAGAGCGGCATGACGCCGCCATAGGCCATGCCGAGGATCAGGGCACGGATATAGAAATCGCCGAGCCCGCTGACGAAGATGTAGCTGTAGATGCCCACGGCCTGCAGCAGCAGCCCGCCGACGATCACGCGGCGCACGCCGAGGCGATCGGCGAGGACGCCGAAGAGCAGTCGGCCGACGAGCCCGGCGACGCCTTCAACGCTGTAGATGCTGGCGGCCGCGATCGGGGTGGCGCCGCAGATCACGGCATAGCTCACGGTATGGAAGATCGGGCCGGAATGGGCGGCGCAGCAGAGGAAGAAGGTCGCCGCCAGCACGATGAACTGCGGCGTGCGCAGCGCGGCAAGCGCGGCGGAGCCGGGGCCGGCGCTCGAACCGGCGTTCATGGCGGCGGGCGAGGGGCCGGCATGGGTTTCGGCGGTGGCGGGCGCGCGGCGGATGAGCAGCGCTGCCGCGATCACCACGACGGTGGCGGCGAGCGCGATCATCGTCATGGCGTTGCGCCAGCCATCGGCCTGGATGAGCACCGCCGCCAGCGGCGTCATCACCATGGGCGCGACGCCGGTGCCGAGCGAAACCAGCGACACGGCGAGGCTGCGATGCTTGTCGAACCAGCCGACGGTCGTGGCCATCAGTGGGGCGAAGAAGGCGCCGCCCGAGCCGCCCACGAGGCCGCCATAGGCGATCTGGAAGACGAGGAGGTTGGGCGCGTGGCTCGCGATCAGCAGGCCGGCACCGAGGAGAAAGGCGGCCATCAGCACCACGGGGCGGGCGCCGATACGGTCGCTGAGCGCGCCCCAGCCGAAGCCGCCCACGCCCATGAACACGAAAGCCGCCGTCATGGCGGCCGAGATGCCGGCGCGCGACCAGCCGGTTTCCTGCGCGATGGGCTGCAGATAGACCGGCAGGGCGAACATTGCGCCCATCGCCATGCAGGTGATTACCGCGCCGGCGGCAACGATGACCCAGCCATACCGATTTTCCATTTCCGCTCCTCCAAAAGGCAGTCTGCTCCCTAGACGAGCGGAACGCCATCGAATCGACATCGCGCCGCAAAAATTCCCGGGCGCGGCGGGTCACCGGCCGGGGCGGCCCACCACTCGTATCTTGCCGCTGCTGCCACCGCCGCAGAGGAACCGCTCGCGGTCCGCATCGAGGCCGGAAATGGCGGTGCCGGCCGGCATCTCGATCGCTTCCAGCACCTCGCCGGAATTCGGATCGACGTGCCGGATGTCGGCCTGCTCGTCCTCCCAAGTGGCGTGCCAGAGCTCGCCATCGACCCAGCTCACGCCGGTGACGAAGCGGCCACATTCCAGGGTGCGCAGAATCTTGCCGGTTTCCGGATCGACCTGATGGATTTTCCGCGCCCGGTATTCGCCGACCCAGAGGCTTCCATCGGCCCAGGCCATGCCGGACGCCCCGCCTTCGGGGGCCGGGATGGTGGCCAGGATCGCGCCGGTTTCGGGGTCGATCTTGCGGATGCTGTTCTCGCCGATCTGGAACAGGTAGCGGCCGTCGAAGGCGGTGCCGGCATGGGCCGAAACCTCGATCGTGCGCTCG
>DASZUI010000294.1:0-13419 GCA_035547675.1 Devosia sp.
CGACCCGCACGCCCCCTGGCAAAAGGGCGGCATCGAAAATGCCATCGGCCGCATGCGCCGCTTCCTGCCGCGCAAAACCGACCTCGCCAGCATCAACGACCAGCTCTTCATCGAGCTCATCGCACGCTACAACAACACCCCGCGAAAATGCCTCGGCTGGAAAACCCCAGCCGAAGCCTTCGCCCACCAACTGTTGCACTTCAAACGAGAATCAACCTTCCGGCCTGCGCCGGAATGACGTCGTGGAACAGGCACGGCCTTGCCCTACGCCACGGGAACAGGGCCCCGCCTTGCCCCCGCCCCGCCGTCATTCCGGCGAAGGCCGGAATCCAGCAGCGGGCACGGCGCGCGCTGCCCATGGTTCGAGGCTCGGCTTCGCCTCGCACCTCACCATGAGGTTCGGGGGTGCCAAGACGCTCATATCCACCACCTCATCCTGAGGTGCGACCGAAGGGAGCCTCGAAGGATGGGCCACGCGCGCCTACCGCGTTCGAGACTTGTCCCCGCCCTCGCCGGGTGATTGAAAATCGGGCATGTCGCTCAGCCTGATTCCCCCTGCCGCCAAGGACCCAAACACCGTGTTGCGCGAGGTGTTCGGCCATGCCGGCTTTCGCGGCCAGCAAGAGGAGGTGGTGAACCACGTCGTCGCCGGCGGCGATGCGGTGGTGCTGTTTCCGACCGGGGCGGGCAAGTCGGCCTGCTACCAGGTGCCGGCGCTGTGCCGGGCCGGCGTGGGCATCGTGGTGTCGCCGCTGATTGCGCTGATGCGCGACCAGGTGGAGGCGCTGCGGCAGGCGGGCGTCAGCGCGGCGACGCTCAATTCGTCGCAGACCGCCGAGGAAGCGGCCGAGGTCCGACGGCAGCTGCGGCGCGGCGCGCTCGACCTGCTCTATGTGGCGCCGGAACGGCTGACGAGCCCCGGTTTCGCCGACATGCTGGCGGAGGTCGAGATCGCGCTCTTCGCCATCGACGAGGCGCATTGCGTCAGCCAATGGGGGCATGATTTCCGCCCGGAATATCGCGAACTGAGCCGCATCACGGCGCTGTTTCCCGGCGTGCCGCGCATCGCGCTCACCGCCACCGCCGATCCGGCGACGCGGGCCGACATCATCGAGCGGCTGGAGCTTGCGGAGGCGCGCGTCTTTTCGACGAGCTTCGACCGGCCGAACATCAGCTACGCCATCGTCGAGCGGCACAATCCGCGCAGGCAATTGCTGGATTTCCTCGGCCGGCACCGCAATGAAAGCGGCATCGTCTATTGCCTGTCGCGCGCCAAGGTCGAGGATCTGGCCGAATGGCTCAATGGCCAGGGCATATACGCCCTGCCCTATCACGCCGGGCTTTCGGCCGACATCCGCGCCCGCAACCAGGACGCCTTCCTCAAGGAAGATTCGCTCTGTCTCGTGGCAACGGTGGCCTTCGGCATGGGCATCGACAAGCCCGACGTGCGCTATGTGGCGCATATGGACATGCCGTCCTCCATCGAAGCCTATTACCAGGAGACCGGCCGGGCGGGCCGCGACGGGCAGCCGGCGGACGCCTGGATGTGTTACGGCATGGCCGATGTGGTGCAGCGCCGGCGGATGATCGACGAGGGCGGCGCGCCGGAGGAAATCAAGCAGGTCGAGCGGCGCAAGCTCGAGGCGCTGCTCGCGCTGTGCGAAACGGCCGGGTGCCGGCGGCAGGCCATCCTCAGGCATTTCGGCGAGGAGCATGCCGGGGGCTGCGGCAATTGCGACACCTGCCTGTCGCCGGTTTCGAGCTGGGATGGCACGGAAGCGGCGATCACGCTGATGGCCGCCATCTATCGCACCGGCCAGCGCTTCGGGGCCGGGCATATCATCGACGTGCTGCTGGGGCGCACGACGGAAAAGGTCACCCGCTTCGGGCATGAAAAGCAGAAGGTGTTCGGCGCCGGCAGGGAGCTCGACGCCAAGACCTGGCAATCGGTGTTGCGGCAGGTGACCGCGGCGGGGCTGGTGCTGGTCGATCACGCGAGCCACGGCGCGCTGGTGCTGGGCGAGGATGCCCGCGCGGTGTTCCGGCGCGAGCGACAGGTGGTGCTGCGCCGCGACCAGCCGCGCCGGGCCTCGGAAACCAAACGGGCCCTGCGCGCCGCGGTCGAGCTGCCGGCAGAGGAGCAGCGGCTGTTCGATGCGCTTCGGGCGGAACGCGCAAGGCTGGCGCGCGAACAGGGCGTGCCGCCCTATGTGATCTTCCACGATTCGACGCTCAAGGCGATGGCGCTTGCCCGGCCGAAAACGCTTGGCGAGATGGCGAGCCTGCCTGGGGTCGGGCAGGCGAAGCTGGACAGGTATGGGGCGGCGTTTCTCGCGGCGATCGCGGGGGCGGGGTAGGCGAGATCTGCTCACCACCTCATCCTGAGGTGGGGGGCGAAGCCGACCCTCGAAGGATGGGCAGCGCGCGTTGCCCATGGTTCGAGGCTCCCTTCGGTCGCACCTCACCATGAGGTCGCGATGGCGTCCGCTTCAGCAATTCCGCCTTCGGCAAATGATGTCCCCGGATTTCGTCCAGCAGATATCCTGCCTCGGACCGCCGCCCTGTCCCCTCGCCCCTCTGGGGAGAGGGCTAGGGTGAGGGGTTCGCGCGCTCAGATGTGGTCCCGTGTGGCTACCCCTCACCGCCCTGCCGGGCACCCTCTCCCCAAGGGGGCGAGGGTTTCGATGCGGCACCCTACGTGCCCGCATCGAAAGTCCGGTCCAGGCCAATGCCTGGCTACCGCGCCCGCTTCACCAGCTCGGTCTTCAGGAAATTGATATCCTCGGGCGAGAGGCGGCCGATATCCTGGGCCAGGCGGTTGGCGAATTCGGTCGCTTCGGGAGAAAGGCCCGCCGTATCGACGACGACGCGGGGGTCGGAGAGTTCGGCGAGGCGCTGCAATTCCTCGGCCTCGTCCCAGATGATGTTGAAATAGGTGATGATGCGCTGCAGCAGGATCCAGGTCGGCTTGCCCCGGCGACCGTGCTCGAGGGCCGAGAGATAGGCGCTCGAGACGTTGAGCGCCGCGGCCATGTCCTTGAGGCTGACGCCACGCTGCTCGCGGAGCTGGCGGAGTTTCGCGCCCAGCGGGGTCATCTCTGCACCTCCTGCCGGCGCAGGCGGACATAGAAGGCGCCCTCGCCGCCATGACCCTGCGCCGCCACGTCCCAGCCCGCGACCAGCGGCGCCAGCGTCGGTTCGCTCAGCCAGATGGGGAGCATGGTACGAAGCACGCCGCGATCCAAAACCTGCATATCGTCGGTCTTCTTCAGCCCCTTGCCGGTGATGACGAGCACGGTGCGGTCGCCGCGGGCGGCGCGGGCGGGCAGGAAGCGGTTGAGCGCCGCGCGCGCCTCATCCTGGCGCATGCCGTGGAGGTCGATGGTCGCCTCGATCTCGATCTGGCCGCGCATCAGGCGGCGCTTCATACGCGGCTCGATGGCCTGGCCGGGGGCGGCGCGGCGCGGCGCCGGCGCCCGGTAGGGCGGCAGGGAAGGCCCGGCCCAGCGGACGGATTTGTCGAAGACCGGCGGCGGCTTGCTCGCCGGGATCGGCAGCGGCGCCTCAGGGCGCGGGGCGGGCAGGCTCTCCTCCATGGCCCGGTCGATCTTTCGCAGCGGCGTCACGGTGCGCTTGACCTCGGTCCACAGATGCCAGTCGGCGATGTCGGGCCGCTTCCTGCCGCGCTTGGACATGGTCGCCCGCAGCCCGCCGCTCAGTCGAGCTGGTTGGTGGCCACGAGCTTCCAGTTGGGGTCGCGCGATTTGGGATTGCGGGCAAAGGTCCATTCGTCGGCGATCTGCTTCACCTGGGCGGTATCGCCCTCGACGAGGGCGCCATCTGGCCCATGGGTGGCCGAGACCACTTCGGCGTGAAACTGCACCGTCACCAGCGCATTGCGGCGATCGTAGCCGGCATGGGAAATGTCGATGCGCGGCAGGCCGACAAAGGTGAAGTCCACCTTTTCGCCCCTGCCCTCGCGTTCGGCCATGGAGCGCTCGAAGCTGTCATAGACCTCTTTTTCGAGCAGGTTGCGCAGCGTTTTGCGGTCGCCCGTCGCAAAGGCGGTCAGGATCATCTCATAGGCCTGCTTGGCGCCCTCGAGGAAGGCCTTGGGGCTGAAGGCGGGGTCCGCCGCGGCGATCGCCCTGAGGCCGTCGGCGACGGCCGCATCGCCATGGGAGAACTGCTCCACCTCCGCCTCGAACTTGCGGGCCCGCGCTTCCTCGTCGATGGCGCGGGGATCGGCCTGGCGCGGCAGCAGGGTGCCGACCTTGTCCTCGGGCCGCTGCTGTTCGGCCGGCGACTCGCCCGTGGGCTCGACCGGCGGCCGCTCATGGCCGATTCGGGTGCCCAGCACCTGGCGCAGGCGGAATAGCACGACGATCGCCACGCCGATCACGATGAGAGTGGGGATGTCGAAGAAATCTTCCATGGGCTCACAAGCAATTGGGTGGCGGAGGACGGCCGAGCCGGTGTCTCCAGCTTATATAGGCAAAGCCCCGCGGGAGACCAGTTCACGATTTGGGTAAGGGTTAGCGAAGCTGCCCCGGCGGGTCCGGCCTCAGCCGCCGCCCGTGCTTGTTCGCTCGCCGCAAAAATGCTAGCGAGCCCGCACCATCCGAGGGGAACCCAACATGGCCGACGACGAAACCAGCGCGCAAAACAACCAGCCTTCGCTGAACCTGATAGGCCAGTATATCCGCGACCTCTCCTTCGAGAGCCCGGGCGCGCCGGCAAGCATCATGCTCGGCAATGGCCAGCCGACCTTCTCGGTAGGCATCAATGTGGGCGTGAAGCGGCAGGCGGACGATGTCTTCGCGGTCGAGATCACCATCAACGCCAAGGCGGACCGGGACAATGCGGTGCTGTTCGCGGTGGAGCTGGTCTATGGCGGGGTCTACCGCATCCGCAACATCGCCGATCCGCAGCTCACGCAATTGCTGATGATCGAATGCCCGCGGCTGATCTTCCCCTTCGCGCGGCAGGTGCTGGCGAGCGTCACCCAGCAGGGCGGCTTCCCGCCGCTGATGATGGAGCCGGTCGATTTCGCCCAGGTCTATCTGCAGAACATCCGGAATTTGCAGGCGGCGCAGGACGGCGAGAACGGCGGCAACGGCGAAGCCTCGACGACCAGCGCCTGAGGCCGGCGCTACTCGGCGTCGTAATAGGCCCAGAGCGGCTCGCTGCCGAGCGTCTTCAGCAATTCGCGATGCGCTTCGAGCGCGGCTTCGCCGAGCCGCGCCGGGAGCGGCACCGGCCGCTGCCGGGCCGCGGCACGCTGGCCGGTCAGGGGGTCGGCAGCGGCCACGATTTCCTCGGCCAGGGCAAGCGTCACCTGGCGGCCGCCGATCAGCTCCAGATACACCTCGGCCAGGATCTGGCTGTCGAGCAGCGCGCCATGCAGGGTGCGCTTGGAATTGTCGATGCCGTAATGCTTGCAGAGCGCATCGAGGCTGACCCTCGCGCCTGGATGCACCTTGCGCGCCAGCAGCACCGTGTCGATCACCTCATTGGCGAATTCGGGATGGCCGAGCCGCGTATGCTCGGCATTGAGGAAGCCGATGTCGAAGGCGGCGTTGTGGATCACCAGCGCCGCGTCGCCGACGAAATCGAGGAAGGTGTCGGCGATCTCGGCATATTTCGGCTTGTCGCGCAGGAAATCGTCGGAAAGCCCATGCACCTTGAAGGCGTCCTCGGGCATGGACCGTTCGGGGTTGATATATTGATGGAAGTGCCGGCCGGTCGGGATGTGATTGACCAGCTCGACGCAGCCGATCTCGACCACCCGGTCGCCCGCCAGCGGATTGAGGCCGGTGGTTTCGGTATCGAGAACGATTTCGCGCTTCATCTACTGCTCTTTTCGGGACGTCGCCGTCAGGGCTTCGACCAGGGCCCCGACTTCGGCCCGCGTCGCCTCGACCGGCTTGCCGGTATCGAGGACATAGTCGGCCCGCCGCTTCTTTTCGGCCTGCGGCAGCTGGCGGGCAAGAATGGCGTCGAGCTTTTCAACCGTCATGCCGGGCCGCGCCAGGGCGCGCCGTCGCTGCTCCGCCTCGTCGACGGTTGTGACCGCGACCTTGTCGAGCCCGTAATCATAGCCGCCCTCGTAGAGCAGCGGAATGTCGACGACGGCGAGCGGCGCACCCGAGGCTTCGGACTGGCGCAGGAATTCGGCAATGCGGTGGCGCACCAGCGGATGCACGATGCGCTCGAGCTCGGCGAGCCGTCCCGGCGACTGCAACAGCCTCGCGCTGAGCAATTGCCGGTCGATCTGGCCGTTACGGGCAACGCCGGGAAACGCCGCCTCGACCGGCGCAACGGCTGCCCCGGCATAGAGTTCATGCACGGCCTCATCCGACGAAAAGACCGGCACGCCGCGATCGGCAAAGGCCCTGAGCACGGTGGATTTGCCGGTGGCAATCGAGCCGGTAAGGCCGAGCTTCAGCATCAGAGCGTCGCCTCGATGAGCTGCCGCAGCTCCGGCGTCACCTCCGGGCGCACGCCGAACCAGGCCTCGAAGCCGGGGACCGCCTGATGCAGCAGCATGCCCAGCCCGTCGACGGTTCCGAGGCCGAGCGCCCGCGCTTCCGCCAGCAGCGGGGTTTCGAGCGGCACATAGACGAGGTCCGTGACCAGCGCCATCTTCGGCAAAAGCTCGAGCGGCAGGTGGTCGAAGCGGGTGCCGTGCATGCCGATGGTCGTGGTGTTGACCACGAGGCCGGTTTCCGGTGCGAGGCGGGCGAAATCATCGAGCGCGCCGGCGAGCAGCGGCCCCGGCAGGTCGGCGGCGAGTTGGGCGGCCTTTTCCAGCGTGCGGTTGAGGATGTGGACAGCGGGGATATTGCGGCTGGCCAATGCACTCGCCACCCCGCGCGCCGCGCCACCCGCGCCGAGGATGATCGCCTGGCGCAGGTCCCGGTCCCAGCCCGGCGCGCCGGCATCGAGATTGGCCAGGAAGCCATAGTGGTCGGTGTTGCTGCCGCGGATGCCGACGCCACCCGGCCGGTCAAAGGCGGCGAGCGTATTGAAGGCGCCGATATGGGCGGTGGCCGGGTCACGGACATCGCTCAGGGCGAAGGCGATTTCCTTGAGCGGCACGGTGACATTGCCGCCGACGAACTCGCGCGCACGAATGCGATCGAAGAAGCCGGGCATGTCTTCGGGCGCGACATCGATCGCCTCATAGCTGCCCACAATGCCGTAGCGCTCGAGCCAATGGCCGTGAATGAGCGGCGAGCGGGAATGCTTGATCGGGTGGCCGAGCACGAAGGCGCGTTTCACGTGAATCCCTCAGAAGACTTCCGGCGCATAGCGCCGCAGCGCGCCGAGAAGCGGCAGCAGCGGCAGGCCGAGGATGGTGAAATAATCGCCTTTTACGCTGTCGAACAAGCGCACGGATGGGCCTTCGAGCCGGTACGCGCCGACGGAGTCGAGCGCGCCCTCCCCTTCGAGCCGCAGCACGGCATCGCGCTCGGCAGCGGAAAACTCGCGCATCGTCAGTTCGGCGCTGTCGACATGCGACCAGACGACCTCCCCATCGCGCGCCAGGGCGATGCCGGCCTGCAGCCGGTGCGTCCGGCCGCGCAGGGCGGCGAGCTGCGCCCGCGCGGCCTCCAGCGTTTCCGGTTTGTGGAACATCCGGCCCTCGAACGCCAGCGTCTGGTCGGCGCCGATCACCCAGGCGCCCGCGACTCGGCGGGACACCTCCTGCGCCTTGGCCTTGGCAAGTGCGGCGGCGACACAGTCGGGCGGCGCCGTTTCGCCGAGCTCCGCTTCCACAGCCCGCTCGTCGACAGCGGGCGCGAGGGCGTCGAATGAGAGGACGGCGCTTGACAGCAAGGCCTGCCGGGCTTTGCTCCGGCTCGCAAGGATCAGCATGGCAGGGGTTTTCCACACTGTGCCCGTTTGCTCAACCCCGGAGCGGCTTGCGCCCGTGCCCAGCGCCGGGCGGGCCGATTTATGCCCGCTGCCTCCCCGCTTCTACACAATCGAGCCCGTGAGGACGCCCACACCGGGCGAGCGCTGAAATCGGGGAAAAGCCATTGCGTTGGTCAGGAACTGCCCACAGGAGCAGTAACCTTTCGTTAACCTCGCGGCCGGCGTTAACGCTTTGTTAAGCAATCCATTCTGGCGCCTGAGCGCCGATATGGCGGCAGCTTCATCAACAGGCGGGAACAGGGGCTCCGGCCGACGCGGTCAGGCTGCGCAGGCCATTGTGGGCAGTCATGAATTCAGGCAGAACACGGCCATGATAATGAAAATGAAGAGTCCAGAATCTTTTCTGGAAGAGCGCTGTTGAGCGCCCCTGCCCCCAAACCCCTCCTCGATAGCGTGCGGGGACAAAAGCAGGCCCGGCCGCCGGTCTGGATCATGCGGCAGGCGGGCCGCTATCTGCCCGAATACCGCGAAATCCGCGCCAAAGCCGGGAGCTTCCTCGAGCTGTGCTACACGCCGGGTTTGGCGAGCGAAGTAACGCTGCAACCCCTGAGAAGGTTCGACCTCGACGCGGCAATTCTGTTTTCCGACATTCTCGTCATCCCCGATGCCCTCGGCCAGTCCGTCGGCTTCGAGGCCGGCGAAGGTCCGGTGTTGCGGCCTGTCGGGGCAGCGGACATTGCCGGACTGGCACCGGAACGGGCCGTGGAGCGGCTGGCGCCGGTGCTTGAGACGATCGATCGGGTGAAGTCGGCACTTCCCGCCGGCAAGACGCTGATCGGCTTCTGTGGGGCGCCCTGGACGGTTGCGACCTATATGCTGGCGGGCCGCGGCTCCTCCGACCAGGCGGTGGCGCGGCTTTTCGCGCTGCGCGAGCCCGAGGCATTCGCCGCGCTCATGGATGTGCTGGTGGAAGCCAGCATCGCCTATCTCGTGGCGCAGTTTCGGGCCGGCGCCGACGTGGTGCAGCTCTTCGAAAGCTGGGCGCAGAATCTCGACGAGGAGGCGTTCGCGGCGGCGGTGATCGCGCCGAACCGGCGGATCGTCGAGGGCGTGCGCAAGGCAATTCCCGATGCGCCGATCATCGGCTTTCCACGCGGGGCTGCAGGCATGCTCGGCCGCTATGGCCGGGAAGTCGGCGTGAACATGGTCGGGCTCGACCACGCCATGCCGCTCGGCGCCGCGAAGCAAGCCTTGCCGCAGGGATTCGGCGTGCAGGGCAATCTTGATCCCTTGCGACTCGCCGCCGGCGGTGAACAAATGGCGCGGCGCGCGGAGGCGATCATCGCGGCGTTCTCGGACCGGCCGCATGTGTTCAATCTGGGACACGGGATCATTCCCGAAACGCCAATCGAAAATGTGGCGGCGTTGGTGAAGCTGGTGAAGGGGCAGGCGTGATGGCGGGCGATTGGATCATGTGGGTGAAGGCCCTCCATGTCATCTCGGTGATCGCGTGGATGGCCGGCCTGCTCTATCTGCCGCGGCTTTTCGTCTATCACGCCGATGCGGAGAAGGGCTCGATCCAGTCGGAAACCTTCAAGCTCATGGAGCGGCGGCTCTATCGCGGCATCACTACGCCGGCGATGATCGCGACCTGGATTTTCGGGCTCGGGCTCGTCTTCTCCGGGGTGGTGGATTGGCACCAGATTTGGCCCTATGTGAAGGCGGTGTTCGTACTGGCACTTTCGGCCTATCATGGGATCATGGCGCGTTTCCTGCGCGATTTCGCCAATGACCGGAACACCAGGACATCGCGCTTTTTCCGTTCGATCAACGAATTGCCCATGGTGGCGGTGATCATCATCGTCATCATGGTGATCGTGCAGCCGTTCTAGGGCGGCGGCCGCGGATGGCGGAATCCGCCGGCTTGCGGCTTCATGCCGCTTGAATGTGCATGCCGTTCACGCTATCTAGCGCTTCATCCTTACCGCATCGGTCGGGCGGCCCGGAACGGGTGGCCCCTTGCGCCCCGGCGGTCTCCCCTCCTTCGATAGTCGTCTCAAGGGTCCCCTACCCCATGCAGAACATGAAGCTCAGCGAGCTCAAGGCGAAATCGCCGGCCGAACTCCTCGAATTCGCCGAAGAGCACCAGGTCGAGAACGCCTCGACGATGCGCAAGCAGGAGCTGATGTTCGCGATCCTAAAGGAGCTGGCGGCGCAGGAGGTGGACATCACGGGCGAAGGCGTGGTGGAGGTGCTGCCGGACGGCTTCGGCTTCCTGCGCTCGCCCGATGCCAATTATCTGCCGGGCCCGGACGATATCTATGTCTCGCCGAGCCAGATCCGCCGCTTCTCGCTTAGGACCGGCGACACGGTCGAGGGACAAATACGGTCGCCCAAGGAGGGCGAGCGCTATTTTGCGTTGCTCAAGGTCAACACGATCAATTTCGAGGACCCCGAAAAGGTCCGGCACAAGATCAATTTCGATAATCTGACGCCGCTCTATCCGGACGAGCGGCTGCGGCTCGAAATGCCCGACCCGACGCTCAAGGACAAGAGCGCGCGGGTGATGGACTTGGTAGCGCCGCTCGGCAAGGGCCAGCGCGCGATCATCGTTGCGCCGCCGCGTACGGGCAAGACCGTATTGTTGCAGAATATCGCACAATCGATTTCCACCAATCACCCCGAATGCTATCTGATCGTGCTGCTGATCGACGAGCGGCCCGAGGAAGTCACGGACATGCAACGCTCGGTGAAGGGCGAGGTCATTTCCTCGACCTTCGACGAACCCGCCAGCCGCCACGTTCAGGTGGCCGAGATGGTCATCGAAAAGGCCAAGCGGCTGGTCGAGCACAAGCGCGACGTGGTGATTCTGCTCGATTCAATCACCCGCCTCGGCCGCGCCTACAACACAGTGGTGCCGAGCTCCGGCAAGGTATTGACCGGCGGTGTCGACGCCAACGCGTTGCAGCGGCCGAAGCGCTTTTTCGGCGCGGCGCGCAATATCGAGGATGGCGGCTCGCTGACGATCATTTCGACCGCGCTGATCGATACCGGCAGCCGCATGGACGAAGTGATCTTCGAAGAGTTCAAAGGCACGGGCAACAGCGAAATCGTGCTCGACCGCAAGGTCTCCGACAAGCGCGTCTTCCCGGCGATCGACGTCACCAAATCCGGCACCCGCAAGGAAGAACTGCTGGTCGAGCCGGATATTCTGCGCAAGATGTATGTGCTGCGGCGGATCCTCAATCCCATGGGGACGGTCGACGCGATCGAGTTCCTGCTCGACAAGCTGCGCCAGACCAAGACGAATTCCGAGTTCTTCGACTCGATGAACACTTAGCGCCTCATGCGCGGCGGGGATACCATCGTCGCCCTGTCATCGGGTGCGGTGCCCTCGGGGGTTGCGGTTGTGCGGATTTCGGGGCCGCGGGCCCGCGAGCTGGTCGAAGGACTGGCCGGGGCCATGCCGAACCCGCGATACCTCTCGCTGCGCGAGCTGAGATGGGGCGGCGAGCTGATCGATCGCGGGCTCATCGCGTGGTTTCCCGGCCCGAACAGCTTCACCGGCGAGGATTGCGCCGAACTCCAGATGCATGGCTCGCGCGCGGTGATCGGTGCCTTGCTGGGCATGCTGTCGTCGCAGCCGGGCGTGAGGCTGGCCGAGGCGGGCGAATTCACGCGGCGGGCGTTCGAGAACGGCAAGCTCGACCTGACGGCCGTCGAGGGCCTTGGCGATCTGATCGAGGCCGAGACCGAGTCCCAGCGGCGGCAGGCGCTGGCCCGCCTGGATGGCAATTTATCCACGCGGATCGAGAATTGGCGGCTGAAGCTGCTGGACCTGCAGGCCGAGATCGCGGCGCAGCTCGATTTCGCCGATGAAGGCGATGTGGGCGAGCTGTCCGGGAATTTCGCGACGGAGCTGGCGGCGCTCAAGGCGGATATGGAGCGCGCCGCGGCTTCCTTTGCGCAGGGACGACGCGTACGCGAAGGCTTCAGGGTGGCGCTCGCCGGACCACCGAATGTCGGAAAGTCGAGCCTCCTCAATGCGTTGTCGCAGACGGATGCGGCTATTGTCAGCGACGAACCGGGGACGACGCGCGACGTGAAGGAAGTGGCGCTCGAGCTGGGCGGGCAGCTGGTCGTGCTGGTGGACATGGCGGGGCTGCGCGATACCGAGAGCCGCGCAGAGGCGGAGGGCGTGAGGCGGGCGCGGCGGCAGATCGAGGCGGCCGACCTGGTGCTGTGGCTGACGGCGCCGGACGTAAGCGCGACCGAGAAGCCGGCGGCGAACTGTCCCGTCTGGGAAATCGCGACCAAAGCCGATTTGGGCGGGGGCGACATTTCGGTGCGGACCGGCTATGGTATCGACGAGTTGTTGGGCCGCTTGAAGGTAGCTGCAGCTGACGGTGTCGGCGGGGAGCCGGCCGTGGTCAGCCGCGAGCGGGACGTGGTGGCGTTGCGCATGGCGGTGGCCGAACTCGAAGGGATTGACCTCGATCGGCTTGAGCTGGCCGCCGAGTCGCTGCGCGCGGCGGGGCATGTGCTGGCTCGGCTCGTGGGAAAGGTCGACGCTGAGATGGTGCTCGATCGGCTGTTCAGCGCGTTCTGCATCGGCAAGTGATTCACGTGAAACACGCGACGGGTTGCCCGGTAAGAGCGGCGGGATTTTGGAGGTGGCGGTGACCACGGAATACGGCGTGATCGTCGTTGGCGGCGGGCATGCGGGCTGCGAGGCAGCGGCGGCCGCGGCCCGGCTCGGCGTGCCGACTGCCCTGGTGACGCATAAATTCGCGACCATTGGCGAGATGAGCTGCAATCCCGCGATCGGCGGGCTCGGCAAGGGCCATTTGGTGCGGGAAATTGATGCGCTGGACGGGCTGATGGGCCGGGTCGCCGACGCCGCGGGCATCCAGTTCCGCGTCCTCAACCGGCGGAAGGGTCCGGCGGTGAGGGGACCGCGGGCGCAGGTCGATCGCAAGCTGTACAAGGCCGCAATGCAGGGCGCCATTTCGGCGCAACCGGGTCTCGACGTCGTGGAAGCCGAGGTCGACGATCTGCTCGTCGGCGCCGACGGGGCGGTAACCGGCGTCATATTGCTCGATGGGCGGCGCATTTCCGCCCGCGCGGTGGTTCTGACGACGGGTACCTTCCTTCGCGGCATCATTCATAGGGGAGAGGAAAGCTTTCCCGCCGGGCGCATTGGAGAGAGGCCTGTGCTCGGGCTGTCGACGCGCCTTGAGGCGTTTGGCCTGCGCCTCGGGCGGCTGAAGACCGGCACGCCGGCGCGGCTGGACCGACGAACGATCGATTTCTCGGTCCTCGAGGAGCAGCCGGGCGACGATGAGCCGGAGCCGTTTTCGCCGCTCACCCCGGTCATTACGACGCCGCAGGTGAGCTGCTACATTTCGCGTACGACGGCCGAAACGCATCGAATCATCTCGGAAAACCTGCATCGCTCGGCGATGTATTCCGGCCGAATCCAAAGCCGGGGTCCGCGCTACTGCCCATCGATAGAGGACAAGATCGTCCGCTTCGCCG
>DASZUI010000295.1:0-5847 GCA_035547675.1 Devosia sp.
CCCGAAGGATGGTCCCCTCACCTGGGCTTCGAGCCGCCGCGCCGCTTCGTCCAGCCGGCGGATGGCGGCCATTTCCTCGCTGGCCCCGAGCTTCGCCCGCGTGACAGCCGATTTCAGCACGCCGATCGTCTGGTCATAAACCTTGAGCGGCACCGGGAAGGGATGCCCGTCCTTGCCGCCATGCGCGAAGGCAAACCGCGCCGGATCGCTGAACCGGAAGGGCGCGCCATGCACCACCTCCGCCACCATGGCCAGCGACTTAACCGTCCGCGCGCCTACCCCCGGCACGGCCAGCAGCTCGGCGAAATCGCCCGGCCCGCGTTCGGCCGCGGCGGCTAGGCTGCCCTGCAGCCGCTTCAGCACAACATCCTCGCGCCGCACGTCGTGGTGGTCCGGCATCATCAGATGCGGTAGCATCGGCTCGTCCGTCTCGGCTTCGGGCCGGCTCGCAACCGGCGGCTCCAGCCGGGCAAACTCCCTGACAATTCCGCCGGGGCCGAGGGACGACAACAGCTCGACCTGCCCTTGGCGCGACGCCGCGGCCCGGTGGTCGGTGAGATTGACGATCATCCCCTGCCCTCTGCCGTCGATGGCCGAATGCGGTTCGTCCACGAAGCTCGTCAGGCCCTCGGACAGCCAATGATAGCGCCGCGCCTGCTTCGCCTCGCCCTTCATCCCCTGCTGGACCACGACCCATTTGCCGTCATCGGCGACGATGAAGCCATGGAGATAGAGCTCGAACCCGTCCTGCACCGCGGCGCTGTCGACCTTGGCCACCATCCGGCTCGCCGCCGCCAGCGCCGCCCCGTCGATGCCGACCCTGCCGCCCACCGCCATGAGCTCGTCCGGCGTCTTGCGCGAATGTTTGCCGCGGCCGCCGCAGACCGTCAGGCCGAGCTCGCGGGACATCGGCCTCAGCCCGTGCTTTAGCGCGCCGATCACGCTGGTGGTGATGCCGGAGGAGTGCCAGTCCATCCCCATGACGGCGCCGAAGCATTGGAACCAGAACGGATGCGCCAGCCGCCGCAGCAATTCGTCGCGGCCATATTCCAGGATGATGGCTTCGCAGATGATCGGTCCGAGCCGCGCCATACGCTCGCTCAGCCATTTCGGCACGTAGCCGCCGTGCAGCGGCAGGTCGGCGCTGCCCGCTCTTTGTGCCATGATGCACTCCCGCTTCGAGGCCGAAGCATACCAGCGAACAAACAAAGAACAACAGAAAATGCACGAATTTTCGGCCGGAATTCTGCTCTTTCGACGCGCGTCCGAGGGCATCGAAGTGCTGCTCGTTCACCCCGGCGGCCCCTTCTGGGCGCGCCGGGACGCCGGTGCCTGGTCGATCCCCAAGGGACTGATCGAGCCGGGAGAGGACCGCGAGGCGGCGGCCCGGCGGGAATTCGCCGAGGAAACCGGCTTCACCCCAGAGGGCCCGCTGCGGCCGCTCGGCGAATTCCGGCAGAACGCGAACAAGACCGTCGTCGCCTTTGCGCTCGAAGGCGATTTCGATGTCGGCGCCCTCAGCTCGAACAGCTTCGAAATCGAATGGCCGCCCCGATCCGGCCAGCGCCGCAGCTTTCCCGAAGTCGACCGCGCCGGCTGGTTCGCGTCCGACGAAGCGCGGGTGAAGCTGCTTGTCGGGCAGGTGCCGATATTGGAGGTGTTGGAGGAAAGGCTTTAGCGCGCGCTGCCCATCCTTCGACAGGCTCAGGATGAGGTCGGGGTTGCTGAAGCGCCCAAAATCCACCGACCTCATGGTGAGCCTGTCGAACCATGAACAGCGCGCGCTCTACCTGCCAGCAGCGAAAAAGCCGGGTCCAGCCGAATGGCTGGCTATTTGTTCGTGCGGCCGCGCTGGTTGGGATTGATGCCGCCGGCGGGCGTGGTGTCGTTCAGCACATCGCCTTCGACGGTGCTGCCGCCCTCCTCGTCCTCGAAGGTGTCGTTGAGATTGTTGATGCGGGCCGATTGCCCGATGCCCGGATTGGCCTTGAGGTCCATGTCGTTGGGTTTGTGGCCCTTGGGATGCTTGTTGCTGGTCATGGAGGGACTCCTTTCCTTCCTCGGCAACGCATGGCCCGGCCTCGCGTTGCCCTTGGACAGAGGAGATCAGAATGCGAAACACCCAGTCCGGCCACGCCACCCATCAGCAGCGCCAGCGCATCATCAACCGGCAGGAAGACACCAAGGGCGCCGATATCGAGCCGGTGAACGAGACCGTCGAGGAAGCGCAGGCCAAGCACCCGCGCACTGAAACGGCCTATGACAATTCGAGCGGCGAACGCGCTATCGAGCACGGCGTCAACCAGGAGAGCGAGCACCGCAAGCGGCGCACGCACTGACCGTCGCCGAGAAAGCGGGCCATCCCCGGGCCGCCTATCTGGCCAATCCGGAAATCTGGCCAATCCGGAAATTCGGTCCAGCCGAATGGCTGGTCAGCTCATGCCCTCGACGAAACCGATGATATTGCCTTCGGAATCCTTGGCCCAGGCATTTTTCACCGGCCCGAAATCGGAGAGGCCGTCGACGGTCTTGAGGCCCGGCAGGTCGTAATCGATGAAGGTGATGCCGCGCTGCCGAAGCGCGGCCATGTCCGCCTTGAGGTCGGGCGTATCGAAGCTAACGAGCGTGTGCTGGGCGGTGCCGGCGTAATCCGATTTGTAGAGAAACATCCGCATGCCGCCGGCGAGCTGATAGGCCGCGCCGGCGTCTATCCGGCGCACCGGCTCGAGGCCGAGCTTCTCGCGATACCAGCCTATCGCCCGGTCGAGATCGGCGGCCGGGATCATCATCGTTGCTTGGCGGTCGGCAAACATGGCGTTCCTCCTGCTGCGCGGGCTCAGGGCCGCATCGGCTCAGGATAACGCCGGGGCGCGGCGCGCGACAGCCTATTCCGCCGCCGGGCGCCCGCGCTGCACGAAGCCGTCGGGGTCGTTGGCGGTCTGGCGCAGGATTTCCTCGGCCTCGCTCGCCTCGCGCTGCCGGTTCCACATCTGCGCATAGAGCCCGCCGCGGGCGAGCAGCGCCTGGTGCCGCCCACGCTCGGCGATCACCCCGTCGCGCAATACGATGATCTCGTCGGCATTGACCACCGTCGACAGCCGGTGCGCGATGACCAGCGTCGTGCGGTTGGCCGAGACGGCATCGAGCGCCGACTGGATGTCGCGTTCCGTCTTGGTGTCGAGCGCCGAGGTCGCCTCGTCGAGGATCAGGATGGGCGGCGCCTTGAGAATGGTCCGGGCGATGGCGACGCGCTGCTTCTCGCCCCCCGAAAGTTTCAGGCCGCGCTCGCCGACTTCGGTGTCGTAGCCCTTGGGGAGGCTGGCGATGAACGGCCCGATCTGCGCCGCCTGCGCCGCCGCCTCGATTTCCGCCTCGGACGCGCCCGGCCGCCCATAACCGATATTGTAGGCGATAGTGTCGTTGAAGAGCACCGTATCCTGCGGCACCATGCCGATGGCGGCGCGCAGGGAAGCCTGGCTCACCTCGCGCAAATCCTGCCCGTCTATGGTGATGCGGCCGGCGCTCACATCGTAGAAGCGATAGAGCAGCCGCGAGATCGTCGACTTGCCGGCGCCCGAGGGGCCGACCACGGCAATGGTCCGGCCCGCCGGCACGGTGAAGCTGATGCCCTTGAGGATCGCCCGGTCCGGGTCATAGGAGAAATGTACGTCCTCGAACCGCACGACCGGCCCGTCCACCCGGAGCGGATGGGCGTCCTCGGCGTCCTCGACCTCCGGCTGCTGGTCGAGCAGGCGGAACATTTCCTCGATGTCGGTCAGCCCCTGCCGGATTTCGCGATAGACGAAGCCGATCTGGTTCAGCGGCCGGTAAATCTGCATGAGGAATGTGTTGATGAGCACGAAATCGCCCAGCGTCAGCCGGCCGGCGAGTACGCCCAGCACCGTCATCGCGCCGATGATCGCGGTGCCGGTATAGAAGATCAGCGCCTGGCCGAAATTCAGCAGGCCGAGCGAGTTCCAGATGCGGATCGCCGCTCTTTCATAGCTGGCCATCGACAGGTCGAAGCGCCGTGCCTCGAGCGCCTCATTGTTGAAATACTTGACCGTCTCGTAATTGAGCAGGCTATCGATCGCCTTCGAATTGGCGTCGTTGTCGCTGCGGTTCATCTCCCGCCGGATCGAGATGCGCCAGTTCGAGGCGCGGATCGTGAACCAGAGATAGATCACGATCGTCGCGACCAGCACGCCCAGGAAGCCGAACCCGAACATGCTGATGAAGACGCATGCCACAACCACGAACTCGACCAGGGTCGGCGCCGTGTTGAGCATGACGAAGCGGACGATCGTCTCGATGCCCTTGGTCCCGCGCTCGATGACGCGGCTCAGCCCGCCGGTGCGCCGCGCCAGATGGAAGCGCAGCGACAGCCGGTGCAGATGCGTGAATGTCTGCAGCGCCAGCGTGCGCACGGCGTTCTGGCCGACGCTGGCGAACCAGACGTCGCGCAATTGCTGGAAGCCGGAATCCACGATGTTCGAGACGGCATAGGCGACCACCAGCACCACCGGCACCGCGATCCCCATGACGAGGCTCTGGTGGCCCGCGCCCTTGCCGAGCCCGTCGATGATGCCCTTATAGGCGAAAGGCGCCAGCGTCGTCGCCACCTTGGAGACGAGCAGCGCCAGGATCGCCAGCACGACGCGGAATTTCAGGTCCGGCCGCCCCGCCGGCCACATATAGGGCCAGAGGTTCGCCGCCGTGCGCAGCAAATTCGTCTCCTCGGCGTCGACCGTAGGACGCTTCTTCGCCAGCGATTTGGATGCCATCAGGCCGGCTCCGCCATGGTTCCGGAAGCTGACGAGGGCAGCGCGCCAAGCCCTGAAAACAGGCCATTGCAGGCTGCCTCCAGCGCGACCAGCCGATCGGCCCGCAGCGAATAGCAATTGCGCGTGCCCTTGGCCTGGCGTTCCACCAGCCCGGCATCGACCAGCACCTTGATGTGCTGCGATACCGTCGACTGGGCCAGCGGCAGGCACGCCATCACGTCGGTGCAGCAGCACTGGTTCTGCTGCCGCTCCGCCAGGATGCGCAGGATATTGAGCCGCACCGGGTGCCCGAGCGCCCGCAACACCACAGCCAGATCGTCGTCACGCATGGTTGCCATCGTCAATCGTCAATTGACGATAAAAGAAGCGTGGGGCCGAAGCAAGGCGGCCCCACACTGCCCGAATGGTCAGGAGTCCTTGGGCAGGTCGAACACCTGCCCCGGATAAATCCAGTGCGGATCGCGGATCTGGTCGTCATTGGCGCGATAGATGGTGGTGTACTTCACCCCCGAGCCATAGACGCGCTTGGCGATCGTCCAGAGATTGTCGCCATGGCGGATGATCGCCTTGCCCGACGCGAAGCGGTCCGAATCCGGTCCGCCCACCGGCTCCGCCGTCATGGTCGGCACACCCGCTGGCACGGCCGGCGCCGCTGCCGCGACCTGGGGTGCGGGACGGCTGGCCGCAGCCGGCACGGCAGGCGCCTGCGCAACGGCCGGCGGCGTGCCGACGGGTGCCGCAGCCGAAGGCGGCGTAACCACGGGCGCTGTAACGGACGGCGCGGCCATGGCGCCGCCCTGCCCCGCCAAGGCAGCGCTGCCGTTCGACGAACCTGCTACGCCCCCGGCCGCGCCGGACGCACCCTGCTTGCCGCCAAGCTCTCCATTGCCGGCCGAAGCGACGGCCGCGGTCCCAGCCGACGCAACGCCGGCGCCGCTGCCCGTGCCCGGCTTGGCTGTTCCGATGGCCGCGCCCGCCCCATTGGCGGACGTCGCCGTTCCTGCACCAGCCACTGCACTGCCGGCGGCTGCCGCAACGGCAGGTGCACCGGACGACGGGGCAA
>DASZUI010000296.1:0-2124 GCA_035547675.1 Devosia sp.
GCAGACCGACTTCAAGATTCTCATGAGCAAGTTCGCCGCGGGGCTCACCATCTTTCCGCTGCTGGTCTTCATCGCCTGCCTCGTCTGCGGCCTGCTGCTCGTCGGCTTCGTCCTGCTGGCGCCCGGCATAATGGGCGTCGCTACGGTCGTGCCGTCGCCCGGCTTCCTGCTGCGCGGCTGGGGAGGCATGACGCTTGTGCTGTTCGGCTATCTGGTGCTGGCGCTGCTCTGGTATGCGCCCTTCCTCGCCTGGGTGGGGATGCTCTCGACCTTTGTCGGGCGCTGGTCGATTCCGCTGGCCATCGGCATTCCGCTGCTGCTCTCGACCATTGAGGGCCTGTTCGATTTCACCTCGGCGCCGGGCGGCAGCTACATCCTCAATTACCTGCGCTGGCGCGGCGATTTCCGCTACGACACCGAGCCGCTGTTCGAGGCCATTTTCGCGCTCGCCTCGTTCGACCCTTGGAAGACCATCGGCGCCCTGCTTGCCGGCTATGACTGGCCGCAGATGCTGATCGGCCTCGTGTTCGCGGTTTCGGTGATTTTCGTGGCGAGCCTCTACCGGCGCCGTGTCATCAAGGGCTAAGCTCCCCGATAGAGGGAGAAAAACATGAAGATCACCAACATCATCGCCTATCCGGTCTGGGTGGGCACGCGGAATCAGCTGCTCGTCAAGATCGAGACCGACGAGGGCGTCTCCGGCTGGGGCGAGGGCGGGCTTTCCGGCCGCGAAAAGGCCGTGGCCGGCGCCGTCGAGCATTACCGCGAGTTTCTTGTCGGGCGCGACCCGATGCAGATCGGCGCCATCTGGCAGGAGGTCTATCGCAGCCAATATTTCGAGGGCGGCCGGGTGCTGCTCGCCGCGCTCTCGGCCATCGACATCGCGCTTCACGACATCAAGGGCAAGGCGCTCGGCGTGCCGGTTTATGAGCTGCTCGGCGGCAAGCAGCGCGATTACGTCGACACTTTCGCCACCACCCACCGCCCGCCCGGCGAAGGCATGATCGAGGATGCCAAGCTGCTGATCGGCCATGGCTGGAAGGCAATGCGCCTGTCGCCCGCCCATCACGGCAATCCCGGCACCTACGAGCCGCGCGAATCGATCGCCATCACCGCCGAATGGTGCACCCGCGCCCGCGCCGAACTCGGCAGCGAGGTGGTGCTCGGCATCGACTATCACCATCGCCTCAACGTCGCCGAGACGGCGAGCTTCTGCCAGAAAATGCCCTCGGGCACGCTCGATTTCCTCGAGGAGCCGATCCGCGACGAAACCCCCGAGGCCTATGAGGCGCTGCGCCGCATGACGGACGTGCCCTTCGCCATCGGCGAGGAATTCGCCAGCAAATGGCAGTTCCTGCCCTATATCGAGCGCGGCATCACCCAGTTCGGCCGCGTCGATGTCTGCAATGTCGGCGGCCTCACCGAATCCATGAAGGTGGCCGGCTGGTGCGAGGCGCATTACATCGACATGATGCCGCACAACCCGCTCGGCCCGATCTGCACCGCCGCGAGCGTCCATTTCTGCGCCGCCATCGCCAATATGGCCTGGCTCGAATGCCGCGTCTCCCCCGCCGAAGGGCATCTCGGCTTCGACAATGCGGATATTTTCCCCGCCCAGCTCCGCCTCGAGGGCGCCCGCTATCCGGTCCCCACTGGGCCGGGCCTCGGCGTCGAGGTCAATGAAGATTATGTGAAGCAGGCCAGCTTCAAATTCTGGGAAGCCCCCCACCTCAAGCGCCGCGACGGCTCCGTGACGAACTGGTGATGTAGCGGCCGAGAGAAAGGCCCCCTCACCCGGATTGCTGCCCAATCCGACCTCTCCCCCTGAGGGAGAGGTGAATCAGGGCAGTGCCTCCCGCAGCGTCACCTCTCCCTCAGGGGAGAGGTCGGCGCGGTCCCTGAAGGAGCGGTGAAGAAATGGCGCGGCCTTCGCCGGATATCACCTCTCCCTTTGGGGGAGGGGTCGGCGCGAAGCGCCGGGTGAGGGGGCCTTCCGACCAACGCTAAAGCGCTTTCGCTGGCGCCGAATCCCGAACGATCCCTTCGCTGCCGTTTCGCTTGGCTGCCTCGGGGTCCGGCTTGTATCCTCGCCGCCCGAAGTCCGAGGACGCCATGATCTTTCCC
>DASZUI010000297.1:0-11896 GCA_035547675.1 Devosia sp.
ACGGTCACCTGGGCCCACCATGCGCTGCTGCAGAACGATCGCGAGGGGCTGAAGTGGGGCCTCGTGCTCACCATCCTGCTCGGCATGTGCTTCACCCTCTGCCAGGCCATCGAATACAGCCATGCCGGCTTCGCCTATTCCGGCAATTATTACGGCGCCACCTTCTTCATGGCGACGGGCTTCCATGGCTTCCATGTGATCGTCGGCACGATCTTCCTGATCGTCTGCCTGGTCCGGGCGCAGATGGGCCAGTTCACGCCCACCAAGCATCTCGGTTTCGAGTTCGCCGCCTGGTACTGGCACTTCGTCGACGTGGTCTGGCTCTTTCTCTTCGCCTCGATCTATGTCTGGGGCTCGTGGGGCGTCCCGCTGGCCGATTGAGGCCGGCCCCAATAGGCAATTCGTGGGGCGCGGCCATGCTGCGCCCCATCTCTTTTGCGGTTCGGAATTGAACGAGCATCGATGACCGAGGTGTCCTATCCACCACTGAGCCCGTTCGCCACCGGGCTCGCCTGCACCTGCCCGCGCTGCGGCAAGGGAAAGCTGTTCGCCGGCTTCCTGGCGCTGGCCTCGAAATGCAATGTCTGCGGGCTGAGCTACGACTTCGCCAACAGCGGCGACGGGCCCGCGGTTTTCGTCATCTTCGCCGTGGCGCCGCTCGTCATCGTACTGGCCGTGATCTTCGAGGCCCTGGTGCATCCGGCGCCCTATGTGCACCTGATCATATGGCTCCCGGTGACGGTGATCCTCTGCCTCGCCCTGCTGCGGCCATTCAAGGCGACCATGATCGCCCTGCAATATCGCAACAGTGCCGAGGAGGGCAGGGTGCAATGAACGAGGCGACGCTTGCCGGACCCGTCACGCGCTCCCGGCGTCCCTGGCTGTTCTGGATTTTCGTCATTTTCATGCTGGCGCTGACGGCGCTGTTCCTTGGCCTCGCCAAATGGCAGCTCGATCGCCTGCACTGGAAGGAAGGCCTCATCGCCGAGGCCGCGGCCAATATGAAGCTGCCGCCGGCCCCCTTTCCGCCCGAGGCGCAATGGCCGGGCCTCGATCCGGAGGCCTTCGGCTATCGCCCCGTCACCGCGACCGGCCATTACATCCCCGACCAGACCATCCGGGTCTTCGTCGGCCTCAGCGACGACGCCAAGGGGCAATATTCGGGGCCCGGCTATTGGATCGTCACGCCCTTTGCGCTCGATGGCGGCGGCACCGTCTTTATCGACCGAGGTTTCGTTCCCCAGGCTATGGCGGATGCCTTCGCCGATGATCCGAACCTGCCCACCGGCACGGTAACCCTGGCTGGCGTCACCGTTCCCTCCGAGGAGGCCGGTCCGTTCACCCCCGCCGCCGACACCCAGCACCGCATCGACTGGGCCCGCAATATCGAGCGCATGCAGGCCATGCTGCCGGCCGCGCTGCAGCCGGTCGCCCCGGTCTATATCGACCTGCTCGCCGGGCCGCGCGGCGCCCTGCCGCAGGGCGGCGAAACCGAGGTGGACTTTCCCAACAACCACCTCGGCTATGCGTTCACCTGGCTCGGCTTTGCGCTGACGACGGTGATCATGCTGGCCGAATGGGTGAGGCGGCAGGTGAAGAGGGACTAAGGCAGCGCGCGCTGCTTATCCTTCGAGGCTCCCTTCGGTCGCACCTCAGGATGAGGTCGAGTTTGCTTCCGCGACCTCATGGTGAGGTGGGAGCGAAGCGACCCTCGAACCCCGGGCCACGTGCCCCCTAAGTGGCCATTTTCGAAAAATCAGTCCAGGCGAATGCCTGGTTGCGTGCGCGGCGGGCAGCAACTAGGGTGCCGCAGCTTTTTTGGGGTATGTCGTCGACATGCGTTTCGTCTCGACGCGCGGCCAGGCGCCGGCGCTGGGTTTCTCCGATGCGGTTCTGGCCGGCCTCGCCCGCGATGGCGGGCTTTATGTGCCGGAGATCTGGCCGACGCTCGATGCAAGGACGATCCAAGGCTTCGCGACCGCCCCCTATACCGCCATCGCCGAGGCCGTAATGACGCCCTTCCTGGGCGACGAGCTGGCGCCCGGAATCGTCGGCGAAATGATCGAGGAGGCCTATGCGGGCTTCCGCCACCCCTCGGTGACGCCGCTGGTCGAGCTCGGCCCGGGCCTGCATCTGCTCGAGCTGTTCCATGGGCCGACACTGGCGTTCAAGGACGTGGCCATGCAGTTCCTGGCGCGGCTGATGGATCGCATCCTCGCCCAGCGCGGCCAGCGCGCCACCATTGTCGGGGCGACCTCCGGCGATACCGGCTCGGCGGCCATCGAGGCGTTTCGCGGACGCGAGAACATCGACATCTTCATCCTGCATCCGGAAGGCCGCACTTCCGAGGTGCAGCGCCGCCAGATGACCACGGTGCTCGATGCCAATGTCCACAACATCGCGCTGCGCGGCACCTTCGACGACTGCCAGAACGTCGTGAAGGCGTTGTTCAACGACCATGCCTTCCGCGACGAGGTGAAGCTCTCCGGCGTCAATTCCATCAATTGGGGCCGCATCGTCGCGCAGATCGTCTATTACTTTAAGGCCGCGGCCGAACTCGGCGCACCGCACAGGCAAGTGGATTTCGCGGTCCCCACCGGCAATTTCGGCGACATTTTCGCGGGCTATGCGGCGCGGCGCATGGGCCTCGACATCGGCCGGCTGGTCATCGCCACCAATGCCAACGATATTCTCGCGCGCACACTGGCGACCGGCCGCTACGAGACCGATACGGTGACCCCGACCATCAGCCCTTCGATGGACATCCAGGTCTCCTCCAATTTCGAGCGCCTGCTGTTCGAGGCGACGGGCCGCGACGGCGCGACGGTGCGCAGCCTGATGGCGAGCCTCGGCCAGTCCGGCGCCTTCACCCTGCCGCCTTCCGCGCTCGAGGCGATTCGCGGCGGTTTCGCCGCCGGCCGCACCGACGAAGCGGCGACCGCGGCGACGATCCGCGACGTCCACGCCGAAGCCGGCTATCTGCTCGATCCGCACAGTGCAGTCGGCGTGGCGCAGGCCAAGGCCTTGGCACGTCCCGACATTCCGATGATTGCGCTGGCCACCGCGCATCCGGCCAAGTTTCCCGCCGCGGTCAAGGCCGCCTCGGGAGTTGAACCGGCCCTGCCGCTGTGGTTGGCTGATCTTTATGGCCGCGCCGAGCGTTTCGAGGTGCTCGACAACGACGCCCGCGGTGTCGAGGCGTTTATCCTGGACCGGACGCGGGCACTCGCCTGATGCCCCGGTGCCCCTGCCCGTTCGGGCAGGAGCCGCCATCCCTGGCGGATACGATATGGAACGGAAAGCGACCATCAGGGCGCCCGTTCCGGGAGGAAGAGTTGAGCGTTCGAAGCACTGTCCTTGATAATGGCATGACCGTCCTGACCGACGACATGCCGCATCTCGAAAGCGCTTCCATCGGCATCTGGGTCAAGGCGGGCTCGCGCAGCGAAACCCTGCCGGAGCACGGCATATCCCACGTGCTCGAGCACATGGCCTTCAAGGGGACGCCCTCGCGTTCTGCCCGCGAGATCGCCGAAGCCATCGAAAATGTCGGTGGCGACCTCAATGCGGCGACCTCCATCGAGCACACCGGCTATTTCGCTCGCGTCCTCAAGGAGGATGTCGGTCTTGCCGGCGACATCCTGTCCGACATTCTGCAGAACTCGGTGTTCGACGAGGGCGAGCTCGATCGCGAGCAGCAGGTGATCGTGCAGGAGATCGGCGCCGCCCGCGACAATCCCGACGACTACGTCTTCGATCTGTTCCAGTCGGCGGCCTTTCCCGACCAGGCGATCGGCCGCACGATCCTGGGCACTGTCGAAAGCGTCAACGGCTTCGATCCCGATGCCATAAGGGCCTATATGCGCCGCAACTATGTCGGCGACCGCATGGTGATTTGCGCGGCCGG
This sequence comes from Devosia sp., assembly GCA_035547675.1. Classification (GTDB taxonomy): domain Bacteria; phylum Pseudomonadota; class Alphaproteobacteria; order Rhizobiales; family Devosiaceae; genus DASZTU01. The sequence continues at coordinate 3,908 of DASZUI010000297.1, forward strand.
CAATATCGACCATGACGAATTGGCCGAGATCGCGACCAAACGCTTTGACGGCCTCAGGAAGAACGGCGCCCCCGAGCCGGAACGGGCCCGCTATGTCGGCGGCGAGCAGCGCTTCGTCTCCGAGCACGAGCAGGCCCACATCGTCATGGGCTTCGAGGGCAGGGCCTATAATTCCGACGGCTTCTATGCCGCTCAGGTGCTCGCCTCGATCCTCGGCGGGGGCATGAGTTCGCGCCTTTTCCAGCAAGTGCGCGAGGCGCGCGGCCTCTGCTATTCCGTCTATGCCTTCCATTGGGCCTTTGCCGACAGCGGCATTTTCGGCATCGCCGCCTCGACCGGCGGGGAGCAGGTCCCCGAACTGGTGCCTGTCATCCTCGACGAGCTGAAGCGGGCGACCGACAGCATCACCGAGGAGGAAGTGGTTCGCGTCCGCAACCAGATCCGCGCCGGCCTGCTGATGTCGCTCGAAAGCCCATCCTCGCGCGCCGGCCAATTGGCCCGCCAGCAGATACTCTGGGGCCGTGTCATTCCGCTGCAGGAGACGGTCGAGCGCATAAACCGCATCACCGTGGACCGCGTGAAGCAGGTCGCGACGCAGATCTTCTCGGACGACAAGGTTTCGCTCGCCGGCGTAGGTCCGGTCGCCGGTTTGCCGGACCGCGGGACCATCGCCGAACGCATGAAGCACTAACGCGCCGTGATCCCGCCAGCCCGCCAACGACGGACGGCCCGCTAGATGGTCTGGCCGTTCCCGCCGCGCGACGAAACGCCTGTGCTGCGTGGCCCACGCGTGCTGCTGCGCGGGCCCCGTCCGCGCGACTATGTCGCCTGGCGCAATCTCAGGCGCGACAGCCGGGAATTCCTCAGGCCCTTCGAGCCGCGCTGGAGCGAGGCCGACCTCACCCGCCGCGTCTTCATGGCCCGCCTCAAGCGTGGCCGCAAGGAAGCGGCCCAGGGCACCGATTTCAACTTTCTGATCTTCCTGGCCGATGGCCGCCGGGAGGTGCTGGTCGGCGGACTGACGCTCTCCAACATCCGCCGCCGCGCCGCCCAGCATGTGACGCTCGGCTACTGGATGGGCTCCAAATATGCCGGCAACGGGCTGATGACGGAGGCGGTTTCGGTCGTGCTGCCCTTCGTGTTCAATACGCTGGGGCTGCATCGCATCCACGCCGCCTTTCTTCCCAACAACATAGCCTCCCGCCGCGTCCTTGAAAAAAACGGATTCCGCGAAGAGGGCTATGCGGAGAACTATCTACAGATCGACGGCCGCTGGGCCGATCACGTCATGTTCGGCCTGACCCGTGAGCGTCACGACCAGGCGGCCCGGCGCCTGCCCCGCTGACCGCTTGTCCCGGCACGCAAAGCCCGCTACGAGTTTGCCTTCTTTCGGGGAATTCCTACACTTTATGCGCCAACTCCTCATCCTCTGGCTGAGTCTGCTGTTTGCGCTCGTAGGGAGTCTGGTGGGCAGCCTGCCGGCCCAGGCGTTCCAGGTCATCTCCGTCCCCGAGGACGTCAACGCCATCAACCTGACCCACGTCATGGAGATCGTGCCGGGCAGCGGCGGCAAGGTGCAGCTCTCCACCGCGCCCGATTCGTCCGGCATCATCCGCCGCATCGAGGTGCTGGCCTCGGCCCCCGGCACCAATCCGAGCTGGGCGCTGTTCGCGCTCAAGAACGATTCCGATGCGCAGATCGAGCGCCTGCTCGTGGCGCCCTTCTTCCGCCTGCCGGGCTCCAGCATCTTCCATCCCGACCTCGGCAATGACCGGATCAAGGCGCTGACCCCCAACCAGGGCATCCGCCCGACGCGCGTCGCGGACAGCGAAGCCGATGTCTTCGACATCACGCTCGATCCCGGTGCGACGGTCACCTTCGTCGCCGAGCTTTCCTCGGGTTCGCTGCCCGAAGTCTATATGTGGAAGCCCGACGCCTATCGCGACTACGTCAATTCCTTCACGCTCTTCCGTGGCGTGGTGCTGGGCATATCGAGCCTCGCGGCGGTGTTCCTCACCATCATGTTCGCGGTCAAGGGCAGGGGGGTCTTCCCGGCCACGGCCGCCTTCGCCTGGGCGGTGCTCATTTACCTCCTCATCGATTTCGGCGTGTTCGGGCGATTGCTGGGGACGGGCAATGGCTCGATGCAGACCTTCCGCGCCGCCTCGGAGGCGCTGATCGCCACGACGCTGTTCGGCTTCCTGTTCATCTATTTGAACCTTCACCGATGGCATCTGCGCTTCATCCATCTGGCGCTGGCCCTGGCGGCGGTTTTCATTGCGCTGCTCGCCTTCGCCTTCTTCCAGCCGGCAACGGCCGCCACCGTCGCCCGGCTGGTGCTGGCGCTGCTCGGGGCCTCCGGCTTCGTGCTGATCCTGTTCCTGGCGCTGCGCGGCTATGATCGCGCGGTGCTGCTGGTCCCCACCTGGATCATCTACATCGCCTGGCTGTTCTATGGCTGGCTGGTGCTGACCGGGCAGGTCTCCAACGACATCGCCCAGCCCGCCATTGCCGGCGGCCTCGTGCTGCTGGTGATGCTGGTGGGGTTCACCGCCGTGCAGCATGCCTTCTCCGACGGGCAGGTCTCCATCGGTACCCTCTCCGAGGTCGAGCGCCGGGCGCTGGCCCTGACCGGCTCCGGCGATTTCGTCTTCGACTGGAATATCGAGCGCGACCGGGTCAGCGTCTCCGAGGAGCTGGCAACCCGGCTCGGCGAGCGCCGCGGCGCCCTGCGCGGCGCCATCAAGCGCTGGCTCGACCGCATCCATCCAGAGGATCGCGACCGCTTCCGCACCGCGCTCGACACGCTGGTCGAGCTGCGCCGGGGCAAGGTCTCCTCCGACATTCGCCTTGCCGGGCACGACGGCAGCTATCGCACCTTCCGCCTGCGCGTGAAGCCGGTGCTGGGCGGCGACAGCCAGGTCAACCGCATCGTCGGCACGCTGCAGGACGTGACCGACGACCGCTCGGCCCGCGACCGGCTGCTGCACGACGCGGTGCGCGACAGCCTGACGGGCCTGCCCAACCGCCAGCTCTTCATGGACCGGCTGGACCGCGCCCTGACCCGAGCCCGCGCCGGCGGTGCCAAGCCGGCGGTGTTCTTCATCGACATCGACCGTTTCCTCGATCTCGAGGAAAAGATCGGCCACTCGGCCGCCGATTCGGTGCGTCTCGCGGTCGCGCGCCGCATCTCCCGCCTCGTCGCCCCGCTCGATACCGTGGCCCGGCTTTCGGGCGATCAGTTTGCGGTGATCTTCGCTTCCGAGCAGGCCGCGACCAAGATCGCCGAGACCGCCGAGCAGATCCGCAAGGCCATCAAGGCTCCCTTCAGTTTCGGCGAAAAGGAATTGTCGGTCACCGCCTCGGTCGGCATCGCCATCTATGATGGCTCGGCCGCCGCCTCCGAGGACGTGCTGCGCGACGCCGAACTGGCCATGTATCACGCCAAGCGCCTCGGCGGCGACCGCATCGAGGCCTTCCGCGCCGCCGCCCGCACCATCACCGCCTACAACCGGGCCAGCGAGGAAGACCTCGACCGGGGCCTGAAGCAGGGCGAATTGCAGGTGCAGTTCCAGCCCATCATGGACATCCATTCCGGGCTGATCGCCGGCGCCGAGGCGCTGATGCGCTGGAATCATCCGACGCGCGGCGTGGTGAACCCGGACGAGTTCATCCCCCTGGCCGAACGCTCGGGCCTCATCGACCGCGTCGGAAGGCTGGCCTTCGAACAGGCCGCCACGCAGATGCGCGACTGGCTGAACAACCTCACCCTGCCGAACGAATTCTTCGTTTCGATCAATCTCTCGCCCAGCCAGCTGGCGACCGAAACCCTGCTCAACGACATGCGCGCCGTGGTGCAGGAACATCGCGGCATCGCCCAGCACCTCAAGCTCGAATTGACCGAGAGCCAGGTGATGACCAACCCGGAACAGTCGGCCTATATCCTCTCCTCGCTCCGGGCCCTGGGACTCGGCCTCGCGCTCGACGATTTCGGCACCGGCCATTCCTCGCTCAGCTATCTCCACCGCTTCCCCATCGACACCATCAAGATCCCGGCGCCCTTCGTGCAGATTTCCGACGAAAGCGGCATGGCCCACACCCAGGCGCCGATCATCCGCGCCATCGTGGCGCTCGCCGCCGAGCTCGATCTTATGGTGGTGGGCGAGGGCGTGGAGAAACTCGACGAGATCGACCGCCTGCGTCAGCTCGGCTGCAACTACGCCCAAGGCTACGCCTTCGGCGCCGCCATGAGCGCCATCGACCTGCAAAAGAAGCTGGCTTCCCAAGCCACGCGCTAACCAGCCATTCGGCTGGACCGGATTTTCGATGTGGCCAGGTAGAGCGCGCGCTGCCCATGGTTCGACAGGCTCACCATGAGGTCGTGGAATGAGTGCGCCCACCTCATCAGCATACCCGACCTCATCCTGAGCCTGTCGAAGGATGAGCCGCGCGCGCTCTACCCCACCACATCGAAAATCCGGTCCAGCCGAATGGCTGGGTTAGGCACGGCCGGACATGGCGCTGAGGGTAGCCCTTGTGATGCCCAGGGTGCCGAGGGCCCGGTCATAGCGCTCTTCGATCGGCGTGCCGAACAGCAGGTCGCGGTCGAAGGGCACGGTAAGCCAGCCATTGCCGCGGATTTCACCCTCGAGCTGGCCGGGGCTCCAGCCGCAATATCCGAGGGCGAAGAGCGAATCCGCCGGCGCATTGCCGAAGGCGACGGCGCGCAGCACGTCGAGGGTCGCCGTGAGGCAGATGTCGTCGCTGACCGTATAGGAATTGCCGTCGCGGAAATAATCCGGCGAATGCAGCACGAAGCCGCGCCCCCGCTGCACCGGCCCGCCGCGCAATACGCGCCGCTCGCGGATGCGCTCGGGCAGGCGGATGATCTCGCTGCGCTCGCCGAGCTCCAGTTCCTCGAGGATGTCGCCGAAACGCATGTCGTCGAGACTGTGGTTGACCACCAGCCCCATGGCGCCTTCGTCGCCGTGCCCGACCATGAAGATGACGGCATCATGGAACCGCTCATCGACCATGTCGGGCATGGCGACCAGAAACTGGCCCTTGAGCGAAAGCATCGATCCTTGCTCCATGTGGGCCATCCTAAAGCGGGGCCGGCCAAAGGGGAATGCACTTTTGCGATCACGCCGCGCTGAGCCGGAATTGCATTCCGTGCCGGCCGTGCTTGCGTTATCCAGAACGCATGCGCCACCTTCCGGTTCTCGCCCTTTGCCTGCTCGCGGCTCAGCCCGCCCTTGCCGCCGCCACGCCCTGGCAGGAGGTCGCGCCGGGCGCCCGGCTGCGGCTTGTTTCGAGCGGCGAACAGGCCGCCGACGGCAGCACGACGGTCGGCCTCGAGCTCGATATGCCCGATGGCTACACCACCTATTGGCGGCACCCCGGCGAATCCGGCATCCCGACCACGCTCGACATCGCCGGTTCGCGGGGCGTCGCTACGGCGCGGATCGATTGGCCCTATCCTTCGGTCGAGAACGTCTCCGGCGTGCTTGATTATGTCTATCGCGGGCCCACCGTGCTGCCGGTCAGGCTGACGCTCTCCGGCGATGCGCCGGTGCTCGCGCTCGCCGTGACCATGGGCGTCTGTTCCGAGGTCTGCGTGCCGGTGCGGGCCCGTTTCGAGCTGCCGCTCGCGCCGGCTGCCGATCCGGCCAATTCCCTCCGGCTGCGCCAGGCGGAGTCCCAGGTGCCGATGGCCTGGGACGGCAAGGCGCCGGCCTTCGCCGCGCTGACCTACCAGCCCGCCGACGCGACGCTCAGCATTGAGGGGCTCGATCCCGCCATCGATCCGGGCTCGATCATCGTGGCGGCGGCCGATCCGGGGATTGTCTTCGATACGCCAAAAAAAGGCCCGGATGGCCATACAGTCTTGCTCAAGCTGCGCGGGCAGGGTGGTACGGCGTGGGTGAGCAGCCCTGTGGACCTGACCTTTCTGACCCGCCGGGGCGCCTATCAGGCGTCCGCGCCGGTTCGGGTCGCGCCTTGACGGGCGGGAACGCCAGGGCGCCTGGGCAGAAGCCCGATTTTCCGTTTGGTCTTGAGCCGGCCAGCTTGCCAAGTGGCCGCCGCTTGACAATGATGCCCCGGGGGCAAGGACCGGGCGGCCGCCACCGCCGAAATTGAAGCACTGGGCGCTTTCGAGAGACGCCCGAGGGGGAAGTTCGTTCGCATGATGAGAAAACCGATCGCGGCCGCCGGTATCGGGCTGCGCCTGGGGTTTGCCGCCGGGGTTGCGCTGATGCTCTCGGGCTGCGCGATGGATATGTTCGGCGGCGGCGATCCGGCGCTGAGCCAGCAGGCGGCCAATGCGAACCAGACGCCGGCCCAGATCGCCCAAGGCCAGGCCAATGCGCTCCCCGCCATCGCCACGCAATGTCCAGAGATCAAGGTCTTGCCGGGGGCCGAGGCGCTGTTCTATTACAGCGGCGGCCGCACCGGCGATCCCAATGCCTTGCATTATCAGGCGAGTTTCGAGAAGGAGACCCGCAACTGCGTGGTTTCCAATGGCCTCATCACGGTCAAGATGGGCGTTGTCGGCCGCGTGCTGCTCGGCCCGGCCGGCAAGGAAACCAGCGTCACGCTGCCGCTGCGCTTCTCGGTCGAGCGCAACGGCACGCCTGTGTTCAGCGATAAATACACCGTCCCCGTCGCCATCGTCCCGCCCGCCCAGTCGGCCGAGTTCGTCAAGGTGGTGGACAACGTCGCCATTCCCTATCTCGGTGGCGAGGACATCGTCATCTGGGTCGGTTTCGACACTGGGAAATCCAGCCGCGCCGGTTGACGCCGGCGCCGAACTCGCCCATCCTTGGTGGGACTGCGGGAGAGAGCGGGGAGCAGTCCCCGCCGCCGAAGGAGCAACCGCCCCGGAAACTCTCAGGCAAAAGGACCGCAGCATTTAGTCACTCTGGAAAGCAGGAAGCCTCGGGGCTTCCTCACCGAAGGAGCAACTTGCGAGGGCCGGTCTCTCGCGAGGAAATCTCTCAGGTCAGCGGACAGAGGGGGCAGTGCACCGGAGCAGGGGTTCCGGTGCGGAACTGTCTCTTGCCGCGGGTGACCCTTGGCCGACGAAATCAGAGAGTTGAAGACCGTCCCGCTGGACGGGAAGCATCGTGCCCTGGGTGGCCGCATGGTGCCCTTCTCCGGCTATGAATTGCCGGTCCAGTATCCCACCGGCATCATTGCCGAGCATAAGTGGACGCGCGAGCACGCTGGGCTCTTCGACGTCTCGCATATGGGGCCGTGCTTCCTCATGCTGAAGGAGCGCTCGGGCGACCCGGAGCGGGACCATGCGGCGATTTCGGCCGTGATCGAGCCGCTGGTCTCCAGCGACATCGCCAGTCTCAAGCCCGGCAGGATACGTTACACGGTGCTGCTCAATGATCGCGGTGGCATCGAGGACGATCTCATGGTCGCCCGCGCGCCGGAACTGCGCTTGTCCGGCGGCCTGTTCATCGTCGTCAACGCCGCCACGAAGGAGGCCGATTTCGCGCGGCTCGACGCTGCCGCCGGAAATATCGCGACCCTTCAGCGGGCGGACCGGGGGGCGTTGCTGGCCCTGCAGGGACCAGAGGCGGCGGAGGTCATTTCCCAATTCGTGCCGGCGGCCGCCAGCCTCGATTTCATGACTTATGGCCTGTTTGACTGGCACGGCATCGGTCTGTCCGTTTCCCGGTCGGGATATACGGGGGAGGATGGTTTCGAGATCCGCTGCTATCCCCAGCATGCCGAAAAACTCTGGGATACGCTCCTCGCCGACCCGCGCGTAAAACCCATCGGCCTGGGCGCCCGCGACAGCCTGCGGCTCGAAGCCGGCCTGCCGCTTTACGGCCACGACCTCGACGAAACGATTTCGCCCGCCGAAGCCGGCCTCGGCTTCGCCGTCTCGAAGCGCCGCCGCGAGGCGGCCGATTTCCCCGGCGCGGCCCGTATCCTGCGCGAACTCGGCGGCGATCTCTCCCGTACCCGCATCGG